>NZ_BAABKC010000044.1:127025-326718 GCF_039543625.1 Streptomyces similanensis | reverse complement strand
GCCCCCGCCGGGCCGTCCGGGCCGTCCTCCGGCCGCCCCCGCACCGGCCGCCCCCGCACCGGCCGGCCCGCGCTCGGCGCGCGCCGCGAGTCCGCGGCGGCGCAGTACGCGCCAGGCGCGTTCGTCGATCAGGGCCAGGACCAGCGCCGTGGCCACCGCGATCAGGTGTTCGCGGCCGGCCAGGTTGGGCTTGAGCACGGACTCGACGACCATCGAGCCGCCGGTGAGGAAGAAGACGACGGGCGCCCGCCGGACGACGGCGAGGTAGGTGAACAGGCCCACGACGGCCGCGGACGGACCCGTGTCGAGGACGTGGCCGATCTCCGGCGGCAGCCCGAACCCCCACCAGCCGGGCCCCGCCGCGAGCATCACCCGCACCGTGAGGGTGCCGGCCAGGGTCGTGGCGTAGGAGATGAACAGGGTGCGGCGCCGGCCCAGGGTCAGTTCGGCCAGCGCGAACGCCAGGAACAGCTGGGTGATGCCCGCCCACACCGGCAGGTCGAGGGCGGGGACGTAGAGCGAGACGGGGGTGCGCAGCAGGGCCTGCCACAGGGGCAGGTCGGCCTGGACGCCGCCGGTGAGCCGGACCACGGTCTCGCCCCGCGGGTGCTGCGCGATCGCGTGGAAGAAGATCACCCCGAAGGCGGCCACGAAGGCGAGCAGCAGCCCCGAAAGACCGCGCCGTGCCAGCCGCCGCACCGGATCGACCACCATGGCGTGCCACTCGCCCCGCAGGGTGCGCAGGACGAACCGCGCGAACCGGGTCACCGTCCCACGTCCACGCCGTGTCCCTTCCGGTGCTCCCGGTCTCACGCTGTCTCCCCGGCCTGTCCTTCCGCTCCCTGCGCCGCCGTACCACCGCTCGGCTCCTCGGAGCAGTTCCCCGCCCTCCGTGCGCACAACCGTATGGACCCATATGGCACCCGGCGCGTTGCCTCGCGCGGGGCGACGTTCGTCTCAGCGGAGCGGGAACGCCGCGCGGGGCGCACTCCGTCGCCGCCGTGCGTGCCGCAGTCGGTCCAGCTCGACGGCGAGGGGAGCCGCGGTCAGGACCGACGAGTACGTGCCGATCGCCAGGCCGATCAGCAGGGCGAGGGCGAAGTCGGTGAGCGAGTCGCCGCCGAGCACGGCCAGCGAGGCGAGGATGAGGACCGCGCCCATGCCGGTGTTGACCGTGCGCGGCAGCGTCTGCGCGATCGCGCGGTCGGCGGCGTCGGCCAGCGGCGCCCGGCGGTCCCGCCGGACCAGCTCGCGGACCCGGTCGAAGACGACGACCGAGTCGTTGACCGAGTAGCCGATCACCGTCAGCAGCGCGGCGAGGAACACCCCGTCCACCGGCTTGCCCAGCCACGCGAACACGCCGACGAGGATCACCACGTCGTGCGCGAGCGCGGCGACCGCCGCCGTGCCGAACAGCCAGCGGAACCGCGCCGCGAGGTACAGCAGCTGCGCGCCGAGGGCCACGGCGAGCGAGATCAGCGCGTTGCGCCGCAGCTCCTGGCCCAGGCTCGGGCCGATCAGCTCGTCGCGGACCTTCTCCGCGCCGCCGCCGAGCGCGCCGACGGTCCGGGTGAGCGTGTCCGTCCGGGCGTCGGTCAGCTCCCCGGTGCGCACGGTCAGGCCGGTGTCCCCGGCGGCCTGCACGACGGCGCGCGGGAAGCCGGCCTCGGCGAGCGCCGCGCGGGCGCGTTCGGGGTCGACGGCCGTGGCGGTGTCGTACTGGACCAGCCGGCCCCCGGTGAACTCCAGGCCGAGGTCGAGGCCGCGCACCGCGATGCCCGAGCCGGCGAGCACCAGCACGACGGCGGAGGCGGCCAGCCAGCGGCGCGGCCGGCGCATCGGCCGCGGGTCCCGGCGGGCGAGCGCGGCGCGGACCCGGCCGGTGGCGGCGATCCCGGTGAGGCGGGGCCGCCGGTGCACCCAGGCGCGCGAGGCGGCGAAGTCGGCGAGCACGCGGGTGACGACCAGGGCGCTGATCATGGAGGCGACGACGCCGATGCCGAGGGTGACGCCGAAGCCGCGCACCGGTCCGGAGGCCAGGAAGAACAGCAGGCCGGCCGCGATGAGCGTGGTGACGTTGGAGTCGGCGATGGCGCTGAAGGCGTTGCGGAACCCGGCGGTGAGCGCCGAGCGGGTGGTCGGACGCACGCGCGCGGCGTGCTCCTCCCGCGCTCGCTCGAACACCAGGACGTTCGCGTCCACGGCCATGCCGATCGCCAGCACGAACCCGGCGAGCCCCGGCAGCGTCAGCGTGGCGCCGAGGGCGGCAAGGGCGGCGTAGGAGATCAGGCCGTAGGCGAGCAGGGCCAGCGCGGCGAGCGCGCCCATGAGCCGGTAGACCACGATGATGAACAGCGCGGTCAGGGCGGTGCCGAGGGCGGCGGCCCAGGCGCTGGCGGTGATGGCGCGGGCGCCCAGGGTCGGGCCCACGGTGTGCTGTTCGACCGTCTCGACCGGTACGGGCAGCGCGCCGCCGTTGATCAGCAGGGCCAGCTCGCGGGCCTCGCCGTCGTCGAACGCGCCGGTGATCTGCGTGGAGCCGCCCGCGATGCCCGTGCCGCAGGCCACCGACGGGTCGACCTGCGGGGCGGAGATGATCCGGTCGTCCAGCACGATCGCCACCCGGCGCGCGGGATCGCCCGCCGGACGGCAGGCGGCCCGGCCGGTCAGCTCCGCCCACCGCTCGCGGCCCGCCCGGTCGAAGTCGACGGTGACGTGCCAGCCGGCGCCGGACTCCGCGTCGAACCGGGCCCCGGCGCCCTTGACGTCCTCGCCGGTCAGGGCGGTGGCGGCCAGGCGCAGCCGCTGCCCGGACTCGTCGGGCAGCACCCGCTCCCCGGCCGCCTCCTTCTCCGCCGCCGTCCCCTGCCCGGCGACGGCGGGGCCGAGGACCGGGTGGACGGTGAGCTGCGCGGTGCGGTCGAGCACCTCGGCCGCCTGCTTCGGGTCCTGCACGCCGGGCAGTTCGACGATGATCCGGTGGGCGCCGGAGCGGACGAGGGTGGGTTCGGCGACGCCGAGCGCGTCGACGCGCCCGCGCAGCACCTCCAGGGTGCGGTCGGTGGCCGCGCGGTCGGCCTCGGCGGTCGGGGCGGAACGGGTCTCCAGCACGATCTGGGTGCCGCCGCGCAGATCGAGGCCGAGGCGGACCGGCACGGTGGCGGCGATGTACAGGGACACGGCGATGACGGCGAGGGCGAACAGCGCCCTCGCCCGGGCGGAGCGGATCAACGGGGCCTCCGGCGGCGCGCCCGTGCGGAACACGGGCGGTGGTGGTGGGGGAGGAGAGGGGGAAGAGGGGGATGGGGATGCGCGGGTGCGCGTCAGGCGCCGGAGGGTGCGGGCGGGGCCCGGTCGCGGTCGGGGACCGGATGGCTCAGGGAGGCGTGCGCGGGCGCGCGGGCCGGTGGGGTGCGCGCGGGCGCGGGCGGGGGTACGGCGGTGGCGTCGACGGGGGCGGCGGCGGCGGTGTGCCGGCTCGGCGGCGCCGGCCGCTCGCCGTGCCGCTCCAGCCGGACGCCGGCCGGGGCGGCACAGGCGGCGGGGCACTGATCGTCGGCGCGCGGGCCGCCGCCGGTACTGGTGCCGCCGGTACTGGTGCCGCTGTTGCTCGTGGTGCTGGTGCTGGTGCTGGTGCTGGTGGTCGTGGTGCTGGTACCCGTGCCGTTCGCCGTGGACACGGTGAACAGGGTGAACACGGTCAGCAGAAGCAGCAGGACGGCCGTGAGCAGGGCGTACGCCCGGGAACCGCAGACCGGAGCGGGGGCGGGGACGAGGGCGGAGCGGTACGCGGGGCGCATGCGCCTCCCCCTCTCACCTGGGTCGCAGGGGACACATGGGTCGCGGACGGGTCAGGGTTCGACGAGGCCGGCGCGGATGGCGTAGCGGGTGAGTTCGAGGCGGTCGCGCAGGCCGAGCTTGTGCAGCAGGTTGGCGCGGTGCCGCTGGACGGTCTTGACGCTGATGTAGAGGATCTCGGCGATCTCCTTGGAGGAGTGGCCCTCCGCCACCAGCTTCAGGACCTCCTCCTCGCGCGGGGTGAGGACCTGGTCGGGGGTCTCGTCGCCGTGCCGGACGCGGTCGAGGTAGTTGCGGATCAGCGCGGTGACGGCGCCGGGGTAGAGGAACGGCTCGTCGCGCATCGCGGCCCGGCAGGCGGCGACCAGGTCCCGGTCGGCGACGGACTTCAGCACGTAGCCGCAGGCCCCGGCCTTGAGCGCCTGGAAGAAGTACTGCTCGTTGTCGTGCATCGTCAGCATCAGGATGCGTAGGTCGGGCTGGAGGGAGGCCAGTTCGCGGGTGGCCTGGAGACCGGTCAGGCGGGGCATCGCGATGTCCAGCACGGCGAGGTCGACCTCGTGGGTGCGGGCCATCTCGATGGCCTCCGCGCCGTCCCCGGCCTCGGCGACCACCTCCAGGTCCGGCTCCTGGTCGAGGATGAGCCGCACCCCGCGCCGTACGAGGGCGTGGTCGTCGGCGAGCAGGATGCGGATCGTGCGCGGGGCGGCGCCGGACGCGGGCGGCGGGGTGGGGTGGGACGTGGACGGCATGGTCAGGGCTGCTTCCTGGGCTTGCTGGGCAGGGGCGCGGTGAGACGGACACGGGTGCCGGCGCTCGCGTCGGCGGGCGTACCGGCGCCGGCCGCCGCCACGGACGCGTCCGTGGCGCCGACCGCGCCCGTCCCGCCCGGGACGGACCCGGCGACCGACGTGACCGACGTGACCGACGTGATCGACGCGGCCGCGTCGGCGATGTCGAGCGCGGCCCCGATGAGCAGGGCCCGTTCGCGCATGCCGCGGATGCCGGCGCCCTCGCAGGCCGCCCTGATCCCGCGGCCGTCGTCGGTGATGGCCAGCACCACGGCGCCGTCGGCGCGGGTGAGGGCGACCTCGACGCGTTCGGCGTCGGCGTGCCGGGCCGCGTTGGTCAGGCTCTCCTGGGCGACGCGGTAGAGGACCAGCTCCGTCTCCGGGTCCAGGGCGGGCAGGTCGGCGTCGAAGCGGCGCACCACCCGCAGCCCGGTGTGCGTGGCGAAGTCCGAGGTGAGCGAGGTCAGCGCGGCGATCAGGCCGAGGTCGTCGAGGACGCCCGGACGCAGCCGCCGTACCAGGCGCCGTACCTCGTCCAGGCTCTCCCGGGTGATCTCCTGCGCCTGGTGCAGCTCGTCACGCAGCGGCGGGTCGGCCGCGTCGGCGGACCGTTTGAGGGCCAGCAGGATCGCGGTCATGCTCTGCCCCACCTCGTCGTGCAGTTCCTGGGCGATGCGGCGCCGTTCGGCCTCCTGGGCGAGCAGCACGCGGGCGCTGCTGGTGGCGCGCTCCTGCTCCAGCCGGTCGAGCATCGCGTTGAACGTGCGGATCAGGTCGGCGACCTCGCCGCCGCCGTGCGCGGGCAGCCGCTGGCCGGGGCGCAGCAGGTCGACGGTGGTCATCAGCCGGGTCAGCCGGTCCAGCGGGGACAGGCCCCAGCGGAGCAGGGCGGCGTTGGCGACGAGCATGACGACCAGGCCGCCGACCAGGATGACCGCCTCGGTCAGCACCACCGGCACGGAGACGGTCACCGGCGCCCACAGCAGCAGCGCGGTGGCCGAACCCAGCACCACGGCGTTGAGTCCGAAGATCCGCCAGAACAGGGACACCGCGGTTCCGCCTCCTCATGTGCCGGGCTGTCATGCCTCCACTGTCGGGCATCGCGCACCCGGACGAGTCGCGGCCCCTGTCCGCCTCCGAGCCTGCCCGCCGTCCCCCGCCCGGTCGATGGGCTCCGGCCCCCATTTCACGGGCCGCGGCCTACCCATGTCCGTACCGAGTGGATCGTGCGACCCGGCGTAAATGGGGTCTGCGACCGATGGGTTCACGCCGCCGCGTGGACAAGGCTGGAGGCACGCACCACGAGAACAGCAGGCTCAGCAGGCTCAGCAGGCTCAGCAGGCTCAGCAGGAACAGCAGGAACAGCAGGAACAGCAGGAACAGCAGGTGCACGCAGGGCCGTGCGCAGGACCTACGGAAGGGACCGCCATGTCGCTCGACGCCGCCCGGACCGATTCCCGCCCCGAGCGTCTGACCGCTCACGAGGCCCGCCGCCGCCTCGAACACGCGCGCGGCACCCGGCTGGTCCAGCTGCGGGCGCTCACCGAGACCGGGCAGAGCGCGGACGACCATCTGATGTCCGCGCAGAAGGACGCGATCCAGCGGGTGCTCAAGGAGATCGACGCGGCGTTCGCCCGGGTCGAGGACGGCACGTACGGGACCTGCCTGGGCTGCGCCAAGCCGGTCCCGGCCGAGCGCCTGGAGATCCTGCCGTACACGGGCCACTGCGTGGCCTGCATGCGCCGCACACCCTGAGCCCCGGACGACCCGGCCCCCTCCCCCCGGCCCCCCGACACTCGTCTCCGCTGCCCGCCCTGCCCGAGGGGTGAAACGGTGAACCACCAGACCATCGGCGACCGCGACCGCGACCGTGCCACGCGCCTGACGCCCGAGGACCTCGCCGCGCTGCGCGAGAACCTGCACGAGCAGCGCCTGTTCCGCCAGGAGCAGTTGCGGCAGATCGCCACCGCGGTGACCGCCCGCCCGGACGACCCGCTCCGGCAGCAGGCCGCCGCGCAGGCCGAAATCCGGATCGCGCTCGCCGCCTCCGCCCGGATGGTGCTGGCCGACGTCGAGGCCGCCCTCGCCCGCCTGGCCGACGGCAGCTACGGCGCCTGCCACCTGTGCCGCCGGCCCATCGCGCGCGAGCGGCTGGAGATAGTGCCGCAGGCCCGCTACTGCGCCCGCTGCCAACAGGTCAGGGAGGCCGGCCGGTGACGGCGGCCCCCGGTCCGCGCGCCGCCTGGCGCGACGCGGCCGTGTCCGCCGTACGGCACCGGCCCTGGCCGCTGTGCCGGCACTGCGTCGGGGTCGCCCTCGACATGGGCAGCGCCCGCACCCGGGCGTGGATCGCCGGGCGGGGACTGATCCTGGACGTGCCGACGGTGACGTTCCCCGGGACGGGCGCGGTGTACCCGGTCCAGCGCGGCGCCATCATCGACACCCCGGGCACCGCCCGGATGCTGGAGCGGCTGCTCGGTCACCGCCTGCCCCGCTTCACGCATCCGCTGGTGGTGGTGACCGCTCCGGTGCTGGACGGGGTCGCCTACCGCGCCCGGGCCCGTACGGCGGTGGAGGTGCTGCGGCCGCGCGGTGTGCTGACCGTTCCCGGCGCCCGCGCCGTCGCCCTGGGCGCGGGGGCGGACCTGAGCCGGCCGCTGCTCGTGGTGGACGTCGGCGCGCACCTCACCGAGGTGGTGCTGCTGGCGGACGGCGCGGTGGTCGACGCGCGCCGCACCGCGCTAGGAACCGGTGACCTGGACACCGCGTCGGCGGCCGACATCGGCGAGGCGGTCGCCGTGATGGTGACGGCGATGCTGCGCCAGGACCGTACGTCGCTCACCCTGGACGCCCTGCACCGCGGGGCGCTGCTGGCGGGCGGCGGCGCGCTGCGCCCGGAGATCACCTACCACCTCACCGGCCGCCTGCACACCCCGCTCCGGACGGTGCCGGCCCCGCACACCGCGGCCGTACGGGGCGCCGCGACCCTCCTGCACTCCGCCCACACCCACCCGTCCACCGCCCCCCGCCGAGACCACCACCCCCACTGAAGCTCCCCGTCCCCGCCCCGGGGCCGGGCGCGCCCCCGCTCCCGCGCCCGGTCCCCACCCCGGGGCCCGAGCAGGACCCGCTCCCGCGCCCGGCCCCTTCCCCCCGGCCCGAGCAGGACCCGACCCGCCCCTCCCCTTGCCCGAGATGAGGAGAGAACCGATGCCCGCCGGCATCCCCCGGCCCCAGCCGCCCCCGGAGGACCGAAGCGGCACCGTCCACCGGCGCCCCGACGGGCCGCCCCCCGCCGACCTCCCCCGCATCACCCTCTGGCGGCTGCGCCGCAACCCCCTGCGGCGCCGCACCGACCTGATCCGGGCGTGGCTGGCGCTCGGCCTGTTCCTGACGGCCCTGGCAGCCGCGCCCGTCGCCATGTTCCTGGCCGGCGACGCCGCCTGCCGCCACTACACGGCCACGGCCGCCGCACAGCAGCGCACCCGCGCGCGGACCACCGCCGTCCTGCTGCGGCCGGCCCCGCGCCATCCCGAGCCGGGCTCGGCCGAGGCGAGGCGGACCCGCTACCCGGTCGAGGTCCGCTTCACCGACCCCGGCGGCCAGGCCCGCACCACGAGGACGGACGTCACTCCCGGTCTGCCCGCCGGCGCCACGATCGACCTCTGGGCCGACACCCACGGCCGCGTCACCGCCCCACCGCTGACCTGGGACCAGATCCGCAGCCGCAGCCTGGGCTGGGCGATCCTCGCCTTCCTCGCACCCCCCGCCGCCGCGGCCACCGCCTACGCCACCGCCGCCCTGACCCTCAACCGCCACGACCTCCGCGCCTGGGACCGCGCCTGGAAGGAGGCACGTCCCACTGGAACCCCACCGCCCTGACCCGCCCGCCCGTCGCGGCAGAGCTGCCAGGTCAGCAGGCGTACGTCAGGGGGCTGGCGGCCGTAAGAGCGGACTCGTCCGGGGCACAGCGGCAGCTCAGCGCCGGGGCGTCACCGCGCAGGCCCCCGTGGAGCCCGGGAGGCGGTGGCGGTTGTCCGCGATGAGGCGGTACGCCGCGTGGGCCGCCCAGCGCAGGGGCGGGAGGGTGAGCAGCGCGCCCGGCACGGACCACGGGCCGCCCGCGCTGAGCAGGGCCTTCGCGACCGCCTGGGCGCCGCCGTGGACGCGTCCCGTCGGGGTCACCCACAGCGCCTCGTACTGGGCCCGTTCCGGCGTCACGCCGTACTCGTCCAGGTGCAGGGACTGCCACGGGCGTACGTCGCAGCGCGGGTGGACGCGGCGCTCGGCGAAGGTCGCCGAGGCCGTGCAGAAGCCGCAGTCGCCGTCGTAGATCAGTACCGGCCGGGTGCGCATGACCCCATCCTGCCGCACGGACGCAGACGCCCGCCGTAAGCCCGGACACACCCGCCGTACGCCCCCCACGCGTGCCGCAGGCGACGGCGCGCTGAGGATCCACCTCCGCTTCCTTGGTCGTTCACCGGCATCGAGGCCCCCGGGAACACTGCCGGAAACCGGCAATGCGCGAGCGTTCGGCGCCACGGCATCATGGCGTGCGGGGAGCACTACGGACGGTCTCCGGTGCCGGACCCCGGCAGACGGCCGGGTGCCGGCCGGAGGCCGCGCGGGGGAAGGGGGACCGATGCCGCGGCCGGTGCGCCGCCGATGATCGCCGCGGCGGTCCGCCCAGGAGCGGCGGCCGGACCGGGAACCGTGATCGGGCCCGCGTCGTGTACTCCGGCGAGCACCCCAGACCGAGGACCGGCGCCGACCGCGTCGGCGCCCATCACAGCCTCTGTACCGCAAGGACGTATGCCATGTATGTCTTCGGCGCGCTCGCCGCTGCCTGTCTGATACTGGTTCTCCTTCTGCTGTTCCTCTTCTCCCGGCTCTACCGCAAGGTCGACCAGGGCAAGGCCCTGATCGTGTCCAAGACGCGCCGGGTGGACGTGTCCTTCACCGGGCAGGTCGTGCTGCCGGTGCTGCACAAGGCCGAGGTGATGGACATCTCGGTCAAGGCGATCGAGATCACCCGCTCCGGCCGCGACGGCCTGATCTGCCGGGACAACATCCGCGCCGACATCCGCATCTCGTTCTTCGTCAAGGTCAATAAGACCGCCCAGGACGTCATCAAGGTCGCCCAGGCCGTCGGCACCGCCCGCGCCAGCGACCAGGCCACGCTCCAGGCGCTGTTCCACGCGAAGTTCTCCGAGGCGCTGAAGACCGTCGGCAAGCAGATGGACTTCACCGACCTCTACACCAAGCGCGAGGAACTCCGCTTCCAGATCATCGAGTTGATCGGTGTCGACCTCAACGGCTACCACCTGGAGGACGCGGCGATCGACTACCTGGAGCAGACGCCGCTCACCCAGCTCGACCCGGCCAACGTCCTCGACGCCCAGGGCATCCGGAAGATCACCGAGCTGACCGCGATCGAGCACGTGCGCACCAACGAGGCGCAGCGCACCGAGGAGAAGGAGATCACCCGGCAGAACGTCGACGCGCGCGAGGCGATCCTGGAGCTGGAGCGCCGGCAGGCGGACGCCGAGATCAAGCAGAAGCGGGAGATCGAGACCTCCCGGGCCCGCGAGGAGGCCGAGACCGCCCGCGTGGTGGAGGAGGAGCGGCTGCGCGCGCAGGGCGCCTTCCTGCGCACCGAGGAGCAGCTCGGCGTGCAGCGCGAGAACCAGGCCCGCGAGGTCGCGGTCGCGGCCAAGAACCGCGAGCGGGTCATCGCGGTGGAGAACGAGCGCATCGAGAAGGACCGGATGCTGGAGGTCATCGCCCGCGAGCGGGAGACCCAGCTGACGAAGATCTCCGCCGACAAGGAGGTCGAGGCGGAGAAGCGGGAGATCGCCGAGGTCGTGCGCGAGCGGGTCGCGGTGGACCGCACGGTGGCCGAGCAGGAGGAGTCCATCAAGAAGCTCCGCGCCGTGGAGCAGGCCGAGCGCGACCGGCAGTCCCTCATCATCGCCGCCGAGGCCGAGGCGCAGGAGAAGCTGGTCAAGGACATCAAGGCCGCGGAGGCCGCCGAGCAGTCCGCCCGGCACCGCGCCGCCGAGGAACTCACCCTCGCCGAGGCCCGGCTGAAGACCGCCGACCTGGACGCCCGCGCCAAGCTGCGGCTGGCCGAGGGCGTGCAGGCCGAGTCCGCCGCCGAGGGACTCGCCGCCGTCCAGGTCCGCGACGCCGAGGCGGAGGTCATCCAGAAGACCGGCCGCGCCGAGGCCGAGGCGACCCAGGCCCGGCTGCGCGCCGAGGCGGAGGGCACCCAGGCCCGGATGCTCGCGGAGGCGGAGGGCACCGGGGCGCAGCTGCGCGCGGAGGCCGAGGGCGCCCGGGCCAAGGCGCTCGCCGAGGCCACCGCGATCGGCGAGAAGCTGAAGGCGGAGGCGGCCGGCCTGACCGAGAAGGCGGCGGCGATGGCCGCCCTGGACGACGCCTCGCGCGGCCACGAGGAGTACCGCCTCAGGCTCCAGGCGGAGAAGGAGATCCGGCTGGCCGGGCTCGACGTGCAGCGCCAGGTCGCCGAGGCGCAGGCCACCGTCCTGGCGACCGGCCTGGAGAACGCCGACATCGACATCGTCGGCGGCGAGTCGGTCTTCTTCGACCGGCTGGTGTCCGCGGTCTCCTTCGGCAAGGGCGTCGACGGCTTCGTGGAGAACTCCGCCACCGCGCGGGCGCTGGCCCAGCCCTACCTGGACGGTTCGGCGAGCCTCGCCGACGACCTCGGCCGCGTCCTCGGCTCGGTCTCCACGGCGGACGTGCAGAACCTGACGGTCTCCGCGCTGCTGATGAAGCTGATGCGGAGCGGCGGCGGCAACGCCGGGCAGTTCCAGCAGCTGCTGGACCGCGCGGGCGAACTCGGCCTCGCCGACGCCCCGGTGACCTCGCTCACCGCCGTCAACGGCACCGCACGCGTCTGACCGTACGGGTCTGACCGTACAAGTCCGACTGTACGGGTCCGACCGTATGGGACTGACCGTACGGGTCCGACCGGTCGGGGTCCGGTCCGGCTGCCGCCACGGGGGTCGGCAGCGGTACCGGACCCCGCCCGGCGGTCCTCCCCAACCTCCTCACGAAGGGACGCACGATCCATGGCCACCGCCCTTCAGACGGGTTCGCACGACGCCGTGGACGACGGCACGTACGAGGTGCTGCGCGACCGGCTGACCGCCCAGGCCGCCGAACTCGCGCACAGCGCCGAGGCGTTGAACGCCCGTCGGGCGGCGGAGTTCGGTGCGGTCCGGCTCGACCTCACCGGCGCCGGCCGGCTGCGCACCGAGCACCCCTCCGTGCCCCGCGACGTCGTCGCCGTCGGCGGCCGGCTGCTGTTCGGCTACAACGGCGCCCACACCGGCGCCCGCCCGGACGTCCGGGTCGGCGACGTCCTCGCGCTCTACGACCGCGACCAGAACCGGCTGCCCGAGGACGCCGTGCCCGGCCTGCTCGACGACCCCGCCTTCCAGCGGGAGTTCGCCGCCCTGCACCGCTACTACCGGCAGGCCGCACTGCTGCGGCTGCACCTGCTGGAGGGCCGGCTGCTGGCCGTCTTCCGCACCGGCGACAAGGCCGACGACGTCCGCGCGCTGCGCTGGGACCTCACCGCCGACGGCCGCGCCGTCTTCCTCGACGCGCGCGGCGACCGCGACCACGTCCCGCCGCCCGCCCACGACTTCACCTGGACGCGGACCACCCGCGAGGACCACCGGCTCGGCCGGCACCCGCACGTCTGCGTCCAGGACGAGATCCACGTCTCCACCGTCGGCGGCACGCTGACCGTCAAGACGGAGGACGACACCGAGACCGGCGAGGGCATCCACAGCGAACCGGTGGACGAGCCGCTCCAGGCGCTCGCCGACGCCGACATCGCGTACGCCCGCGTCGGCCCGCTGCTCCTGCTGCGCGTCCGCCCCTACAAGGAGGACGCCGACCGCCACCTCGTCTTCAACACCCTCACCCGCACCGTCGTCCGCCTCGACGGCATCGGCCAGGGCTGCCGCCGCCTGCCCGAGGACCAGGGCATCGTCTTCGCCGGCGGCTACTGCCTGGCGACGGGGGCCCACAAGACGTACGAACTCGACACCACCGGGCTGGCGTTCGAGCGCGAGGTGCGCTCGCCGTACGGCGAGGACGTGCTGTACGCCTTCCACGCGCCCGCCGAGGGACGCGCGCTGCTGCTGTCGTACAACACCCTCCGCGAGGCGGTCGCCACCCCGCTGACCTGCCACGGCTGGGCGCTGTTCGACGACGGCGCGCTGCTGGCGCTGCGCGCCGACCCCGCGGGCGCCGCCGCCGAACCGGCCCGCGTGCACCCCCTCCAGCTGTGGACGTCGCCGTACGTCTCCGACACCCACGCCGCCGCCACCGCCGGCGCCGGACCCCTCGCCCGCGTCGGCAACGCCGACCTGGTGCGCGGCATCTCCGACTGCCTGTCGATCAGCCGCGCCGTCGCCGAGACCACGCCGACCGTAGAGGTGTACGAGGCGCTGGCCGCCGCCTGCGTCCGCACCGCCGACACCCACCACTGGCTCACCGACGCCGAGTTGGGCGAACTGGGCACCCCGCTGGCGGCCGTACGGGCCACCGCCGAACAGGTGCTGGCCGAGTTCCGCACCGTGCGGACGCTCACCCGGCAGGCCGCCGACGCGCTGGAGGAGGCGGCCGGAGCGCTCGCCGCGGTGGTGCGCCGGCTGCGCGGCGAGGCCCCGCGCGGCGCCGCCGCCTGGGTCGGCGGACTCACCGAACTGCGCGCGGCCCAGGGCCACTTGCTGAACCTGAAGGAGATGCGCCACGCCGACACCGCCCGCATCGACGAACTCGCCGGCCAGGCGGCGGACGACCTGGCGGCCTTCGGCAAGCGCGCCGTCGCCCACCTCGCCCGCGAGGACGCCTTCGCCGAGCACCGCGCGGAGGTCGAACAGCTCGTCGCCGACGCCGGGGCGATCGAGTCCGCGGCCGCCGCCGCACCGGTCACCGCCCGCCTGGACGAGCTGGCCGACGCGCTGCGCACGGTCACCGAGGTCGTCGCCGGGCTCGACATCGGCGACGCGACCGTCCGCACCTCCGTGCTGGAGCGGATCGCCGAGGTGCTCGGCGGCGTCAACCGCGCCCGCGCCCTGCTCGGCGCCCGCCGCCGTGAGCTGGCCGAACGGGAGGGCCGGGCCGAGTTCGCCGCCGAGTTCGCGCTGCTCGGACAGGCCGTCACCGGCGCCCTCGCGGCCGCCGACAGCCCCGAGGCGTGCGACGAACAGCTCTCCGGCGCGCTGGTGCGGCTGGAGAACCTGGAGTCCCGGTTCGCCGAGTTCGACGACTTCCTCGGTGAGCTGGCCGCCCAGCGCGTCGAGCTCCACGACGCCTTCGCCGCCCGCAAGCAGACCCTGCTGGACGCCCGCGCCCGCCGCGCCGAACAGCTCACGGCCGCCGCCGCGCGCATCCTCCAGACGGTCGCCCGGCGCGCGGCCACGCTCGCCGACGCCGACGCGGTCAGCACCTACTTCGCCTCCGACCCGATGGTCGCCAAGGTCCGCCGCACCGCCGGCGAACTGCGCGAACTCGGCGACCCGGTACGGGCAGAGGAGCTGGACGGCCGGCTCAAGGCCGCCCGCCAGGAGGCCGGCCGCGCCCTGCGCGACCGCACCGACCTGTACACCGACGGCGGCCGCACCATCCGCCTGGGCGCGCACCGCTTCGCCGTCACCGCCCAGCCCCTCGACCTCACCCTCGTCCCGGACGGCGACGGCCTCGCCTTCGCGCTCACCGGCACCGACTACCGCGCCCCGGTGGCCGACCCGGCCTTCACGGCGGCCGGCGCGCTGCGCGAGCGGACCCTGCCCTCCGAGTCGCCCGAGGTGTACCGCGCCGAGCACCTGGCCGCCCGGCTGCTGCGGGAGGTCGGCCCTGAGGCCCTGGCGGCCGCCGACGACCTGCCCGCCCTGGTCCGCCGGGCCGCGCAGGAGGCGTACGACGAGGGCTACGAGCGGGGCGTCCACGACCACGACGCCACGCTCGTCCTGACCGCGCTGCTGCCGCTGTACGAGCGGGCGGGCACGGAACGCCACGAACCCGCGGCCCGGGCGGCGGCCCAGCTGTTCTGGTCCCACGGCGCCACCGCGGCGGCGCGCACGGCCTGGACGCGCCGGGCCACCTCCCTCTCCCGCGCCCGCGACCTGTTCGGCCCGGGCACGACGAGCGCGGTCGCGGCACTGGAGACGGAGCTGGCGGAGGCGATCGGGGCGTGGACGGCGAGTACCGGGGGCCTTCCGGCGGCGCCGGACGCCATCGGGCTAGCGGACGACGCCGGGCTAGCGGGTGCCGACGGGCTGAAGGAGGCCGACCGACGCGCGGGCGCCGCCGCCGCGTACCTCTTCGAGGAGCTGACCTCCGGTCCCGACGGCTTCGTCGTCAGCGCCGCCACCCGCACGCTGCTCGACAAGTTCCGCCGCACGGTGGGCGGTTCGGCCTACGACGACGATCTCGCCGCGCTGGACGACCTGGCCGCCCGCCACCAGCTGGCCGCCGCCTGGCTGACCGCCTACGCGGACGCCACCGGCACCCCCCTCGCACCCGGCGACCTCGCCGAGGCGGTCGCCGCCGAACTCTGCCCGGACCTGCCCCGCCACGACTCCGACCTCATGCCGGTCACCGTCGCCGAGGGCCTGCTCGGCGCCCACCCGCGCGTCACCGGCCGCACCCTCCCGCTGCGGATCGACGAGTTCCTGGCCCGCACCCGCCGCTTCGCCGAGCACGACGTGCCCGCCTTCCGCGCCCACCTGCACCGGCGCACCGCCCTGGTCGCCGCCGAACGGGCCCGGCTGCGCCTGGACGAGCACCGGCCGCGCTCCATGGCGTCCTTCGTGCGCAACCGCCTCGTCGACGAGGTGTACCTGCCGCTGGTCGGCGACAGCCTGGCCCGCCAGATCGGCACCGCGGGCGAGACCAAGCGCACCGACACCGGCGGCCTGCTGCTGCTCCTGTCGCCGCCCGGCTACGGCAAGACGACGCTGATGGAGTACGTCGCCGACCGCCTCGGCCTGATGATGGTGCGGGTCAGCGGCCCGGCCCTCGGGCACGCGGTCACCTCGCTCGACCCGGCCGAGGCCCCGAACGCCACCGCCCGCCAGGAGATCGAGAAGATCAACTTCGCGCTGGCGGCCGGCAACAACACCCTGCTCCACCTGGACGACATCCAGCACACCGCGCCGGAACTGCTCCAGAAGTTCATCCCGCTGTGCGACGCCACCCGCCGCGTCGACGGCGTGTGGAACGGCGCGCCGCGCACCTACGACCTGCGCGGCAAGCGCTTCGCGGTGTGCATGACCGGCAACCCCTACACCGAGTCCGGCGACCGCTTCCGCGTCCCCGACATGCTCGCCAACCGGGCCGACGTGTGGAACCTCGGCGACGTCCTCACCGGCAAGGAGGACGCCTTCGCGCTCAGCTTCCTGGAGAACGCGCTCACCTCCCACCCGGTGCTCGCGCCGCTGGCCGGCCGCGACCGGGGCGACCTGGAGCTGCTGGTCCGCCTCGCCGAGGGCGACCCGGCGGCCCGCGCCGACCGCCTCACCCACCCCTACGACCCCGCCGAACTGGAGCAGATCACCGCCGTACTGCGCCATCTGCTGGCCGCGCGGGAGACGGTCCTCGCGGTCAACGCCGCCTACATCGCCTCCGCCGCCCAGACGGACGCGACCCGCACCGAGCCGCCGTTCCGCCTCCAGGGCTCCTACCGCACCATGAACCGGATCGCCCAGCGGATCCGGCCCGTCATGAACGGCGCCGAACTGGCCGCCGTGCTCGACGACCACTTCACCGCCGAGGCCCAGACCCTCACCACCGGCGCCGAGGCCAACCTGCTGAAACTCGCCGAACTGCGCGGCACGCTCACCGCCGGGCAGGCCGGGCGCTGGGCCGAGCTGAAGGCCGCGCACACCCGCGCCCAGGCCCTCGGCGGCCCCGCCGACGACCCGCTCACCCGCGCCACCAACGCCCTCGCGCTGCTGGCCGACCGCATGTCCGCCATCGAGGCGGCCATCACCGGCGCCCGGGACCCGAGGACGCCCCGGCACCGCGCCGACGGGGAGGGACGGTGACGGAGGTGACCGCCGCGACGGTCGGGCTGACGCCCTTCCTGGTCCCGCTGGCCTCCGCGACGCTTCTCGTGACGGCCGGCACCTGGGTCCTGGTCCGCCGCGACCGCCGGCTCAGGGCGCACACCCTGCGCGGCGGGCCGCCCGGCGGGGAGGACTGAGCCAGGACCCGCCCGCCGCCCCGGCCCTGCGGCCCTACCGCCACTCGGGCGCGCGCCCGGCGTTCCGTCCGTCGGCGTACTGCGGGGGCTCGGCGTACTGCGGGGGCTGCGGGTGCTGCGTGTACTGAGGGTGCTGCGCGTACTCGGGGTGCTGGGTGTACCCGGGGTGCTGCGCGGGGCGCGGTGCGGTGTGTCCGGCGGCCTGACGCGGGATGCGGCCGAGTTCCATCGTGCGGTCCATGGCGTCCAGGTCGGGCGCCGGCGCGGCGGTGTGCCGGGCGGGCGGCGCCGCGGTGAGCTGGGCGCGCGGCGCCGCGGTGAGCAGCGGGCGCAGCGCGCCGTCGCCCAGCCGCGACACCAGCGGCCGGCAGAACCGGCGGGCGGCGAGCACCACGATCAGCGACACCACGGTCCCGACCAGGGCGCCGACGCCCACGTCGTGCGGGTAGTGGGCGCCGACGTACACCCGGGAGGCGCCCATCGCGACGGCGGCGAGCAGCGCGACCGAGCCCAGCCACCGGTTGACCAGGAACAGCGCCGCCACGAAGGCGAAGGCGACGGTGGTGTGGTTGCTGGGGAAGGCGTAGTCGTCCACCGGCGGGCACGCCTCGATGAGGAAGTCGTGCGGGAGGGCACGGCAGGGGCGGGGCTCCTGGAAGACGTCCTTGATCGCGGTGTTGGCGGCATACGCGATGATCACGGCGAACGGCGTGGCCAGCACCGTGGTCATCGCTGTGTTCCCCGCCCGCCGCGCCCGCCACCAGGCGGCGAGCAGGATCAGCACGAAGACGCCCATGCCGACGGAGGAGTACGCCGCCGCCGTCCCGTTCAGCCAGTGCGTGTGGCGGGCGAAGTCGGTGACGTCGGTGTAGAGGCCGCCGTCGATGGACGCGCCGTCGAGCGCAAGCGCGGGCGGGGAGGAAGTCGTCATCAGGTGCATCTCCGGGGCCGGGTCTCAGGTGCGGGAGCGCTGCGCGGGAACGCTCGTGGACGCAGAGGTGGAATCCTCGTGAAGTCAGTCTGTCCTATGGATGAACGTCTACAGGTTGGTAGACGGTAGCAGCCGCCTCCGTGGTTGCCGGGCGGTCCGGGAGGAGACGGGGGTCACGAGGACGCGGCGCAGGCGCGGGCAGGACAGCGGACAGGGCGGGTCCGATGACCCGCCCTGTGCAGAGGCCGTGAGGCCCCGCCGTACTCAGTTGCCGTGAGGCCCCGCCGTGTTCAGCCGCCGGACGGTGAGGTCGCGTCGTCGGCCGGTCGGCCCGCGGCGCGGCGGTACTCCGCGTTGATGCGCTGGGCCTCTTCCAGCTGGTCCTCAAGGATGACGATGCGGCAGGCGGCCTCGATCGGGGTGCCCTTGTCGACGAGTTCGCGGGCCCGGGCGGCGATGCGCAGCTGGTAGCGGGAGTACCGGCGGTGGCCGCCCTCGGAGCGGAGCGGAGTGATCAGGCGGGCCTCGCCGAGGGCGCGCAGGAAGCCCGGCGTGGTGCCGAGCATCTCGGCGGCCCGGCCGATCGTGTACGCGGGATAGTCGTCGTCGTCCAGTCGATCGCTGAGCGGATTGCCTGCTGTCATGTCACCTCGTTGCCCCGACGCGTCACAGGGCCCCGGCGCCGTACGGCACCAGGGCCCCGAGGGGAATTCAACACCATGCGTCGATCGGGCCGGGCGGGGAGGCGGCGGGCCTCCCCGGCCCCGAGCGGCTCAGGCGTCGGCGGCGCCCGGCCCGCCGAGCAGTTCCGACGCCGTCTGGAGCGGCGTCGGCGCGGGTGCGGCGGCGGCCTCGGCGTCGGGGTGCGGGTGGCAGGTGAAGCCGAGGCGGGTCATGGCCCGGATGACCTCGCCGCCGGAGAAGTCGCGGCGGTCCTGCCGGGTGATGACCTCGCCCACCTGCTTGACGGGGTAGCGGCGGCGGCCGATCGTCACGGACTCGGCCGTCACGGCCTCGGGCTTGACGCCCTTCATCGAGGCCAGCACCCCGTCCTTGGTCAGCTCGAACGGGTACCGGGCGATGACACAGCGCATGGTGCCTCACAGGGGGAGAGGGGAAGGGGACGACAGCAGTACGGGGGAAGATCCGGGCGGCCGGGGAAGGCCGGGAGCGGGGGCCGGCCGGCGGCCGGCGCCTGTCGCGACCGGCCGGCGGCCGGAACGGAGCACGTGCCGGGGCCGGCCCGGGCGGCCGGACTAGGCGGCGGGGCTGACGCCGCCCTCGCGCCGTCCGCCGCGCCGGGCCGCGTCACCGGTGGACCGGTTGCGCCCCGCGCCGCCGCGGCGACCGCGGGCCGAGGAGGGCTTGGCACGGCGCTGGGGGCGTTCCGCGACCGGCTCCGCGATGATCACCGGGACGCCGGACGGAGCCTGGGCGCCGGTGATGCGGTTCAGCTCGCTGTCGCCCGCGCGCACCGGGGTGATCCGCGGTGTGATGCCGGCCGAGGCCATCAGCCGGCTCATGGCGCGGCGCTGGTCGGGGGTGACCAGGGTGACCACGCTGCCGGACTCGCCGGCCCGGGCGGTACGGCCGCCGCGGTGCAGGTAGTCCTTGTGGTCGATGGGCGGATCGACGTTGACGACCAGGTCGAGGTTGTCGACGTGGATGCCGCGCGCCGCGACGTTGGTCGCCACCAGCACCGTCACCTGCCCGCTCTTGAACTGGGCGAGGGTGCGGTTGCGCTGCGGCTGGGACTTGCCGCCGTGCAGTCCGGCCGCGCGGACGCCGCTCTTCAGCAGGTGCTTGGTCAGCCGGTCCACCGCGTGCTTGGTGTCCAGGAACATGATCACCCGGCCGTCGCGCGCCGCGATCTCGGTGGTCGTCTGGTGCTTGTCCGTGTCGTGCACGTGGAGCACGTGGTGTTCCATCGTGGTGACGGCGCCCGCCGAGGGGTCGACGGAGTGCACCACCGGGTCGTTCAGGTAGCGGCGCACCAGCAGGTCGATGTTGCGGTCCAGGGTGGCGGAGAACAGCAGTCGCTGCCCGCCGGGCTTCACCTGGTCGAGCAGGGCGGTGACCTGGGGCATGAAGCCCATGTCGGCCATCTGGTCGGCCTCGTCCAGCACGGTGGTCTCGACGTCGTCCAGCCGGCAGTCGCCGCGGTCGATGAGGTCCTTGAGCCGGCCCGGCGTCGCCACGACGACCTCCGCGCCCCCGCGCAGCGCACTGGCCTGCCGGCCGATGGACATCCCGCCGACCACGGTGGCCGCGCGCAGCCCGACGGCGCGGGCGTACGGGGTGAGCGCGTCGGTGACCTGCTGGGCCAGCTCGCGGGTCGGCACCAGGACGAGGGCGAGCGGCTGCCGGGGCTCGGCGCGCCGGCCGGCCGTACGGGCCAGGAGGGCGAGGCCGAAGGCGAGGGTCTTGCCGGACCCGGTGCGGCCGCGGCCGAGCACGTCACGGCCGGCCAGGGAGTTGGGCAGGGTGGCCGCCTGGATCGGGAACGGCTCGGTCACGCCCTCCCGGTCGAGGGCGGCCAGCAGCCGTTCCGGCAGGTCGAGTTCGGCGAACGAGGCGACCGCGGGCAGGGCCGGCGTGACCGTCTTCGGCAGCGCGAACTCGGCCGGCGCCGCGGCCGGCCGTCCGCCGCCGGAGCCCTGGGTGCGGCGCGGTCGGCGCGACCCACCGGAGCGGCTGCCGCCCGAGCCACCCGTGCCGCCGGAGCCGCCGGAGCGACCCGAGCCGCCGGAGCGGCCGAAGCCGGAGCCGCCCGAGCCCGAGTTGCCGGAGCCGGTGCCGCCGGAGCCGGCGAAGGAGCGGCCGGTGCGGGTGCGATGACGATTCATACGGAACCTTCCTTGATGCGACACGTATCCGCGACACGTATCAAGGAATTCCCGCAGCCAATCGAGCGGCGCAGAGAATCGCGAGAACGGGCCGAAGAGCGATGAGGCAGTGAAAAGACGAACGGTGGAACTAGAAACGACGAACGGTGGAACGGAGAACGGCGGAACGCCGAACGGAAAGCGGGGGAACGGCCCGGCGGCTGCCGGGGCGCCGTCCGGGCGCACGCGCTCCCTCGGAAACGCAGCGAGCTGGGGCCCGCACCCCACGGTGCGGGCCCCAGCTGCGAAAGTACGCGTCTGCGCCGATGAGCGTCAGGCGGGGACGATGTTCTCGGCCGTCGGGCCCTTCTGACCCTGACCGATGTCGAACGTCACCTTCTGGCCCTCAAGGAGCTCGCGGAAGCCCTGGGTGGCGATGTTCGAGTAGTGGGCGAAGACGTCGGGGCCGCCGCCGTCCTGCTCGATGAAGCCGAAGCCCTTTTCCGAGTTGAACCACTTCACGGTGCCGCTGGCCATGTTTTTCTCCTTCGGGACGGTGCTCGGAGTTCGCCCTGTGCGGACTCCGGTCGCCGAGATGATCAGCCCGTCGGAAAAACGTCCAGGCAACCACTACTGCAACTGGCACCGACACTAACACGTCCGCCTCGCCCGTGCGTGATGATTAATTACGCTCCGTCGACCGGACCGGGAATATTCTGTGCGCGCCGCGTTGATTTCTTACCTCGCGACCACAGATATTGCTCCGCCCGCACCGCAGTGTCACCGCCGGGCGGGCCCGGCCGCACCGCCCTGACCTCCCACGACGCCCGTCGCGACGGCGACCGTCCCTCGCCCGGCGGCCAGGGCGCGGCCACCCGCCCCGGACCCGTACCGAGAGGAACACCACACCGCCCGAACAGCGCACCGCTAGGATCCGGGCCATGGCCCTGACCGCGCACGACGTTGACCGGTTCGAGGCGTCCCGGCCCCGCCTGGCGGCCCTCGCCTACCGTCTCCTCGGCTCCGCGAGCGAGGCCGAGGACGCCGTGCAGGAAACCTTTCTGCGCTGGCAGGCGGCGGACATCGGCCGCGTCGAGGTGCCCGAGGCGTGGCTGACGAAGGTCCTCACCAACCTGTGCCTGAACCAGCTCACCTCAGCCCGCGCGCGGCGCGAGACGTACGTGGGCCAGTGGCTGCCCGAACCGCTGCTGGCCGGCGACCCGATGCTCGGCCCCGCCGACCGCGCCGAACAGCGCGAGTCGGTCTCGTACGCGGTCATGGCCGTACTGGAGCGCCTCTCGCCGGGCGAGCGGGCGGTGTACGTGCTGCGGGAGGCGTTCGACTACCCGCACCGGGAGATCGCCGCCGTCCTCGACATCAGCGAGGCCGCCAGCCAGCAGACCTTCCACCGGGCCAAGAAGCACGTCGCGCAGGGCAGGACGCGTACCGAGATCGACGAGGCCGCCGCCCGGCGGATCGTCGAGGAGTTCCTCGCGGCGGCCACCAGCGGCCGCACCGAACCGCTCGTCGCGCTGCTCACCCGGGACGCGTTCGCCGTCGGCGACGGCGGCGGCAAGGTGCCGGCCCGCGCCAAGGCGTTCGAAGGCGCCCTCGCGGTCGCGAAGTTCATGCGCGGCCTGTTCAAGCCCGGCAAGGCCAAGCAGGCCCTGGTCGGCGGCGTCCCCGAGGTCTACGCCACGACCGCCAACGGCGACCCCGCCGTGGTGGCGGTCGTCGACGGCCGGGTCGTCGGGGTGATCTGCCTGGAGGTCGTACCCGGGGGAATCGCCGCGTTCCGCAGCCAGGTCAACCCCGACAAGCTCGACCGCGCGACCCGCCGGTGGGCGGCCGCCGACCACGGGGAGCCGCTGTTCCGCGCGTTCTGACCCTCCCGCGCTCATGTGACGTGCTTCACACCGCACTCCTGTCAGGAAACGGCGGGCCGCCCGGTTCAAGGGGCGAACCCGCTCAAGACAGGAGCCAGGAGATGCAGAAGCACCGGATCATCGTCCTCGGAGCCGGATACACCGGAGCCGGCGCCGCCGGCCGCCTCGCCAGGCGGCTGCGCGGCGACGGCGTCTCCCTCACCCTCGTCAACGCCGAACCCGACTTCGTCGAGCGCGTCCGGATGCACCAGCTGGCGGCCGGCCAGGACCTCAGGCCCCGGCCCCTCACCGAGATGTTCGCGGGCACCGGCGTCGCCCTGCGGATCGCGAGGGTCACCGGCGTCGACGCCGACCGCAGGACGGTCACCGTCACCGCCCCCCACACGGCCACCGAGGCCCCCGCTGCCACCGAGGCCACCGAGGCCACCGAGGCCACCGAGGAGCTGGAGTACGACACCCTCGTCTACGCCCTCGGCAGCGGCTGGAACGGCCAGGACGTCCCGGGCGCCGCCGAGCACGCCCACGAGATCGCCGGCCGCGCCGGCGCGCTGCGGCTGCGCGAGCGCCTGGCCGCCCTGGGCGCCGGGGAACAGGTGCTCGTGGTCGGCGGCGGCCTCACCGGCGTGGAGGCCGCGACCGAGATCGCCGAGACCCGCCCGGACCTGTCCGTCGCCCTCGCCGCGCGCGGCGGCCTCGGCGACTGGCTCTCGCCCAAGGCCGTCCGCCACCTGCGCGCGGTCCTCGACGGGCTCGGCATCACGGTGTACGAGGAGACCGACGTCGCCGCCGTGGCGGCCGACCACGTGACCACCGCCGACGGGACCGTCCTGCCGGCCGCGGTCACCTTGTGGACCACCGGCTTCGCCGTCCACCCGATCGCCCGCGCGACCACCCTGGAACTCGCCGACACGGGCCAGATCGTGGTCGACGACACGATGCGCTCGCTCTCCCACCCGGACGTGTACGTCATCGGCGACGCGGCCAGGGCGACGGGCCCCGGCGGCAAGCCGCTGCGGATGTCGTGCGCCTCGGGCGTCCCCGCCGCCTGGCAGGCCGCCGACGCCATCGCGGCCCGCCTGACCGGCGGCAAGCTCCCGAAGGCGTCGGTGCGCTACTTCAACCAGTGCGTCTCGCTGGGCCGCCGGGAGGGCCTGATCCAGTACGTCACCGCCGACGACCGCGCCGTCCGCGCCGCCCTGACCGGCCGCTTCGCCGCCGTCTACAAGGAACTGGTCTGCAAGGGCGCGGCCTGGGGCGTCGCCCACCCCACCCTCGGCCTGCCGACCCGCCGCCGCCCGGTCGTCGCGCACCGGCCGCCGCGGTCGGCGCAGCCCTCCGGGCCGGCCCCGGCGACGGAGACATCGGCGGCCTGACGCCGGCCACCGATGAGTTTTCGAACGCCCTCCGGTCCTACCCCCTGACACCGCGAAAGCCCGGGCGGCGTCTCCCCCCGAGCCCGGGCGCCCACACCAGGAAGGCCACCACCATGACCGCGACCTCCTCCGCCCCCAAGGGCCCGGCCAGCTACTTCCCCGCCATCGAGAAGAAGTACGGCCGCCCGATAGCGGAATGGAAGACCCTGATCCGCAGCTCGCCGCTGGTCAAGCACATGGAGCTGGTCGCCTGGCTGAAGACGGAGCACGCGATGGGTCACGGTCACGCCAACGCCCTGGTCGCCCACACCCTGGCGGAGCCGAAGGGGGAGTGACCCGCGGCGGACTCCGGCCCGGCCCGGGCCGTCACCCGGCCCGGGCCCGCCGCGCGATCTCCGTCCCCAACTCGCCTTGAAACTACTGGGCTTGCTGTTATATTCGGGCAGCTGTGCACGGGGGGCGGCCGGGGGGCCGGGCACTTTTCGCAGTCGTCGACGCACGCCTGACCGGCGTCGCCATCCCGTCACGCCTTTTCCTTGAGAGGCCCAGGAGGCGACGATGGCCCGTCGTACCACCGCCCGTTGTGTCGTCGCCGCGCTGGCCGTCCTGACCGTGACGGCCGGTTCCGGCTCGCTCGCGGTCGGCGCCGACGCGGAGACCGCTGTGGGCGCCAAGCCCGCCCAGAACGCCCAGAACTCCCGGAACGCCGTGGCGAGCACCGCCTTCGCGGCGGAGAAGGTCTTCCAGGCCGACCGCTACACCCCGCGCGCCGACCGCATCCACTCCGCGGGCGCCACCGGCTACCTGCACTTCCAGGAAGGCCGTTCCGGCTACCTGTGGACGTCGTACGCCACCGGCGCGACGACCGAGCTGGGCGACCTGCCCCCGTCCGCGATCCCCTCCTACCTGGGGGCGTCGTCCGACATCGTGGCCGACGCCGTCTCGCGCACCGGGACGGTCGTCCTCAAGGACATGTCCACCGGCGCCTCCACCGAGGTCACCCTCACCCACGGCATGTACTGGGGCGCCTACGGCGGCCATGTGCTGAGCCAGGCCGGTACCGACGGCGGCAGCCGCGTGCTGTGGCTGTACGGCGACGGCGCGCCCGCCGAGGGAACCCTCGTCGAGGGCTGGCCGGCCGGGATCAAGTCGAACTTCGAGGTGCTGGGCGGCGACAGCGGCACCGCCGTCGTCAGCTACGGGCTGGCGAACGGTGAGCGGCACCTGGTCCTGGTGGACCTGGCCGCCGCGAAGGTCACCGGCGACGTGACCGTGCCCGTCGCCCCGACCTCCGTCGCCCTGAGCGCGGACCGGCTGGTCTGGTTCCGTACGAGGTACGGCGTGGGCGGCACGGCGGCGCACGTCCTGGACCGCGCCGACCTGTCCGCCCCCGAGACCACGGTGCTCCTGCCCGGGACCGAGCGGGGCACCCCGTCCGTCGGCATCGCCGGACGCTGGCTGGTGGTGGCCCGCTCCGTGCCGCCCCTGGAGTCCGACGGCGCCGACAAGTCGGGCGAGCCGCTCATGGCCGTCCCCCTCACCGGCGGCGAGGCGGTCACCGTGCTGCGGCACGCGAACACCTCCCTGGTCGCGGCGCCGGACGGCGGCCTGCTGGCCGTCGGCGGCGCCGACGCCGGGCACTGGGCGGTGCGCGGGATCTCCGACCCGGGGACGGGCGCCCCGACGGCGACCGAGCTGACCGCCGTTCCGGCGGTGGCGGCGCGGATCGACCGGCTGTCGCTGGAGAACGGCACGCTGGCCACCGACGAGGCCGACAGCGGCTTCCTGGGCTCCTCCGTCACCACCCGGCGGATCGCCGCCGACGGAACACCGGACGCGCCGGCCGGGCAGACCTGGAGCCTCGGCCACCGGACCGGCCCGTACACGACCGGCGACGGACGGGTGGTGGCGTTCACCGCCGGCGCCAACCCCGACGGCAGCGGATCGTACGTCCAGTCCCTCAGCGGCGACGCCGTCTTCTACCTGCCCTCGGCCACCGGATCGATCCTCGACGTCACCGGCCGCTACGCCGTCGTCGACGGTGACTCCCCGGCCAAGCAGTACGTCGGCGACCTCGGCGGCTCCTCCGGCGGCGAGCCCGTCGTCACCCGACCGGTGACGGCCGCCTCCGTCTGGGGCACCAGGCTGTGGACGCCGGGCTCCGGCGCCGGTGTGCTCACCGCGAAGGACCTGAAGACGGGCAAGACCGTCGACACCGTCGCGACCGACGCCCCGTGCACCCCCTCGGACCTCCAGGCGGTGGGCCGCTGGATCTACTGGGCGTGCGGCCCGACCGGGAAGGCCGGCGTCTGGGACCGTACGGCGAAGAAGAACATCGCCGTCCCGGGCGGGCAGGCGCTGCTCGGCGACGGCTACCTCGTACGGCAGGACACCGCGGCCGGGGCGCTCCTGCTCACCGCCTTCGCCGGCGGCGCCCCGACCACCCGGAAGATCGGCGACCTCGTCCCCGGCGACCCCAGCCTGCCGGGGGTGACCTGGACCGTGGACAAGTTCGGCGGGCCCGTGGCCTACGTGGACGCGGACCACCGCATCCACCTGGTGCCCAGCGGCGTCGCCACCCAGCCGCTGGGCGTCGTCGAGTCCGAGGCGAGCGACCAGTCCTCGCAGAACGGCCCGGCCACCGGCCCGTGGTGGCAGTGGCGCGGCCTGCTCTCCAAGCCCGCCGCCTCCTGGACCGCCACGCTCACCAGCAAGACCACCGGCGCCACGGTCCGTACGCTCTCCGGCGGCGCGGTGTCCGGCGACCTGACGGCACGCTGGGACGAGCGCGACACCAAGGGCGCGCTGGTGCCCGACGGCGCCTACACCTTCCGGCTGACGGCCACCCCGGCCGACGGCTCGGGCCCGGCGGCGACGGTGACGCAGACGGTACGGGTGACCGAAGGGGCCGCGGTACGGCGTGACTTCACCGACGGCGCCACCTGGGCGCCCGACGGTACGGGCGACCTGCTGGCCCTCACCTCCTCCGGCGAGGTGAGCTACCGGCCGGGCGACGGGACGGGCGGCCTCGGCAAGAGCATGCCGGCCTCGGGCTGGCCCTCCTCCGTGACGCTGATCCCCTTCGGCGACCTCGACGGCGACCGCCGCAACGACGTCCTCGTCCGGTTCGGCGACGGCGAACTGCGGGTGTACCGCACGATGCTCGGCCGGCCGTTCCTCACGAGCACCCCGCACCTCACCCTGGGCAAGGGCTGGAACCAGTACGACGTGCTGACCTCGCCCGGGGACGTCACGGGTGACGGGCTCGCGGACCTGATCGCGCGCAACGCCTCGACGGGCGAGCTGTTCCTCTACCAGGGCACGAGCGCCGGCAAGCTGGCGGCGCGGGTCCGGCTCGCGGGGAACTGGTCGGGCTACAAGAAGATCTTGGGCGCCGGTGACCTGAACGGCGACGGCCGCGGCGACCTCCTGGCCCAGGACCGCTCCAACACCCTGTGGCGCTACGACGGCACCGGCGCCGGCGTCTTCAAGGCCCGCGTGAAGGTGGCCACCGGCTGGGGCGCGTCGTACGACGCCGTCGTCGGCGTCGGCGACCTCACCGGCGACGGCAGGGCGGACCTCGTCGCCCGCGACACATCCGGCGTCCTGTGGCGCACCGACGGCGACGGCAAGGGCTCGATCCGCGCCCGCGCGAGGATCGGCGCCGGCTGGCAGATGTACAAGGGTCTGTTCTGACCCCGCCGGGGCCGCTCGGTCACCGCTCGGTCACCCGTAGAGCGAGCGGCCCCCGGGGCTGTCGCCCGTGAAGCGCTGGCCCATGGCGATCTCGTCGCCCACCACCGACCAGACGGTCTCGTCGTCCTCGAAGGGCAGCGGGTCGACGTCGCCCGTCTCCGTGCGGATCCGGTCGACCTCGCCCTCCAGGCGCTCGAAGTCGGCCTCCTCGTCGGCCTCGTCGCCGCTGAAGACGAACGCGTCGAGCAGCCGCTGGAACCGGAGGGTCACCTGGACGAGGGAGGAGACGTCCGTGTGCAGCCGCCGCACGCTCTCCTCGTCCGGGTCGAAGGCGTACACCCCGCCGGAACCGGGGTCGAGCGCGAGGTGCGCGTTGAGCAGCCAGCCGACGACCGGCCAGTCGCCCGCGTCCGCCGCCGTGCCCTCGAAGTCCTCGACGTCCTCGAAGTCCTCGACGTCCTCGACGCGCACGACGTCCCGGACGAGCGGCAGCAGGCCGTCGTCCTCGTCGGGCCGGCGCAGGTCGAGCGTCCCGGTGGGGACGCCGACGTTCTGGAGGAGGCGGGCGCCCTCGGTGTCCGCCGCGGCGGCCGGGAAGGCGGCGGCGGGCACGGTCGCGATCCGGTCCTCGCCGAAGAGGTCGACGAGTTCGCCGCGGGTGACGTCGAAAAGCACTTCCACAACTCCGGACTCGGCGGCGCCACGGGCGCCGTGGATGCTCGGCCGACCCGCCCCCTACGGGGTGAACCTCCGGTCCGAGGGCGAGAGGTCCATCACGGTATCAGTGCGTCCGCCGGCCGCGCCGTGCTGCGCCCACTGGCCCTCCAGCCACTGGACGTAGGCGCGGTGCTCGCGGTCCTTCTTGTACTTGCTCAGCTCCTTGCCGTCCGGCCCCTTCTCGGACTGGTCGTACTTCGCGCTGTGGGTGACCTTCAGATGGTCCGGGAACTCCCGCGCCAGGTACTTGTCGCACTTGGGATTCTTCTGGCACGGCTCCCGTTCCGTGTAGAGCCGGCTGACGTTGCCCTCGTGGCCCTTCTTTATCAGCGGGTGCCCGAGGGAGCGTTCGGAGTGCGCCTTGCCGCTGGCGCCGACCAGGATGAAGCTCTTCCCGTCGCCGTCGTCGTACAGCGCCGAGGCGTAGTTGCCGCCGGGCACGTAGGAGCCGGGGCGCTCGGAGCGGTTGGCGTAGCGGCCGAGCTGGGTGGCGCGGGCCAGTTCGGTGGAGCCGGGCGCGACCTTCTTGGAGTCGACCGTGCCGCCGTTGCCGGGCTTGTCCTTGCGCTGCTTGTCGTCCTTGTTGTTCCACGGGTACCAGGCCTTGTCGCCGAGTACGTCGTTCACGCCGGAGGTGTCGTGCGGGTGGACGGGGCTGGTGGTCCCGTCGTGGTGCAGCTGGCGGATCGAACCGTCGTCGCTCAGCAGGTACATCGGCGTGTCGCCGTCCCGCCTGGGCTTCTTCACCTCGACCCGGTCGGCGTCGTCGCCGACGCCGCGGTCCTTGCGCTTCTGGTGCCGGGAGGCGGCCCGCACCCGGTCCGGGATGGTGTCGGTGACGTGGTCGGAGACCTTCTTGGCGGCCTTCTCCATGCCGTCGATGGCGCCCTCGAGAATGCCGTCGAACGCCTTGGTGAAGACGTCCTTGCCCTTGGCCTTGCCGAAGGAGTGCCGCGTCTTGCCGAGGTGGACGCCGGACTGGCTGCCCATGTCGCTGCCCTGGCCGGACACCTTGCCCGCGCCGTCCTCGAACTCGGCGTGGTCGATGACCGTCTTCTTGCCGCCGCCACCGCTGCCGGACGCCCCGTCGTCGCCCGCCGAGGCCAGCTTCATGCCGCCCGGCTTCTCACCGGGGTTGAAGGCGCCCTCGGCGAGGTCGAGGACCATGTCCGAGACCAGTTCCTGGAGTTTGGCGGTGACGGGCTCGGTGACCTTCGCGACCAGGGCGGAGACGATCTGGTCGACCGCCTCGTCCACGAGCCGTTTCACGAGGGTGCGCATCAGCGCGATCTCACCGGCCGCCGCCGCGGCGGACAGGCCCAAGGTCAGCGGCGCGGCGGCGAGTTCGGCGACGATGGTGCCGGCGAGCACCCCGAGCTCGACGCCCGCCTTCACCTTCATGCCGCGCACGATCTGGCCGACGCCGTCGCAGGCGTCCGCGAACAGCCGCGCCACCTCGGGGATCTTCTCCAGGTGACTGGTGCGCACGTGCGCCCAGTGCTTCTGCATGGACTCCACGGCCCAGCCCTCGGAGGAGTCGAGGATGCGCGTCACGGCCTTGTCCGCGTTGCCGCCGTGGCCCTCGAACTGGTCGGCGAAGTCCCGCATGGACGTCGCCATCTCGAAGTAGTCGTCCTCGTCGACGTTGGGCCAGTTGACCCCGATGAGGTCGAGCGCCTCGTCGATGATGCTCGGCAGTACCAGACCCATGCCGCGCGCTCCGTCCGCCGTCAGCCACCGCGTCTCCCGTCCCACAGCCAACTGCGCGGACCGCCGGGAGCACAAGAGGACACCCGACCGCGTCGCGGTTTCGTGACAGGAGGCCCGACCGATGGTAGTACCAACGGAGTTGGCCGGACCGTAAGCCCGCCGCCCGGCGGTGCGCCGTCACCGGCCCCGCAGCCGCACGAGCGCCTCGTCCGTCACCGCCCCCGCAGTCGCACGATCGCCTCGTCCGTTCCCACCACCAGGTCGCCGTCGGCCGTGAACGCGAGGGCGTGGGCCTGACCGCCGGGGCGGAAGGTGCGCAACCGGTCGTCGTCCAGGGCGCGTTGTTCGACGAGGCCGTCGGCCCAGGCGATCGCGAGGACGAGCCCGGCGGCGGCCGTGGTCACCGCCACCGCGTTGACCGCGCAGTCGCGGGCGGCCACCGGCTCGGGCAGGGGGCCGGTGTGCGGGGCCCAGGCGCGTACGGTGCCGTCGGCGCCGCCCGTGTACAGCAGCAGGACGGTGTCGCCGGCCGCGGAGACGGGCAGCGCGGTCCCGGCGACCGCGGTGACGCGCCCCGTGTGCAGTGGCGCGGTGCGCGGCGCGGCGCCGGCGGCCACCACGTGCACGGTGCCGGCCGCGTCGCCGAGGACGACGCGGTCCCCGGCGCCGGTCAGCGCGGTGACCGGCTCCGGCAGCCGCCGCACGTACTCCTGTACGGCCTCCAGGAGCCGTTCGCGCGCGGACGGGCCGTCGTCGAGGAGGGCGGCGAGCCCCTTGGGCCCGGCGGCGTCGGCGGCGCGCCCGGTGTGCAGGAGGCCGTGCTCGTCCAGCACGCTGACGGCGCCGTCGCCGTGCTCGGCGACGGCGCGGGTGCCGGGCACGGAGTGCGGCAGGCGTCCGGCGGAGCGGGCGCCGTCCGCGTCGAGGACGCGCACCGTGCCCTGGTGGTCGGCGACGACGAGCCGCCCGGCCAGCGGGCCGGTACCGGTCGCGAGGGAGCGGACCGGGCCGGGCCAAGGCGGGGTGACGTCACCGCGCACCCGGTGCCACACGACGCTCCAGTCGGCGTCCCGGGCGACGGCCTCCAGCACGCCGGGCAGCCGGGGATCTGCGGCGTCGCCGAGGGCGGCGAGGAGGACCAGGGCGCGGTCGGCGGCCGGCTGCTCGCGGGTCAGGGCGGCCCCGGCCCGCAGCCAGGCGGCGCGCAGCCCGCCGTGGCCCTCGGCGGAGCGTTCGTACGCGGTGGTCACGCTCCAGGGGTCGGCGGCGCACACCGAGGCGGGATCGTCCAGGTCGAACGGCGCCGCCTGCTCCTGCTCCTGCTCCTGCTCCGGCGCCGTGCGGTCGTCCGGGCCGTCCGGGCCGTCCGGGCCGTCCGGGTCGTCCGGGCCGTCCGGGTGGTCGGCGTACCAGGCCGCGCGGCGGGCCTCGTCGGTCCACCGCGGTTCGTCCAGGTCCATGCGGGCGCAGGCGCCGGCGGTGAGCGCCTGCGCCCACGGCGTGCCGGACCGTACCTCCACCAGAACCCGGACGTGCTCCAACGAGGCCATACCCAGAACGAGTTCGACGAGCGGGCCGGGCTGTTCGGCACCGTGCAGTTCGGGCAGCGCGATGACGGTGCGGCGCGGATCGGCGGCGAGCGCGGCCACCAGCTCGCCCGGCGAGCGGGCGGCGATCGACAACTGGTCGCCGAGCATCCAGGCGGCCGTGGTCGCGCTCTGGCCGGGCAGCGGCACGAAGCCGTGGACGCGGCGTTCGGCGACGGTGCCGGGGCGGGTGCCGTGGCCGATCAGCCAGGCGAGGAGTTTCGACTTGCCGCTGCCCGCGGAGCCGGTGAGCACGGCGAGGTTCGGGGCGTGGGGGTCGCCGAGCCAGGAGAGCAGCGCGGCCGCGGCGGGCTCCCGCCCGGCGGCGGGCCGCGACCAGTGCGGTGCCGGGCCGGCGTTCACGCACCCGCCCCGCTCGCGGCGGCACCCGGGCGGCACGTCACGGCCGGTCCTGCCGCGCGGCGTGGGTGATGAGCTCCTTGACGCCCTCCTCGCGGGAGTCCGCGGTGCCGCCGTAGTCGAAGCTGTGCGTGAACTCGGCGTGCGGGAGGACGGCTTGCAGCCAGGCGGCGCAGTAGTGGCCGGGCATCATGCACGGTTCGAGTTCGCAGTAGACGCGGCGGACCTGCTCGGGCTCCACCCCGGCGGCGGACAGCTGCCCCCACAGCTGCTCCTCGGGGTGCGGGCGGCCGGGGCCCGCCTGCGCGGTGACGATCTGCTTCGCGCCGTCCGCGCCGACGTACTCGAAGGCCGACGAGAAGGGGAAGCTGAGGGTGTGGCGGACGTCGTCGAGCACCCGCGGCCACCAGTTCTCCCGGTCGGCGACGGCCTCCGGGTCGATCCGCCGGATCTCCCGGACCAGCGCGGCGAACGCCTCGGCGGCGGACGGGAGCCCGTCGGAGGCGGCGATCACCGGCAGGGCGCGGTCCAGGGCGGCGGCGCAGTGCGTGAAGGCGGCGATGTCCGAGCTGACGAACAGGGGGGCCTCGCCGCGGCCGAGGAAGAGAGCCTGCACGGAGCCGTCGGTGCGCACGCACAGATGCGCCAGCCGGTCGGTGCCGACCCGCACCCACTCCGCCCAGTCCCCTTGCAGCGCGACGCCGCGGTGACCGGTGTACATCCCGAGGGTGGGCCCGTCGGTGTCGTCCGCCGCGATGAAGTACGGCCCGACGTGCAACGGCACACCGACCTGCGCGAGGTGCGCGCGCGCCGAGGCGGGCACGGTCCCGTACGAGGCCGGCACGGTGATGCGGCGCAGCCCCTGGGGGCCGAACTGGGCGACGGCGGGGTCCGAGGGAAGCTCGGGCATCACAGACCTCTCACACTGACGGACTGACCACCACCACCCTATGCGCAGGCGGGGCGGGGCCGGGGGCGGTCGCCGCCGCGCACGGTTCCGGTACGGGGGGCGAGCGCTCCTGCACGGGGCCGGGAGTCGCGCGGGGCGGATGCCCCCGTACGGAGTCGGGGAGTCGCACGGAGCAAGCGCCCCGGCAGGGAGGCCGCGGTCATCGGAACAGCTCAGGCAGAGTAATCCTCCGCGTCTTCGAGCGGATATCCCCGCGAATAACTCATCAACGCCGCGTACTTGTCCTCACCGAGGAAGTACTCCCCGCTGTGATGCAGGTAGAAGAACCGCCCCGCCTCGTCGATGAGGACCGTACCGCCGTCGTACGTGTCGTACGCGACGGGAAAGACTTTCTTCCCGAGCCCGTCGGCGAGTTCCCGCACGTCCTCCGCCGCACCCCGGTACATGAGGCGTGGGTGGAACTCCACCCGGTCGTCGGTCGATGCGTGCCGGGGCGCCACGAGACCGACGTGTTCGCGCAGGAACTCCAGAGCCGGGGCGATGATCTCCAGGCTTGCGCCGTCGTCGCGGAAATCCCGCACGGCGCTCGCTGCCTCGGCGGCGGCGATGTCGTCACACCGGCGCCCCGGATACCACCCGACAGCCGACAGCCAGGCGTCCACCGCCTCGGCCGACTTCAATACGGGCACGCTTCTCATCCTCTTTCGATCGAATTCCCGACCGGAATTCCGTAGGTCAAGGCACCGGCAACGCAGCCACGCGCACACAACTATTACGGCAAGGGTGTCCCACGCCCCAATACGACCGATCCCTTCCGGCCCTCCCACGGACCGGTCAGTCGATGACTTCGTCGCCGTACCGTCTGTCCACGGGGGCCGTTTCACCGAATCCGGATAAAACGCTTGGGTTCACCCGCGCCGGTGCTCCGTCCCAGGTGAATCCGTACCGGTTGCGCTCCCGGTCGAATGAGAGGCCGATGGCTACGCCTCGGATGCCGTAGTTCTGCCGCAGGCACTCGATGACGGCCGCGGCGGCGACCTCCTCCTGGTAGTCCGCCAGCATGGGGACGTCCCAGTCGACAACCTGTACCACCACGCGGCCGGCGCCGCCGAGGAGGGCATCGAGCTGCCGGGCCACCAGGCCGAGGCCGAAGGCCATCCATCTCGCGTCCGCCGGTGCCAGCCCGTGCGAGGGAATCCACCGGTGGCACGAGCCGTCGATGCCGCGCGCCTCGCGCGGCATCTCGTCCACAGGCCGAACGTCCAGGGTCACGCGGGCGACGAGCCCCCACGGCCCGACGCGTCGTTTGTAGACGTACGTGAATGCCATGTGGCGCCTACCGCTTCTGCGCCCGGTAGCGCTTCATCAGCGCCGTGATCCGTGTGCGGTCCGCCCGGCCGTTCAGTTCGGTCAGGAGATCGTCAGGGCACAACTCGTAGAGGTCCCCCCACCATCGGCGCCCCCGGTTGTCCCAGATCCGGTATCCGCCCGGCACACCCCGCGCCACGTAGCGTCTCTTGCTCACAGTCCCCCGGTTCCCGCCGTACTTCTCCATGCGCGTGCTGGTCTCACGTCCGCACGAGAGCGCACCGCTGAAGGGATCATGACGTACTACCGGGCACTCGACGAGGGATTTTCCGGCAGGTGGAGCACACGGAGCCAGGCAGCCGAACCGGGAGACGACGGCTCCTGCGGCACGACCGGCGAGACGGGCACGGCCGGCAGGGCGGGCATGAGGCGGGCGAGTCCCTTCGCCGCCAGTACGACGCACACCACCGCCAACGGCAGCTCCGCACCGAGCGCCATCGCCACCGCGGAAACGCGCTCCGCGCCCGACGCCGCCGTCATGGTGTCGAACCAGGCGTCGACCACCAGCAGCGTCCCGGTGGCGGTGGCCGTGAGCGGATACAGACGGTGACCGCGCTCGGCCAGCAGCCCCGTGGCGATCAGCCCCAGGCACTCCAGGGTGTCCAGGCCGATCCAGACCACGTGCCAGCGTCCGGTGACGTCGACGGCGGGCAGGCCGCCGGCCAGCACGACCATCCAGGGCAGCAGACCCAGCCCGCAGCCGACCAGGACGCGTTCCACCCGGTACCAGGGGCGGTTCCCGCCGCCGGCCGACCGGTGCGCGGCGTCAGGAGGCGGTCGGCGGTCACTCGGTGCGCTCATCGGATCGGTCTCCTCGCGTTGCCGGATCTCCCTCACGACCTCAAGCCTTCTCCCTGCGGCGGTCACCGTCAGTAATGCGGAGGTCCGTTCCGTGGTGGCACCAGTCGCACCCCCGGAGCGGATACCTACGCCATGGATCACCCCCGATCTCGCCCCATACCGTCTTCCCCATGCACACAACTGCGACTGCCCGCTTGCGGCGCGTGGTCACCCGGCCGTTCCCGGGAATCGGGCGCCCGGTCGCGTTCCTCGCCACGGGTGTCCTGATCCAGTTCGGTGTGCTGTTCGTCCTGGCACTGCCCTGGACGCTGTTCGTGCCGGCCGCGATGTGGGCCGTTCTCCTCGCGGTCCTCGTCCCGTCGGCCGCCGTCGTCCTGGCCGGACCGCTGCTCACCGGGGCGCAGCACGGCCGTTTCCTGAACCGCCTCGGCGTGGCCATCCCGTCGCCCCACCCGGGGCGGCGACCCGGCCCGCTCACGTGGCTCCGGACCCCGGCGGGACGACGACAGCTCAACTACCACCTGCTAAAGGGGCCGTTGCTGTCCCTGGCGGCGACCTGCCCGAGGACGCCCGCCGGGTGCTCGACGAGGCGCACCGGGAGGCGAAGGAGGCGATCGAGGAACTGAGCGGCCTGGTGCGCGGGCTGCACCCGGCCGTCCTGGAGGACCGCGGCCTCGACGCCGCGATCTCGGGTGTCGCGGCCAGGGCGCCCCTCCCGGTACGGGTGCGGGCGGACCTGCCGTCGCGGCCGTCGCCGACGATCGAGGCCGTCGCCTACTTCGTCGTCTCCGAGGCGCTGACGAACGTGGTGAAGCACGCCGAGGCGTCCAGGGCCGAGGTCCTGACGGTCGACAGTCCCGTCGGGGGGCCGACCGTGATGACCGTGGAGCTGCCGTGCGTGCCGTGATCGCCGAGGACTCCGTGCTGCTGCGCATCGGCGTGGTCAAGGTCCTGGAGACGGCAGGGTTCGAGGTGGTCGCGGAGGCCGGTGACGCCGCTGGTCATCAAACGGCAGTCCCCGAGGACGGCGGTCCTGCTCCTCTCCCAGTACGTGGAGGAACGCTACGCCGCCGACCTCCTGTCCGCCCACACCTCGGGCATCGGCTACCTGCTCAAGCAACGCGTCGCGAACGTCGAGGAGTTCGCCGACACCGTGCGCCGGGTGGCGGCCGGCGGCACCGCACTGGACCCGCAGGTGGTCTCCCAGCTGCTGGTACGCCGCCACAGCGACCCCCTGGACCGGCTCACCCCCCGCGAACGCGAGGTCCTGGAACTGATGGCGGGCGGCCGCTCCAACGCCGGGATCGCCAACCAACTCGTGGTCAGCGAGAGCGCGGTGGCCAAACACATCAACAACATCCTCGCCAAACTCGACCTCCCGAAGGCGGACACGGACCACCGCCGCGTACTGGCGGTGCTGCGGTTCCTCGGAGTGTCCTGAGCCGCCGGTCTCCCAAAAGCCCCCCGGCGTCCGAGACGCCGAGGGACGGAGGGCCGGAGGGGCGGAGGGAACGGGTCAGGCGACCTTGAACTCGATCTGCGTGGCAGCGCCGACACGTCCGTACACGTCCACGCTCGCCACCTCGGCCACGTAGAAACCCGACCGGGACGGAGTCCACGCCACCGTGCCGTCCGAGGTCTGGTGGTACCCCGAGTCGGCGCCTCCACCGAAGACGCGCCACCGGTAGCCGCCGATGACGCGGCTGTCACCGGCCGGACGGCTCATCGTGATCGTGACGGGCTGGCCGGCGCCACCGTGACCGGAGCAGTCGTTGGCCGTGCACTCGGCGTACGGGGCCTTGAGGGAGAGGACGGGGGCCTGCGGCGCCGTGGCGGTCGCCGGGGTGAGCCGGTCCGCCATGACCGTGGCCGAAGGCGCGGAGTCCGCGCCGGCGGCGTCGACGGAGGCGACGTAGTAGTACGCGACCCCGGCGGGCGCGGTGGTGTCCTCGAACCTGTTCGCCCCGGTCGGATCCTCGTCGAGGAGCGTCCAGGCGCCGTTCGGGTCGGTACGCCGGTACACGTGGAACTTCCACGCGTCGGCCGGGAACGCCCAGGTGAGGGGGGTGGAGCCGTCGCGCGGTGCCGCGGTGACGGACTGGGGCGCCGACACCGGGGCGGGGGCGGGACGGACGGCCGCCGCGGACACGGAGGCGGGGGAGACGTTGCCGGCCGTGTCCACCGCGTTCACGCGGTACTCGACGGCGCCGCCCACCGGGGCGGCGGCGTCCAGCCACGAGGAGCCGAGGACGACCTGCGGGCCCGTGAACTCCTCCTGGCTGCTTCGCCGCGTCCACACCTCGTAGTGCGCGGTGTCGTCCGCGTTCGCCGTCCAGCGCACGTTGTTGCCCGCCGTACCGCCGACGGCCTGCACCCCGGTGACCTGGCCGGGCGGGGTGACGTCGGGGACGCCCGTGTCGGCGGTCGCCGACGGCACGGACGTGTTGCCCGCCGCGTCACCCGCGACGACCCGGTAGTACCAGCGCTTGGTGACGTCGAAGGAGGGCGTGTCCCGGTACGAGCCGTCCGTCAGCCGGGCGGCGACCGCCTCGAAGGGCCCCGCGGCGGAGGACGCCCGGTAGAGGCGGTACCAGGTCGCTCCCTCGACCGGCTGCCACTGGGTCCGCACGGCTCCGTCGGCCTTGGTGGCGCTCAGCCCGGCGGGTGCGGCGGGCGGCGTCCGGTCGAGGGTGGTGACGGCCTTGTCGGCGGTGCCGGCGGATGCGTTGCCGGCCTTGTCGTAGGCGCGCACCTCGTAGTAGTAGACGTCCCCGGTGCGCGGCAGGGAGGCGTCGGTGTACGAGGCGGAAGTCGTCGTCGCCAGCGGCTTGCCGCCGAAGTCGGTCCCCTTGAGGCGCCGGTAGACCCGGTAGCCCGCGAGGTCCATCTCCTGGTTCCGGGACCAGGTCAGCTTCGCCCGGCCGTCGGCGTACGAGACGGAGGCGCCGCCGGGGACGAGCGGCTTGACCTTGTCGACGGCCGCGGAGGTGCGCGGCGCGTAGGAGAGGGCGACGTTCGCCGGCCCGGTCCAGTTGGCGAAGTCGACGCGGAGGGTGTGCCTGCCGGCCGGAACGGTGATGTCGGCGGTCTTCTTCCGGGTGGTGGAGACGTCCTTCCAGAGGTCCACCTTTCGGGCGCCGTCGAGGTAGACGCGGATGCCGTCACGTGCCGCCGCGGACAGGGCGAACGGACCGCCGGAGCCGAAGTCGCGGGTGACGGTCCACCGGACACCGAAGGCGTCCTTCGGCAGCCCCGAGGCCGGCGCCCCGGCGCCCCAGTTCTGGTCGATCCGCGCGTCGCAGTCGGTCTTCCGGGGCGTGCCGGAGAACGTGGTGTTCGCGAAGAACTGCCGCTTGTAGACGGGTGAGGCGCAGCTCACGGTGGCGGCGGAGGCGGGCACGGCGCCCGCACTCAGCAGCCCGCCCGCGGTGGCCGCCAGTACCACCGCCGTGAGCACCGGCCCGCCGCGCCTCCGCACGCCACGCGTCCCGCGTGTCACCGGCCCCGTCACCATGCCCGCCCCCATGCGTACCTCCCCTTGGTCGTCGGCGCCGCGGTCAGGGCCGGGCACCGACGACCAAGACCTTCGAGGCGGGCGGTTGGTTGTAGCGGTCGCTCGGCGCACCCGACTCCTACCGCCGCCGGAGTGCTGAGCCGGTGCCCCAGGCCGTCGCGCGATCCGCCGTCGCTCCGCCGCCTGCGCCGGAGCCGCACGGCCACGAGCACGCGCCCGACCCCGCGCTGTGCGCGACCACCCCGCAACATCCCGGCCGGGTGACGATCCTTACGTCCGACATGGAAGACATCGGGCTGCTCACTGCCGAGGGCCCACGTACGGTCCCACCTAGGAAAGGAACGGCCAAAGGTAGACCATTCCCGCGGTGCAAGCTGTGGCCGACCCGAGCATCCAAGACAAGGCAAAAGTGTTGGGAAGAACCTTGACCCAGGGCTTCTCCTCCTGTTCGGCGATATCGGATGCAACCCTTTTCGCGACCGGCACGAACATGATGACGAACATCGCCAGAACGCCACTGTAGATGTAAAGGGCGTGCGAGGTGGAATAGCCTTTTATGGCGGCGTTGGGCAGTAGATAGAGCCAACCGGCCAGCGGGGCGATGAACATGCGCAGCTTCGCCTTCTGCGTCGGCATGCACCAGTACATCGCGGCCATGTAGACGACCGTGACGCCGGCTGCGATGAGCCACCAGTCGTCTGTCGTCAAGCGGGAAGTCACGACTGCGGCTCCTTCTAAGGCGAAACATGACGTGCTTTTTTGCGGCCGAGCATCAAGGTTCCAGGGCCTCAAACTGTCATCGCGATCGGCGGGACAAAATTCACTCCGCAAAGACTGCCTGACCAATATACGCACTTGGTTGCCTGTCGTGAGTAGCAGCTTCTGGCAAGGAAATTAGCTGAACCCTGCCGAGTTCCTGCAACTTTCGCCGACATGGCCTCACGATGCGTGCGTTAGACCTATGGGCAGCCTTCGACGCCGGGAGCTTCGACGGCACCTGGAGTCGTACGCCGTGCCGGGACCGGACCGGTTCGGCGATGTACGCGGACGCGGCCTGTAGGTGGACCAGGGTCTGTTCGGCAGTTGCCTGCTGCTGGGCATGCCGGTGGAGCCGGTTCCAGTGCGCGGCATGGGCGACGGCCGTGAGTACGGCGTCGACCAGCAGGTCGAGGGTGGCGCCGAGCGCGGCCGGCGGCCCTTGGGCCACCCCGTCCTCGCCGTGGGTGAGGTGGTGGGGGATGCGTTCGGCGGCAGCAGTGGCCTGGTGCCAGGGATTACCGCGGCGGTTGGGTGCCGGACGGGCCGGTCTTCGGCCGCACCTCCACGCCGGTCGCCTGCAGTTGGGCGAAGAGCTCTTCCTTGCTGAGCGAGGCGTTACTGCCCTTGGCCAAGGAAACTCCGACTGCGTTCGCCTTCTTGGCCAGTTCGTTTCCTGCTGTTCGTCAGGAGCGCACGAGACGGGCGATGGCGTCGCTGGCTTCTTTCAGCTTGATGTCGCCGTTGTCGCTGCCGTCGGCAACGGCGGTGCGTACACAGGTGTCCATGTGCTCATCGAGCATCCGCAGGGCGAAGGACTGCAGGGCTCGGGTGGTGGCGGAGACCTGGGTGAGGACGTCGATGCAGTAGGTGTCGTCCTCCACCATCCGCTGCAGTCCCCGGACTTGCCCCTCGATCCGCCGCAGTCGTTTGAGTACGTCCTTTTTCCCGTTGCTGTAGCCGGCCATCGGACTTGCCCCCCTCCTCCTCGCGGCGAGTCAGTGCGGGTGGTCGCTGTCGGTGTGTGCTGCGCCGGTGGTCGGCTCCGGCGCGTCGGCGGGGCCGGCGGTCGTTCCGGTGCGGACGGTGAAGGCCGCGGTGCGCACGGTGCCGTTGTGCTGGAAGTCGAGGAAGAGGCGGTATGTCCCGTCGCTGGGCGCGGTGGCGGTGAAGGAGACGTCGGGGCCGGGCTCGGTTGTGCCGTCGCCGGGTTCGCCGTTCGGGTGGACGTGGAGGTAGGCGAGGTCGCCGGAGCGCAGGGCGACGAGGTGGCCGTAAGCGCCGAGGTAGGGCTCCAGGTCGGTGACGGGACGGCCGTCACGGCTGACACTGAGGGCCAACTTGCTCGCCTTTCCGGGGCGCAAGTCGCCGTTCAGGGTGACGGTGTAGCCGTCGGTCGTGGCGGTGGCCGCGGGTTCGGGGAGCACTGGAGCCTTGTAGGCGCCGGAGGCGGCGAGGTCTGCGCCCAGAGTGAGGTTGGTGGCGCCCTCGGCTGCGGGGGTGAAGTCGGTGAAGACGCGGTAGGGGCCGGCGGCGGGCAGGTCGACGGGAGTGCTCCAAGTACCGTCTGCTGCCCGGGTGGGGTGCAGGTGGCGGTAGGTGAGCAGATCGCGTGAGGCGAGGATGAGGTGGAGTTCCTTGCCGTGCTCGCGCCGGTAGGACGTCACCTGCCGTCCGTCCTGGTCGCGGATGGCGAAGCGGAGTTCGCTCCTTTCACCAGCTGTCACGTGGGGGGTCTCGAGGTCCAGGGTGTATCCCGCCTCGGAGATCTGTAGTCCCGCGGGGGGTTTGTCCGCGTGGTCGCCGTGGCCGGATGGCGCTGACCGGTTGTGCGCTGCGTGTGCCGCCGGCTCCGGGCCCCCGGCGACGGGTCCGACCGCCCCGCCGACGCCGTAGGCGGTGCCGAAGGCGGCCGCGAGCGTGGCTGCGAAAGCAGTGATCTTCAGGCCGGTGTTCATGGCGAGTTCCTTCTTTCGGAGTGCTGCTTCTGCCGACTGATAGCGCCGACTCTATACCCGTGGGGGGTATGTACAAGTGGTCAACCAACGTTTGCCAAGGGTACCTCGGGGGGGTATATCTAGGCAGGCGACCGAACGTACCCCTGGGGGGTACCTAATCGACTTGTCCAGGAGGAACCATGTCCTGCTGCACCCCTGACGGAAGCTGCTCCACCGGCGCCAGCACCGGCACGGCGACGGCCACCGTCGGCACCGCCACCGTCTACAACGTCTCCGGAATGACCTGCGGGCACTGCAAGGCCACGCTCACCAAGGAGATCGGAGCCCTGGAGGGCGTCCTGACGGTTGAGGTCGACCTGGAGACCGGCCAGGTCACCGTCACCACGGCGGACGAGCCCGACGACGTGCTGTTGGCCAAGGTCGTCGACGACGCCGGCTACGAGCTCACCGGCCGCGCGGCCTGAGAGGCCCGCAACCGGCCGGGCCCGCCCGCGGGTCCGGCCTCCTTCTCCACACGTTCGTTCTGTCCTGACCAACACGAGGAGTAGTGATGGCTACCACCGTCCCCGACACAGCCGAGGTGGAACTCGCCATCGGCGGTATGACCTGCGCTTCGTGTGCCGCCCGGATCGAGAAGAAGCTCAACCGGATGGAAGGGGTCACCGCCACCGTCAACTACGCGACGGAGAAGGCAAAGGTCAGCTACGCGGCCGACGTGTCCGTCCCGGAGCTGATCGCCACCGTCGAGGCCACCGGGTACACGGCCCGCGAACCGGAGCCGGTCCGTGCCGAGCCCGTGAGCGGCGCGGAGAGTGCCGAGCCCGCCGACGCGCTGCGGCCGCTGAGGCAGCGGCTGGTCACCGCCGTGGTGCTGGCCGCCCCGGTCATCGCGATGGCGATGGTGCCGGCGCTGCAGTTCGAGTACTGGCAGTGGCTGTCGCTGACCCTTGCGGCGCCCGTGGTGACCTACGCCGCCTGGCCCTTCCACAAGGCGGCGTTCACCAACGCCCGGCACGGCGCGGCCACCATGGACACGCTGATCTCGGTGGGGACGTCGGCGGCGTTCCTGTGGTCGCTGTGGGCACTGTTCTTCGGCACCGCGGGCACCCCCGGTATGACGCACCCCTTCGAGCTGACCATCGCCCGCAGCGACGGCGCCGGGAACATCTACCTGGAGGCCGCCGCCGGGGTGATCGCGTTCATCCTGGCCGGCCGCTACTTCGAGGCCCGTTCCAAGCGCAAGGCGGGGGCCGCGCTGAAGGCCCTGCTGGAGCTCGGCGCCAAGGACGTGACCGTACTGCGGGACGGCGCCGAGGAGCGGATCCCGGTCGCCGAGCTGAGGGTCGGGGACCGTTTCCTGGTCCGTCCCGGCGAGAAGATCGCGACCGATGGCACGGTCGTCGAGGGCACGTCGGCCGTCGACGCGTCGATGCTCACCGGTGAGTCGGTGCCGGTGGAGGTCGGCGTTTGTGACGCGGTCACCGGTGCGACCGTGAACGCGGGCGGCCGGCTGGTGGTCGAGGCGACGCGGGTCGGCGCCGACACCCAGCTGGCGCGGATGGCGAAGCTGGTAGAGGACGCGCAGAACGGCAAGGCCGCCGCCCAGCGGCTCGCCGACCGCATCTCCGGCGTCTTCGTGCCCGTCGTGATCGCCCTCGCGCTGGCCACTCTCGGCTTCTGGATCGGCAACGGCTCCGGGCTGACGGCCGCGTTCACCGCCGCCGTGGCGGTCCTGATCATCGCCTGCCCCTGTGCCCTGGGCCTGGCCACGCCGACCGCGCTGATGGTCGGCACCGGGCGCGGCGCCCAGCTCGGCATCCTCATCAAGGGCCCCGAGGTGCTGGAGTCCACCCGCAAGGTCGACACCATCGTCCTCGACAAGACCGGCACCGTCACCACCGGCCGCATGACCCTGCTCTCCGTGCACACCGCCGATGGCATCGAGAAGGGTGACGTGCTCCGGCTGGCGGGCGCCCTGGAGCACGCCTCGGAGCACCCGATCGCCCGCGCCGTCGCCGACGGAGCCCTGGAGAAGCTGGGCACGCTGCCCGCACCCGAGGACTTCGCCAACGTCCCAGGGCTCGGTGTGCAGGGCGTCGTCGACGGCCACGCCGTCCTCGTGGGCCGCGAGAAGCTGCTCGCCGAATGGGCCATGGAGCTGCCCGCTGGGCTGGCGCGGGCCAAGGCCGATGCCGAGGCGGCGGGCCGCACCGCGATCGCCGTCGCCTGGGACGGCGAGGCCAGGGCGGTCCTGGAGATTGCCGACGCCGTCAAGGACACCAGCGCCGAGGCCATCGGCCGGCTGCGCGCCCTGGGCCTGACCCCGATGCTCCTCACCGGCGACAACAGGGCCGTCGCCGAGTCGGTGGCCGCGGAGGTCGGCATCGCTCCCGAGCACGTCATCGCCGAGGTCATGCCCGAGGACAAGGTCGACGTCGTCAAGCACTACCAGAACGAGGGCCGTTCGGTGGCGATGGTCGGCGACGGGGTCAACGACGCCGCCGCGCTCGCCCAGGCCGACCTGGGCCTCGCCATGGGCACCGGCACCGACGCCGCCATCGAGGCCGGCGACCTCACCCTCGTCCGCGGCGACCTGCGCGCCGCCGCCGACGCCATCCGGCTCGCCCGCAAGACCCTCGGCACCATCAGGTCCAACCTGTTCTGGGCCTTCGCCTACAACGTCGCCGCCCTGCCGCTCGCCGCGGCCGGGCTGCTCAACCCGATGATCGCCGGAGCGGCCATGGCCTTCTCCTCGGTCTTCGTCGTCGGCAACTCGCTGCGGCTGCGCGGCTTCGAGGCCGCGAGCTGACAACCGCATCTCCTCTGCAGCGCGGACGAGGGGCGGGCCATTGGGCCCGCCCTTCCTTGTCCGTCAGCTCCCCTCATGACTCACGAGGGAGACCTCGTGCGCGGCTTCGTCCGCCACGGCAGCGACGGCGTACAACCGCGCGACACGACGCCGGGGCGAGGACTGAGGCCGGACCCGCGGACGGCAGCCCTGTGGGTTCGGCGCTCTGTGATCCGCCGTGGACCGGGATCGCCATGGGCAGTTCCCAAGTGCAGCTAACCCGCGCGCCATCGGGGGCTGCCGCCAGGGCTCTCGTGAGGGCCCGCTCATCCCGTCAGCGCCTCCGGCTACGCAGAGCTGAAAGCTGTTGCCGTCCTGCGATACATACCCCACGGGGGTATGCTAAGTTTCCCGACAGGTACCCCCAGGGGGTATATTCCGTACCCGGAGAGGGGAAGGCAATGTCATCCGTCAGTCCCAAGCGCTGGTGGGCACTCGCCGTGCTCGCCACCGCCCAGTTCATGGTGATCATGGACACCTCGATCATCGGGGTCGCGCTCCCCGAGATGCAGAAGGACCTCGGCTTCTCCCAGGGCGACCTGCAATGGGTGTTCAACGCCTACGTCATCGCCTTCGGCGGTCTCCTGCTCCTCGGCGGCCGCCTGTCCGACCTGCTCGGCGCACGTCGGGTGTTCACCGCCGGCTGGACCGTGCTCATCGGCGGGTCGGTCGTCGCCGCAGCCGCTCAGACGGCATGGGTGGAAGTCGCCGGCCGTGCCGTCCAGGGTGTCGGTGGCGCGCTGATCGCCCCCGCCGCGATGACCCTGCTCATGACGCTGTTCGCCCACGACCCGAAGGAACTCGGCAAGGCCATGGCCCTCTACGGCGCTGCGGCACCGGCCGGTGGCACCGCGGGCGTCTTCCTCGGCGGCGTCTTCACCGAATGGCTCAGCTGGCCCTGTGTGTTCATCATCTACATCCCGATCGGCGCCGCCACCCTCGCCGCGACCAGACTGCTCCCCGCCGTGGCACCCCGCCGAGGAGCGATCGACGTGCTCGGCGCCGCCGCGGTCACCGCGGGCCTCGCCCTCGCCGTCTTCGCCGTGGTACGCGCTCCCGAGATCGGCTGGGGAGCCACCTCGACCGTGCTCGAACTCGTCGGAGCCGCCGCCCTGCTGGCGCTCTTCCTCGCTCTGCAGAAGACCGTGCGCCGGCCCCTGATGCCGCTGGGCATCTGGCGCGTGCCGAGGCTCGGCTCGGCCAACCTGGCCATGATTCTGCTGGGCGCCGCGTGGATCCCCATGTGGTACTTCCTCAACCTCTACCTGCAGCAGGTCCTCGGCTACGGTGCTTTCGCCTCCGGTGCGGCGCTGCTGCCGATGACCGTGCTCCTCATGGTCTTCATGACCGCCATCACCGCGCGGCTGCTGGCCCGCCTCGGCGCCAAGCCGCTGATCGGCGGCGGCCTGCTCGTCCTCGCGGCCGGCCTGGTGTGGCTGTCGGCCGTCGAGCCCAGCGGCTCCTTCGTCGTCGACGTGCTGCCCGCCTCGCTGGTTGCCGCGCTCGGCATGTCACTGGCGTACATCCCGGCGATGATGGCGGCCATGTCCGGCGCCCCGGCCGAGCAGGCGGGTCTGGCCTCCGGCATCGTCAACACCACCTATCAGGTCGGTTCGGCACTCGGCCTGGCCGCTCTCACCGCCCTGGCCACCTCCCAGGGCGCCGGCCGACTCGGTGATCTGCCCGCCCTGACCGACGGCTTCAGCGCGGCGTTCACTGCGGCCGCTGCCATCGCCGCCGTCGGCGGTCTCATCACGCTCCTGGTGATGCGTACCGAGAAGGACGAGGCCGCCGCCAGTGCGGAGCAGCCCAGCGCGCCGGGTGAGAAGGCGAAGATGTGAGCCATGGGCTGTGAACCCGCCAAGAAGCGATGTCACGGCCGGCGGCCCGCCAGATCGCCATCCCCGGATCTGGCGGGCCGCCGGCACCTGTCGCCACCCCGATGACCGACAGGCAGTCCCAGGAGGGATCCCACCCATGGCCACACCGTCATGGACCGTCACGTCGCGCCGGGCAGCCGGACACCCTGTCGTCAAGATGACGGTCGTCGCGCTGCTTCAGGCCCTCGCGTCCCATCTCTCTCACCAAAGTCTCGACCGTCCGTCCTGCACGGGCGCGTGTGTCCGCCATCACGCCCGAAACGGCCGCTCCTGAACGCTGCCGGCGCAGGCTGGAACACCATGGCGGCCACCGTCGTCGACGACGCCGAGGAGGCGATCGAGTTCGGCTCGCTCGGCCTCGTTCATGAGCTCGACGGCGTTGCTGAGGCTCTTCTCGGTGAGCCGCTCCATGAACGGGGCGAGGAAGCGCTGCAGAGCATCCGGAGCTTCGTCCATCGTGCGCCGGTACTCCCGGTATCGCTTGATCTGTGACTCCATCTCTTCGAACTCGACGAGAGAGGCACTGAGGACGCGAGGCTCTGCTCCTCCTTGCTGAACGGGCACCCGTCGAGGTGGTGCCACGTGTTGGTCTCACGCCGGCGCTTGAAGTCCGTGTAGCGGAGCAGGACGACGATCTCCGATCGGGCTCGGGTCTTGGGCGTACGGGAGCTCCGCCTGGGAGTGGGCGGGTGAGCCATCAATGGTCCGGAGAACCGCCGGTTTGCCCAACCGGCGATCGTCGGCTACGTTGCGTCGCTTTCCGGTCAGCGGCGGCGGCCGGAATAGTTCGCGGTGTCCTGCGGCGTGCTGGGCACTGAGGTTTTCTGGCGGTGACTGCCTGTCATCGGGCATCGACGTCGAGAAGATCGTCCGGGATGACCAGCAGCGGCATCCACAGGCCCAGTGGGTGGTTGTCGCTCAGCTCGTCTACGCCTTCCTCGCGAACCTCACCGATGAGGACCGAAGCGATCTCCTGCACACGGTCCGTCCGATGTTCCTGGAATACGGGGAGAAGGATCTCGCAGAGCAGCTTGCTCTCCTCCGCGTCCCCAAAATGGTCTAGACGACAAACAAACCCCAGGCCGGTGACCTGGGGTTTCAATCTGGAGCGGGTGACGAGAATCGAACTCGCGCTCTCAGCTTGGGAAGCTGATGTTCTACCATTAAACTACACCCGCGTGAGCCGTCGACGGAGTCGATGATCGGCGCTCGCTCACTGTACCTCATCCCTGGCCCCCGGTGTCCAAGCCGTGGGGCCGGCGTGCGTTTCAGGGGTGTGCCCGGAGGGCATCCGCGCTGCGGGCGGGGCGAGTTGGGGCGTAACCTGGCGCCCGGCGGGGCGTTGGCCAGGGGGCGGAGTGCCGCCTGGAGGACCGTCGCTTTGATCCCGTACTGTGTGCTTTTGCCGTCCAGCGGCAGAAGGCCGGACGGGGTTCTGGGGAAGGGACTTGAGGGCTTGATGGAGCGCACCGTCGTCCGCTGTGCCGAAGGGCACGTGTTCAGCACCGTTTCGTTCCCGATGCAGCAGACCGGGCGGCTCGGCCCCGGCCGGCTCGTGCGGTGCCCTCGATGCGCCCGGCTCCGCAGCGCGGTGCCGGTGACCCTCGAGCGGCGTTAGAGGGTCACCGGAGAAGCGATAGAACGGCACAGCGGTACCCGACCGCGGCGCGTGGAGTCGTCCTGATTGTGGGGGCTCCGCGCGCCTTGCGTATCCTCGGGGCGTGCTTCTCTCAGACAAGGACATCCGGGCCGAGATCGAATCCGGGCGGGTACGGATCGATCCCTTCGACCAATCCATGGTGCAGCCGTCGAGCATCGACGTGCGGCTCGACCGCTACTTCCGGGTGTTCGAGAACCACCGCTACCCCCACATCGACCCCTCCGTCGAGCAGGCGGACCTGACCCGGCTGGTGGAGCCGGACGGGGACGAACCGTTCATCCTGCACCCCGGCGAGTTCGTCCTCGCCAGCACCTACGAGGTCATCACCCTCCCCGACGACCTCGCCTCCCGCCTGGAGGGCAAGAGCTCGCTCGGGCGGCTCGGGCTCGTCACGCACTCCACCGCCGGCTTCATCGACCCCGGCTTCTCCGGGCACGTCACGCTGGAGCTGTCGAACCTCGCCACCTTGCCGATCAAGCTCTGGCCGGGCATGAAGATCGGCCAGCTGTGCATGTTCCGGCTCAGCTCGCCCGCCGAGGAGCCGTACGGCAGTGAGCGCTACGGCTCCCGCTACCAGGGACAGCGCGGGCCCACCGCCTCGCGGTCCTTCCTGAACTTCCACCGGACCCGGGTCTGAGGGGCACCACCGACATGAGCGACGTACGAGAGAACCTCACCTACGAGCGGTTCGGCGCCGCGGTGCGCGAACTCGCGCAGACCATCGCCGACGACGGCTACGAGCCCGACATCGTCCTCAGCATCGCGCGCGGCGGCGTCTTCGTCGCCGGCGGGCTGGCCTACGCCCTGGACTGCAAGAACATCCACCTCGTGAACGTGGAGTTCTACACCGGCGTCGGCACGACGCTGGAGATGCCCGTCATGCTCGCGCCCGTGCCCAACGTGATCGACTTCTCCGACAAGAAGGTCCTGATCACCGACGACGTCGCCGACACCGGCAAGACCCTCAAGCTGGTCCGCGACTTCTGCCTCGACACCGTCGCCGAGGTGCGCAGCGCCGTCGTCTACGAGAAGTCCCACTCGCTGGTGAAGTGCGAGTACGTCTGGAAGCGCACCGACGACTGGATCAACTTCCCGTGGAGTGTCTTGCCTCCAGTACATAAGTCGGGCGAGGCACCCAAGGAGAACAAGGAAGCGCTCTGACCTGCGGGGAGCCCCCTGCTCAGCGCTCTGGCACACGATCTTGAAAACCGTCGTGGCGAGAGTCACCGTGGGTTCAAATCCCACACCCACCGCTTGATGAGGCGCCCCCTGACCATGAGCATTGGTCGGGGGCCTTCTCCATGCGTGGTGCCTGCTAGTGACCGTGGGTCCCCGTGAGTTCCCGGTCTATCGGGCACGGATGGGGCACGGGCTTCAGTCGCCCTGGAACCACAGATAGCTGCCTGGAGTGCCGGCGCACTGCTCCAGCAACTTCGCAAGGTCGTCCAAAGCAGCGAGCTGACGCTCATCGGTGCACCGCTGCCGCAGATCGGGGATTTCACCGAGCGCAACGGCAGCCTCCTGCTCGTTCATCAGAGCATCCTCGTACGGGTCCACGGCGGTCAGCCGCCCAGGCACTCCGAGCAGCCGGAGCGAGCCGATCAGATCGGCCAATGCGTCCCCGTGCCCGTACGAACTCTGAAGCAGCGTCGCTCGGGACTTGCGCCAGTTGCGCGTTGGCCGTGCTGAGTGCAGCTCCACGTCTATGCCCACGTGCTCATGATGCCTGCCACAGAGGCTCAGCATCTGATCCGTAGCTCTATGTGGATCGGTCGCGAACGGTCGTACCGGCCGCTCTACGGCCCTGAAGGGACGCTATCGGGTTCGGTCGACCTGTGGCGCTACTTCACGATCTACCTGCGCCGTGAGATCGCCAAGCGCGCCGGGCTCACCCAGAAAGTCGCCCGTGAGCAGTCGCGGGTCTCGTTCGGCAAGGTCGCCGAGTACCAAAAGCGCGGCGCCGTCCACTTCCACGCCGTCATCCGCTTCGACGGACCCGAAGGACCCGACAGCCCGCCCCCGGCCTGGGCCACCCTCGAACTCCTCACCGACGCCATCCACGCCGCTGCCGCCCGCGTCGCCGTCGACGTGCCCCCGGCCGGCCAGCAACCGGCCCGCACCCTGCGCTGGGGCACCCAGCTCGACGTACGCCCGATCCGCGCCTTCGGCGACGGCTCCGAGATCACTGAACAAGCCGTCGCCTCCTACGTCGCCAAATACGCCACCAAAGCCGCCGAGACCACCGGCACCGTCGACCGCCGCATCGGCAACAAAGAGGCCCTCGCCCTGCTCGGCGTGCCCGACCACCCGGCCCGGCTCATCGCCGCGTGCCTCGACCTGCACCCGCTCTACCCGGACCGGAAGCTGCGGGACTGGGCGCACATGCTCGGCTTCCGCGGCCACTTCTCCACCAAGTCCCGCCGCTACTCCACCACCCTCGGCGCCCTGCGCCAGACCCGCGCCGACTACCGCGCCGCACAGCAACGCCAAGCCCTCGGCCTGCCCGACCCGGACGACGAGGAAGCGACCACCCTCACCCTCGCCCACTGGGCCTACGCCGGCCACGGCCATACCCCCGGCGAATCCTGGCTCGCCGCCTCCATCCGCCGCGACATCCAGCACAACCGCGAAACCGCCCGCGAAGGACTGGCAGGAGGTGCCCTCGATGAGTAAGGACGTCAAGCGGCCACAGTCCCGGAAGGACACGGGGAAGTCCAAGGTCATGAGTACGGACGAGTGGATCCAAATGCATCTGCGTCGAGCCCCTGAGCGTGACGAAGAGTGGGTACGCCGGTCACTTGTGTTGCAGGGGCGGCTCTGATCGTCAGCGCCAGACTGGTTCGATCAGGCTGGGGTCGAACTTGCGTCGCCCTCGGCCGGCCGGATGGATGATCACAGCGGAGAGGCTGTGCAACACGATCTCTTGTTGGCGTTCGACGGGCAGAGCCAAGAACTCATCGACGGTCACGTTTGTCGTGTCGTTCTTGGCCTCTCCCTGCTTCTGTTCCTTGTAGAAGCGGGCTCGCTCCAACTTCAGCTCGTCGCGCTCTCGCTCCTTGGGGGGCAAGAGCTGCAAGAGTGTGGTCACGGTGATCTGCTTCGACCTCTCGGCCGCGACGAGCTGGGCAATGTCTTCGTTGATCTGCTCCAACTCCGTCTCCCCCGACCATCGTTGGTCGACAGGTGCGGCAGCTACTGCGGCTCGTGCGCGTTGTTCCTCAAGAACAAGTTGAGCGATCAGCCTGTCGACCGGGTCGCCCACGCGTCCAACTTTGCCGCAACCGCCGTTCACCACGGAGCACTGATAGGTGAAGCGTGCAGCCTTTGAGCCCGGTTGCCACTTCTGGTTGATCTGGCCTCGGATCTTCGTCTTGCAGAGTCCGCAACGGGCGATCCCTGAAAGCAGGTACTTCCGGGCGAGCGTCTTCCCAGGGTGCTTCCGCTTGCGCTCGGCGACCGCCGCGCACACCGCCTCCCACTCCTCAAGGGCGTTGATCGGCTCCCACTCGCCCATGACGGGCCGACCGTCTTCTCCGTGCAGGATCTCGCCGTGGTAAGTCCGGTATCCAACCAATCGGGGGCTCGTCAAGATGTGCTCGACGTGGTGGTGGGCCATGCGCTTCGTGCCTGCCCGCGGGTTGCCCAAGCCCTGCTCCTGCCACCTGGTCCGGATGGTTCCGATACGGACGCCGGCCAGGATCTCCCGCTGTGCCTCGCGGATGGCCTTGGCCGCGTCCGGGTCGACCTTGGTCCGGTCGTCCTTCCGCCATCCGTACGGTGCCGGTCCGCCGCTGTCCTTGCCCTGCTGGGCCAGTTCCAGGTGCTTGCGCTGGATGCGGCGTGAGGCGTCGTGCGACGACTTGTTGGCGAACGCGACCATGATGCGCGCCATCGTGCGGCCGTCCGGCGTCGCGATGTTGATGTCGTTCGTGACAGTGGCGAAGTCCAGGCGCGGGCGCTCGTCGTAAATCTCGATGAGCCGTTCGAGGTCGCGCGGCTGTCTTGCGAGCCGGTCAAGGTCGTACGCCACGATGCCGTCGATCAGGCCGGCACGGAGATCCGTCAGCATCATCTCGAACTCTTCGCGCACGACGTGGCGCTTGAACGCGGACACGTCGTTGTCCTCGTAGACCTTCACGGCCTGCCAGGATCGGAGATCCGCCAGACGCTCACAGTCCTGCTGCTGCCGTGCGACGCCGAGCGCTTCGCCTTCGTCGTCCCGTGAGATGCGGGTGTAGATCCCCACCCTGCGTGCCACGTTCGGGCCTCCCCTGCCTCCGGAGCAGGGATCAGACTACAACCGTCATTGAGTCAAGACAGCCCGGTCTGTCGAGCCGCCCGTGGTCAAGCGGTCGGGGCAGGTGCTCGACGCCTGAGTTGCGCCAGGCGACATGTGAGATGCGTGAGGAAGGGGCCCGGCTGATCAGCCGGGCCCCTTCCCCCTACCTGCGCACGTGTTCCGCTAGAACGTCCCCAGCTTCACGATCGACAGCAGGGCGATCAGCTGGATGGCCGACGCGCCCAGGGCCTTCGGCCAGGGCAGGTCGTGGGAGCGGCTGACCATCAGGGTGAGCAGGGCGCCGCCCGCGATCCAGGTGGCCCAGCCGAGCAGCTGGACGAAGCCCGCGTCGCCGCCGGCGAACGTCGCGACGATCAGGCGCGGCGCGTCCGTGAGCGACATGATCAGCATGGACAGGCCCACCGTGGGCTGCCACGCGCCGTCGCCGCCCAGCTGGCGGGCCAGGGTGTGGGTGACCACGCCCAGGACGAAGGCGCTGATCACCATGGCCACGGCCGTGATCAGGACGATGGGGATCGCGCTGGAGAGGGTGGCGTGCAGGGCGTCCGCGCGGGCGCCGTCGAAGCCGAAGACGGCCAGCAGGCCGTAGAGGAACGTCACGATGAGGGCCGGGACCCACATCGTGTAGTCCCGCATCCGCAGGAAGGTCTGGTTCGGGGACAGCACGACGCCCTTCAGCAGCTCCTTCCAGGGGAGCGGCGGGCCGATCGGCGCCGCGGGCGCGGCGGCCGAGCCGGCCTGGTACGTCGAGCCCTGGGTGTAGCCGGCGGCCTCGTCGATCGAGAAGGCCTGGGTGTGGCCCGGCTGGTTCGCCGCGTACGGGTCGTACGTGCCGCCCTGGGCGTCCGGGTGGCCGCCGTCGAAGTACTCCGGCCCGCCGTCGGCCTGACCGGGACCCGGGTATCCGTACGGCTGCCCCTGCTGCGGGTACGGCGGCTGCGGCGCCGACGGGTAGCCGTACGAGGGGCCCGCCGGGCCCGGGCGGCCGGCGGGCTGACCGTACGACGGTCCCGCGGGCCGCCCGCGCCCGTACGACGGCCCCTGCGGCGCCTGCTGTCCTTGGGGGGTGCGGTCGTCCCGGCGGCCCCCGCGTCCGTTCCTGAATCCAGCCACGTCGTCGAACGTACCTGGTCCCGGGGACCGGCAGGGCGGCTCCGGACGTCCGGGACCGCCTTTGCTGCCGACCTGTGACGTCCCCTAGGGGGCCGGCGGCGCCGCAGCCCTGGGTTTCCTCAGGGTTTCGGCGCCCGTCGCCCGTCTCATCGCGCCGTCTCATCGGCCGGCCGACTCCCACAGCGTGACCGCGAGCGCCGTGCAGGAGGTGACCGCCGCCAGGGACGGCAGGGGCCACCGGCCGCGCTCCAGGGTGTCGAGACGGTCCTCATGGTCGCTGAGGGTCTTGTCGGTCTGGTCGGCGCGCTGGAGGAGGAGGGCCAGGTCACCGCGGGTGGTGGCGAAGCCGACGTCCACCGAGCGGCGCAGGCGCTCCAGCTCCAGCGCGACTCCTTCGGCCTGGGGAATCGTCATGGCGACTCCTGCCTGCGCAGCCAGTCCGGGAGCGTGTCCTCCACGGCGGGTGTCGACATCAGGCGGCTGATCGCCGTCGCCGTGGCCACCAGCACCCCGAGCGCGGGCAGGTCGGCCAGGCCGGGGGCGCCGGCCAGCAGCGGGAGCGCCGCCGCCACCGCCAGCAGGGTCTGGAACGCTGTCCGCACGGTCCGGCGCGTCGAGTCCTTCATCCGGGCAACTCCGTTCTCGTTCAGGTCGGTTCCTCACACCCGCGGCACGCACAGCTTGGTCCAGCTGGTGCGGCCCGGTATGCCGTCCGCGTCCGCGCCGGTGTAGCCGAGCTTGCGCTGCCAGGCCGCGTACGAGCGGCGGTCCGCCTCCGTCCAGGACGGGCCCGGTCCCTGTTCGTAGCGGCCGCAGCCCTCCGCCACCAGGCGGCGGCCCATCGCCGTGATCACCGGGCTGCGGCGGCCGGCGGCGAAGAACGCCGCGCCGGGGAAGGGCGTGCAGGGGCCCTGGTCCGGGCCCGTGCCGAGCCGCCGCGCTATCCGCGCGCGCATCCCCGGCATCGAGAAGCTGGGGTCGATCTTGCGGGTGGTCCACTCCTTGTGGCCGATCACGCGGTCCGCGTCCCAGCCGTGCGCGCGGCAGAGCGCCGCTGCGATCCTCTCCACGGCCGAGAGCTGGGCCTCGGGGTAGGGGTCGCGGCCGTCGCCCCAGTTCTCGATCTCGAAGCCGTAGAAGTGGGCGTTGCCGTCGATCGCGTCCGGGCCCGGCCGGGACGGGAGCGGGGTGCCGTCGCACACGGCGGCGTAGACGGCCTTCGAGCCGCTGCCCGCGTGATTGGTGCGGCCGTAGCCGACCAGGTGGGCCGTGCCGTCCTTGGCGATGACCGCGATGCAGAGCGGGCCCGGCAGGTCGGGGCGGCCCGCGCGGCAGACGTCGACGCTGGCGGCGCCGACCGTGTGGTGCAGCATGACGCCGGTCGCCGGGCCCCAGGCGCCGATGGCGTTGCGGTTGTGGGTGGACCAGGCGCCGTGCTCGGCGACCGTGACGCCCTCGGCGCGCAGGGCGGCGCGGAAGGCGGCGGCGGACAGGGGTGTCGCCATGAGGGGTTCCTTTCACTTCTCACTTCGGTTCTCGGGAACGGCCGAGCCCCGGTGCGCCGCGTCGGGGACGACGGCGCACCGGGGCTCCGGCGCGGGGGTGGCGGGGCCCGCGGGGGCGGCGGGGTCAGAGGACGGGGTCCACCCGGATGAAGCGGTTGTCGTAGGAGACCGTGTTGGGCACCGACGACCAGTACGTCGGGGTCGCGGAGTAGGCCGTGCCCGAGATCAGGCCCGTGACGACGAACTGGCTGGTCGTCGCCACGCGATCGGTGCCGTAGACGGTGCAGGCGCGGTCGATGGAGGACGCCAGGAACACGGAGTTGTCCGCCTTCTTCACCGTCGCGCCCATGAACCCGGAGGCGGCGGCGGAGTTGTTGATCCAGGCGCCCACGGTGACGATCACCTTGCCGGTCGGCGGCGCGGTGAACGCGGCCACCAGCGGATCGCCGGTCGCGCCCGACAGAGTCTCCACGGGGGTGAGGGAGGTGGTCGTGCCGGCGTCGTTGTTGTAGAGGAACACCGGCACCGCCGCGACCGGGGCCCACACCGAGCCGTTGTAGTGCGTCAGCTGGCCCGGGCTCACCAGCCAGGCGACCATGCCGGCGACCGGGGTGGTGATCGCCGTGTCGCGGGCGGCGGCGGTCGCGTAGCGCAGGATCGTCCGGGCGTCGACCGTCTCGGCGAGGGTCTGGAGGTGCGCGGGGAGGTTCGCCGGATCGGCGGGCTCGGGGTAGGGGATGCCGCCGAGCGGGGTGTACGCGGTCATGTGCTGCTCTCCTCTTCGGTGGTGGAGTGGGTGCCCGCGGCCACGGTCCCGGCCGGGTCCGGTGCGTCCGGGTCCGGTGCGTCCGGGTCGGGGCCGCCCCCGCCCGGCTGCGCCGCGGCCTCGGTCGTACTGCCGCTGGCCTCCACGTCGGCGAGCACGGTGTCCTCGTCGCCCTCGGGCGGCGCCGGCGGCTCCTCGGCCGGGATCGGCGTGACGACGACCTCGACCGGCGTGACGATCACGTACGAGTCGTCCGCGGGTTCGGCCGGCTGCGGCGCCTCGGCCGGGGGCGCGGTCCCCGGCTCCCCGGTGGGCTCAGGCATGTGCCCCCTCCTTGATCCGGCCCCAGGCGAGCCGGGAGGCGGTGAGGTCCGACAGCTTCGGGTAGGCGGCGGCGACCGCGGCGTACGTCACGGAGGGCGTCGTCGCCGGGTCGCTCGGCGCGTCCGGGACGAGTCCGGCGTCGGCCGGCAGGGCGCCGGGGTCGACGCCGCGCAGGGTCAGCGTCTGCTGGACGCCGCCCTCGGCGGTGGCCGCGGTGCGGATGCCGACGACCCAGGCGAGGGTGTCGAGCGCGGCGCCGGCGGTGTCGACGACCCGGACGACGTCACCGAGCTGGATGCGCGGGTCGTACAGCACGTCGACGTCGCCGATGACCGGCACCGGCAGTACGCCCGCGGTGCGCATCGCCCGGGCCAGGGCGGCGGCGGTGGCGGCGTCCTGCACCCAGTCGGTGCTCTCCGCCGTGTACTCCTGCCGGCCGTAGTACTTCTCGCTCGCCACGCCGCTCGGGTCGCGCGCGGGGTCCTCCAGCAGGGCGATGGACACGCGGTCGACCGGGTCGGCGCTCGGCTTGATCGTCAGCAGGTAGAAGGACGGCTTGCGGTCGGTGGTGATCGTGTAGAGCGTCTGGCTGCTGCGGTTGGTGTACCGCACGACCAGGTAGCCGTCCTCGCGGCGGACGAGCATGTCCACCATGCCCTTGACGGCGGCGGCCCCGGGCGCGGGGCTGGCGGCGAAGCGGACGTTGGTGCCGGGGGTGGCGCCGGTGTCGTCGTCGGTGCCCGGCGGGCTGATGTCGTACTCGTCCTCCGCCATCAGGTACTTGACGGTGGTCGTCGAGCGCGGGGGCAGTACGCGGATCACATCGTCCTGCAGCGTGGTGCCCGCCACCGCGGTGATCCCGGTCCAGTCCTTGTAGGGCTGGGTGCAGTAGTTGCGGCAGGCGTCGATCTCCTCGGTCGCCGTCAGCGAGGCGATCTCCCGGACGCTGGTGAGGGTGAGGTCGGCGGTGGTGGGCCGGGTGGCGAACCGGGTGTAGTTGCGCCACCGGAAGACGCCCCGCTCGTCGATCTCGGCGGTGGACATGCTGGCCTTGGCGATCTGCGAGATCACCTCCCACTGCGAACCGCTGACCCGGGGCAGCGCGTACAACGGCAGGATCGGGTCGTCCAGTTCGACGCTCTTCGTCCAGGCCCACGCGCCGGTGTGCGCGAACTCGGCCGCCGACGGCATCGCGGGCATGCCGCCGGTGACCTGGAGGCACTCGGCCGGAAGGTCGGTGAAGAGGGAGACCTGGCCCAGCTCGGAACTCGTCTGGAGGCCGAGGGAGCTGGAGTACGTCGCCGCGGTGCCCAGGAGCTGGGTGCCGTCCGGCGCGGTGAGCCGGGGCTGGACGGTCGGGTAGACGCTGGAAGTGCCGTCGGTGGTGTCGAACAGGGCGCCGATGTGCCAGACGCCCCGCTGGCCGAGCGAGGCCCAGGTCCACTGGAAGTACCAGCCGTTGCTGCTGTCCGCGGAGGCGATCCGGACCCAGCGCTCCGCGAAGTTCACGAGCAGCTTGAGGTATCCGGTGTTCGACCCGTTGCGGTTCAGATCCAGCTGGACGACGACCTGGTCGCCGTTGCCGATCCCGTCGTCGCCCGAGGTGCTGTCGTAGCGGACGGCGTTGTTCACCCAGACCTCGGCGAAGAGCCTGCTGCCCGGCACGGTGACCCGGCTGCGCGGGAACCAGCTGGCCTTGACCTGCGGCTGCTTGGGCACCAGCGCCATCTCGTGCGGGGCGCCCTCCCGGCGGAAGGTGAACGTGGCCGGGTCGGGCAGGAACTCCGGCTGCCCGTACGGCGTGCTGAACCCGCCGTGCAGGGAGGCGTACACCAGGGTCAGCGGCTTGCCGTCGGCGAAGTCCGGATAGCGGGCCGGCGGGCAGGCGTACAGGCCGCCCTGGCGCAGCAGTTCGGACACGCACCAGGTGGCCGTGGACACCGGCCGGCGGTAGAGGAAGCCGCTGTACGGCTTCGGCAGCACGGCGGGCCCGCGCAGCCGTTCCGCGCCGTCGAGCGCGGTGATCTGCACGGTGTCGCCGCCGGAGGCGGCGGACCGGGAGCGCACGGTGCCCCGGAACGCGGGCAGGGCGGTGGCGTTGGCAGCGCCCACCGTGCCCCCGTGGACGACGGACTGGCCGGGCCGTACGGCGTCGCCGGTGAGGCGGCCGGCCCAGGGCGAGTACAGCTCGGGCGCCGTCCTGCCGCCCGTGCCGGACAGCTCGACCTGGAGCTGGGCGGCGGACGAGCCGGAGAAGGCGCGCATCGCGGCCGGCAGATCGGTCGCGTACGACCGCTCCAGCTCCCAGGACTGCACCTGCGCGGAGACGTCCTTGCCGCCGAGCCGGGTGCGGTGCCGGTTGGTCCGCTCGCCGGCCGCGAGGGCGGCCGCGGTGGCGTCGTCAGCCCGCTGCACCGGACACCTCCACCAGGTCGATGCTGATGCTGCGATACGGCAGCGGACGGCCCGGGCTGTCGGAGTAGCCGGTGACCGACATCGGCGGCAGTCCGTCGCCGGGCACGCCGGCCTCCGCGACGGCGCCGTAGGCGAGGCAGGCCCCGGCCAGCGAGTACGGGCCGCCCGCGGCGCCGGGTTTGGCGACGGGGGTCAGGTAGGCGGCGCCCGCCGGGACGGTGGCGCCGACGAGGGGGCCGGCCGCCGTGACGGAGCTGAGGTAGCTCCCGTCGGCCTTCTTGAAGTCGAAGCCGGCGCTGACCGTGGCGAGCGCGGCGAACGCGGCCGGGACCCGGAAGGAGACCTGGAGCCCGGGGGCGACGGGGAAGTTGCCGGTGGTGCCGGTGCAGCGCCAGGCGACGACGCTGGTGGCGTCGGCGGCGGTGAAGACGAAGGCGCCGGGCTGGGCGGTGCTCTCGGCGAGCGTTCCGGTGGCGGAGGTCCGGACCCACTGGGCGAGGCCGGTGACGGTCGTGGACCCGGCGACGCCGAGGCCGCCGGCCTGGGTGGCGCCGAGGACGTTCCCGGCGGCCGGGTCGACGACGTAGAGGGGGCCGGGGCCGTCGACGCGGCGCGCGAGGCGGTCCAGGACGCGGGCGTGGGCGGGGGCGAGCAGGTCCCAGGACAGCTTCATCCTGCGGACGGGGTTCGGGTAGCGGGTGACGGTGACGCGGCCGCCGAGCGACTTGAACTCGGTGACGCCGAGGTCGGCGCTGCGGTCGAAGGACTTGGCCGCCTGATCGATCTCGGTCATGGCGCCGGGCGGGCCGATCCAGAGGTTTCCCATGGGGGCTCCTGAGGGTGTGCCGGGGGCGGAGGTGTGCGAGGTGTGCCGGAAGGCGGAGGTGTGCCGGAAGGCGCAGGTGTGTCAGAAGGTGGAGGTGTGCCGGAGGGCGTGAAAAAGGCCGACGGATGTGAGCCGTCGGCCGGGGAGGCGGGGGCGCGCTGTGCGTACGTGCTGTGCGTACGTGCTGCGCGGACTACCGCCTGGCGAGCTGGCGTTGGCCCAGGAACACCGCGCGGGCGATCTCCTGCGAGTCGACCTGGATGACGACGGGCCGGTCCGCGAGCTTCTCGACGGCGGCGGCGAGGGTGCGCAGTCCGCCGCCCTGCCCGACCATGCCCTCCAGCTTGGACAGCGGGATGACGGCCTCGTTCTCGCCCGCTTCGCCGAGCAGGGCGAGCGTGCCGCCGGAGCGGGCCTGCACGACACCGCCGGCGGCGAGGTGCGGGACCGGCACGTGCAGCCGGGGGAAGCCGAAGGAGCGGCCGCCGAACTTCGGCACCCAGCCCGGGATGCTGATGTGGATGCCGGCGAGGGCGCCGAGCAGGCCGTTCAGCGCGGTGGCGAGGCCGGTCATCGGGGCGAGCATGGCGTTGCCGAGGCCGCGCAGGATGGGGCCGGCGTTCTTCGCCAGGGCGCCCACCGCCGAGCCGATGTGCTTCATGGCGTACGAGACGCCCTTCTGCAACAGCTTGGTGACCTTGTCCATGTTGACGAACTGGGCGATGAGCGGGGTGAGCAGGGTCATCACCAGGCCGAAGGGACTGGCGGCCATCGCCAGGTTGAGCCCCTTCTGCGCGAGGGAGGCGCCCTTGAGGCCCTTGCCCAGGCCGCCCATGGACTTGCCGCCCTTGTCGGCGTTCTTGGCGGCCTTGCCGACGGACTTCTCGACGGCGTCCGACTGCTGCTTGACGTTCTTCAGCTCGCCGTGGGCGCCCTTGGCGGCGCTCCTGAGCCGGTCGAGGGAGGTCTTGAGCTTGTCGGTGCCGGTACGGGCCTTGCCGATCCCGCCGTCGGCGTCGCGCGAGGCCACCTTGACCTTGTCGAGTCCCTGGCCGCTCTGGGCGGCGGCGGTCCTCAGCCTGCCCAGGGAGGAGGACAGCTTGTCAGAGTCGCCCTTGACCTTGGTCATGGTGGCGGTGTTGGCGGCGGCGCTCTTCCGGAACCTGTCCAGATTGCCGCCGGCCTGGTTCAGGGAGTTCTTGAGACCGCCGAGTGCGGTGTTCACACCGGCGACAGCCTGCTTGAGATTCATGTCCGATCCCTCATGTCCGATCCCTCATGTCCGATCCCTCATGTCTGGTCCCTCATGTCCGCACCTTCCGATGCGCCGCCGACGGCCGGCGGGCGGAACGTCAGATTCCCGCGAGCGCCTGGCTCAGCTTGTTGACGGAGTCGCGGGTGGTGGTGAAGTTCTGGTTCCGCACCCTTTCGGTCTGCTTGGCGTTCTCGCCGGCCGTACGGAGGCTCCTCCGCAGCTCGTTCACCTTGTTCTCCGCCGACTGCGCTTTCGTCTTCGCCTGGTCGGCCGTGTTCTGGGCGTGGTTGATCCGTTGGTTGAGTCCGGCGGCCCGGGATTGCCGGTAAAAGGTCTTGTCGACGTACGGCCTGAGCTTCTTCAGTTCCTCCTGTTCCTTTTTCAGCTTCTCCTTTTCCTTCTCCTTGTCCTCGAATTCATCGATCTTCTTCTGGCTGACGACCCGGCGCCACCACTTGTCGCCCTCCTTGGCCCAGGGGAAGGGCTTGACGGTGTTGCCCAGCCAGGTGATGCCCTTCTCGTCGATCTTCAGAAAGGTGAAGTCCGCCTTGACCACGGTCAGTCCGGTGGAGACGGCGGCCAGACCGATCTTGAGGTAGTCCAGCGTGTTGTTGATGGTGGTGACCTTCATGACGAGGTTCGCGGCCTCGTCTTTCGAGTAGTAAAGCCGAAAGGCATTGCGGACGGGCTCGGGGACGAAGTCCAGGTTCAGTTTGTGCGTGTCCGATCCTGCGCTGCCGGATGCGGCCATGATGCGGTTCCTTTCCTGGCGGGGCGGATGTGCGGTAGGGTCTGCCGGAATCAGTCCGAGTATGGGGGTGCGGAGTGAACGTGGCCATCGGTGTTTGCGTTTCCGATGAGAGGTCCTTCGAGCTGTCTTTCCGTAAACAATCGGCGGAGTTCGCGCTGCATTTTTCGGAGAAGTACTCGGATGGAGTGGACGTCGGTTTCTGGTTGTTCACCGACAAGCCGGTTCCCATTCCCCGCCCGGCGCCTGGCCAACTGGATTCCTGGGGCGACGACTGGCTGACTCCGGAGAATCACACGGAGCGGGTCAGAGGCGAGCAGAAGAAGAACAACCTCGCGCGGTTGCGGCGGGAGGGGAAGCTGTTCCAGGGCCTTCGGCGCCTCTCGCCCATGATGGAACGGATCATCGAGGCTTCCGCCGGCCTGCCCGGGCACACCGTGGCCGTCCTGCTCCTCGACGGATCGCCGTACGACGGCGAGGCGTTCATGAACACCATGCGGAAGGCGGCCAAGTACCCGCTGTTCTGGGTCTTCATCGGCACTGCCTGGAACGAGCACTGCTATCTCGGAGTGGTGGAGACACTCGGCAGGGCTCCCGGCGACCCCGACAACTTCCTGATGCTGCACACGTCCAACTGGTCCGGCCTGACCAGGTGGCTCACCGCACGGCGTATCCGCCGCGCGGTGGAGCGCTGGAAGAAGAGGACGCCGGTCGGCTGACGGGACACGTCCGGGCCGCCCCCGCGCAGCCGGGTGTGGTGTGTGCAACTGCCCATAAATGCATCACCAGTTACTCTCCTTCCGCTCGGTCCGGCGCGTCATGACCTGAAAACGTCCCGGCCCTGGGCGGGGGAGCCGCTCCCGGACGAGAGCGGCGGGGGCGGAGCCGGCCTTCGGGTGCGGTCGATCGGCCGAGGTCGAACGCCGGGAGTTCGCCGCGTATGCCCATGGCTGGAAAGACGCGCTCGCCTCCCTGCCGCCGGAGCTGCGGCGGCCGGCGCTGACCCTTCTGGAGGGCGGCGCGGTCATCCCGTTCCCGGCGGCCCGGACAGAGGGGGAGCCGCCGCAGGACGCGGCGGAGAGGGAGGGCGAGGACGACGGCCAGGGCGTCGAGCGGCCGGCCGCGTCCGCGCCGTCCCCGCGCGCACCGCGGTTCACCGAGAAGAACGCGCGGTCGAAGTCGCCGACGGTGCCGAAAGTCGAACGCGGAAGGTCCCGATGGAAGGACCGCCGGGACTTCTTCGATCACTGAGCCCCCGGGAGAGCCCGAGCCCCGGGAAGGGCCTGAGCTTTCAGCAGAGGTCGTCGGCGGGATGCGGGCGCGCCGCCGGAGCCCCGGACGGATGCGGATGCGGGCCCGTGGGGTGCGGCCCCGGGGTCCGCGGTTCGGTCTGCTCCGGGCCCGCCCGGTGCGTCCTCGGCCGGCCGGGGTCCGACTGACACGGGTCCGCGAGGCCGGGGTCCGCGCGGTGCCGATCCGCCGCGGCCGGTGCCGAAGGCTCGCGCTGGGGCTGGGGCTGGGGCTGGGGGAACGGCAGCACCTTGGCCCCGTCGGCCGGACCCCGCACCGACCGCGCCCGCTCTCCGCGCTGCTCCTCGTGCTCCCCACGGTCGCGCCATCCCTGCCCGTACGCCCGGAATTCGCGCCGTTCGATCTCCGCCCGTGTGGTGACCACGAGATCCGGAGGCACGGGACGGCCCCGCAGGCGCTCGGCCAGCGTGCGCCGCAGTTCACTGGCGGCCTCGGCGTAGTCGGTACCACCCGACACCGCGCGGTCGTTCTTCGTCACTCGGCCCTCCCTCCGCACCGCTCACCCCCGTATCGAACATGTGAGCGATTATTGTTCGAGAGTACCCGACACCCCGGTGATGACAACGGGAAAGCGGGGCGCGGTTCACGCCACCTCGCGCCCACCGCCCGCCCGCCGGCGCGGGCCGGCTATGAGAAGAACCGCAGCAGTTCGGCGAGCGTGGGATCGGGAACGCGGGCCGGGTCCACGGGCCCGGTCTCCGCGTCCTGGTCCGGCCGGGCGTCCGGCCCGTCCGGACCGTCGGGCCCGTCGGGCTCAGTACCCGGTCGCGGCACGGGCTTCGGATACTCCAGCGGCTCGGTGTCCTCGTCCCGGTTGACCGTCGCGAACATCCAGTTGGCCTCGGCGAGTCGGTCGACCGCAGTGGCGAGGAGGTAGTCACCGACCGACCAGTCGGCCGCTTCGCCGTGCAGCTCGCGCAGTGTCACGCTGTCCTGCGGCAGGTGCCGGACCAGCACCGCGAGCCGGCGCGAGGTGAGTCGGCCGCGGTGCCAGTCGAGCAGGTCCACGCCGTAGTGGCGGAGCAGATCCGCCTCCAGGGCCTCGGCGTGCTCGTCGACGAACGCGCCGAGGCTCAGCCTTCCCCCAGGCCGAGCCCGGTCTCCCTGCCGTACGCCTCCATGATCGCGGCGATGTCCTGCATGGTGACGTCGTGGCGGTCGAAGCGCGCGTACTGGGCGTCGCCCAGCAGGGCGTGCAGCAGTCCGTCCACGTCGTTGTCGTCCAGCTCACGCAGGGCGCGGGCGGTCTTGCGGGTCAGCTCGGTGGGCAGCGTGAATGTGTCGTCGTCGAGGGTGAACGACCAGCTGTGGCCGAGCGCTTCGAGGCGCTGGGCCCGGGCGGCGCCGACATCGAAGCCTGCCATGGGTCAACTCCGTTCGTGTTCAGGGTGATTTGCTGGTGATGGCGGGACGCGGGCGGGGACGCGCGGCGCACGTCCCCGCCCGCCGGGGGAGGGAAAGGGTCAGGAGGCGACGCTGTAGGCCGGGTCCTTCATCAGGAAGGTGGCCAGCGGCTTGGTGTCGTCGACCGACAGCGCCGTGAAGGTGACGCCGAGCTTGATGGAGGCCGTGCGGGTCAGCGACAGCTCCTCGGAGTCGGTGACCTGACCGCGCGGGATGACGAAGCGGTACGTGATGGAGCTGCCGTCGGTGAACTCCACGCCCAGCGCCTTCTCGTTGAACTTCGGGGCGGAGGCCAGGTCGTACTTGTAGAGACCGGAGCCGGTGGCGGTCTCGGCGACGGTGTCACCGCCCATGAAGAACGGCAGCGTGTCCTCGTTCATCTGGAGCAGCTGGAACTTCACGGTCAGGTCGCGGTCCGAGTAGATGAACCGGGCCGGGGAGACCGACTGCCAGGTCTCGACCGGGTCCAGCTTGTCCTTCTTGGACAGCTTGATGCCGTCCTGCGAGGTGTAGCCGAGGTCCTTCCAGGCCGCCGCCCACGCGGCGGTGGTGTCGGCCGGCGCGGCCGTGCCGACCGGGGCGACCAGGATGCGTCCGGTGCCGGCGACGCGGATCTCGTTGGCGTTGTTGCCTGCCATGCGTGACTCCTCTTGGTGTTCTTGAGGGATGTGGTGCACTGGAAAGTGGTGCGGTGCGCGGGGAGGGCGCCGGTCCGGACGGCCGGCCGGCGGCCGGGTCAGCCGGTGTGGATGAGCAGGCGGACCGTCGCGTAGTAGCGGTTGGCCGCCGCCCGGTTCCAGTCGGGCAGCCAGCGCGGGCCGTCGGCCTCGACGACGTCGGTGACGCGCGCCGTGCCGTAGACGGCGCCGCGCAGCGTGAGGATCGCCGAGCGGGCCTTCAAGGCCAGCGCGTGGGCGCTGGTCTTGTCGGGGCCGTAGACCTCGAGGTCCACCAGCGGCTGGTCCAGGCGCTGGTCGTCGATCCAGGCCCCGCCGGAGCGGGAGACCAGGACGACCGGCTGGGTGCCGTTGAAGCCGCTGGGCGGGACGTTGTCCACGGTGGCGGCGGCGAGTTCGGCGCGGGTCTTCAGGTAGTCGACGACGAGTCGCTCGACGTCGGGGAAGGTGACCGTCGGTTCGGCCACGGGATGGCCTCCCTTCGCGGAGGAGGACACGCCGGTCATCGGGGTGTCCGGGGGTGCTCACGGAGAAGCGGCGGGCCGATGCCCGGGCCTGCGCGGCCCGGGCACAGCTCCGCCGCTGCACCAACTGTGACATGTTGCGAGCGCGAGCGCAACTAATTCTTTCGGGGGAGCCTCCGGCACCCGTACGCCGCCGGCCCGCCGCCGGTCCACCCGGAGAAACGCGCACCGCCCCGTCGCATCACGGCGATGCGACGGGGCGGTGCGGCGGACCGAGGAGGTGAAGGGGCGAAGGGGGGAACCGGAGCGGCCGGCGGCGGCTCACCCGGGAGCGGACCGCCCCCGCGCGGCCCGCTCCGCCGCGAACACGTCCTCCAGCCGGAACAGGTGCGCACGGCCCTGCCGTCCGGCGGCCGTCAGCCGGCCCAACTGCACCCACTTCCGTACCGTCGCGGGCGTCACACCCGCCTCGGCGGCGGCCGTGGCTCCGGTCACCAGGAACGGCCCCCCGGGCAGGAGACGGCTGGGCGTACGGGCCATCACGCGACCCCTTCCGCGTCGTCGGCGCGGCCTTCGGCGGCGTCCACGAGCGCGGTGATCGCCGCCGCGTCCGCGCCCGAGTCGTCGGCGAGCCGCGCCCACGCAGACTCCTCCCAGCTGTGGCGGTGCCCGGCGTCGTCCGCGCACGCGCACCCCGGGGCCGTGCACCGGCAGCCGGGATTGACGCACAGCACCACCCGCCCGGCGGGGAGCGCGCGCAGGGAGACCGAGTCGCACCAGGGGCATCGCCCGTCGACGCGCACCATCGCCTCCTGGGCGCCGAGGACGCGGCCGCCGCGGCGGGCCATGCGGCGGCACTCGTCCAGGACGTGCCGGGCCAGGTCGGGGTGGTCGGCGACCCGGTCCAGCAGTCCGGCGAGCCGCCGCAGCCGCTCGGGCACGCCGGCCCGCGGCGCGCGGCCGAGCCCCAGCCGGTCCCGGACGGCCTCCTCCAGCTCGATCACGCCGTCGGTGATGTCGCGCAGGGCGTCGGAGACGTGGAGCCGCACCGGGGCGGAGCCCGAACCGCCGCCGGCGCCGCGGGTGCGGCCCGCCGTGAGGCCCGGCCGACCGCCTCCCGGGGCCAGTTCGGCGAGCAGATCGGGGAACTGGCGGGCGAGGACGTCGATCCAGCGGGCGGTACGGGCGGTGTCCTGGCGGACGGCGCGGTGCGTCATGGTGGGCACTCCGATCGAGAGCGTCGAGTACGACGTGGGCGGGATGAACGGCCACGGCTGGGATGAACGGCGCGGACGAGGCGGCATCGCGGACGCGCGGCAAGGGGTGCGGGAGGCAGCCGAGTTCGGCGGCGTACTTGTTGCGGGTGCGCACACAGCTTGCCATGTTGCGTGAGGGCACGCAATGAATCCAGTGGGGCGGCCGATCGAACCAGGCGGCGCCGGAGGCTGCCACGCCTCACTCGTTTCTTACCCGCGCGTGCGCGCACCCACGTGTTTCGCGCGCGCACGACCACTACAGTGGTCGGGGGAAGCAGACAGGGCAGGAAGTACGCAGGAAGCACAGGGAGCACTCACACATGAAGAGTGATGCCGAGCGCATAGAGGAATTCGCCGGGTGGGTCGAGGGCGCGATGCGGGCGCGCGGCTACGACATCGACAGCCCGCGGGGCGGCGGCAGGACGAAGCTGGCCGAGGACGCGGGAGTGCACCGGGCGGCCGTCACCCGCCTGCTCCAGCGGCAGAGCATGCCCGACCTGGACACCATGCGGGGCCTCGCGCGCGCTCTCGGCGTCCCCGTCCGGGACGTCCTGATCCGGTCCGGCAAGCTGGCGGAGGAGGACCTGCCCCAGACCCCGGCCCCGTCCCCCGCCGCGGCGCCCACCGGCGGGGCCGCCCTCTCCGCAGAGCAGGCCGCGGTGGCCCTGGGCATCCCGGAACACCTCCGGGCCGCGTTCGTCCAGATCACCGAGCAGCTGCGGGTGGGAGGCGCGGGCGCACCGGACCAGCGGGAGACGGACGGGCGGGCGGGGCACTGACGCCGGCGCCCGAGCGGAACGGCGCGGGCATCGGCGACCGCCCACGCCCCGGCCCGCCGTCTTCCGGGACTCGGCCGGTGCCCATGGTCCAGGATGGGGTCATGAGCGTAGTGAAGATCAACGTGCTGACCGTGCCGGCCGAGCAGCGGGAGACGCTGGAGAAGCGCTTCGCCTCCCGTGCGCACGCCGTGGAGAACTCCGACGGGTTCGAGTGGTTCGAGCTGCTGCGGCCCGTGGAGGGCACCGACCAGTACCTCGTGTACACGCGCTGGCGCGACGAGGAGTCGTTCCAGGCGTGGATGGAGGGACCGATGAAGTCCGCGCACCAGGGCGGCGGCGAGGGCGGCGGCGAGCGGCCCAGGCCGGCGGCCTCCGGCTCGACCCTGTGGTCCTTCGAGGTGGTGCAGCAGGCCGCCCCGAAGAGCGCCTGACGCCGCACAGACGAAACGCGTCGCACACGACGGCGCCCCCCGACCCGCGCGGGTCGGAGGGCGCCGTCATGGCGTTCAGCGGCCGGTCACTTCACCGGCTGCGGCTCCGGGGCGCTCTCGCTGTCCGCCTCGCCCGCCGGGGGCTCGTCCACCGGGGTCTTGACGGAGTCCAGCAGCAGCTGGGCGACGTCCACGACCTGGATGGACTCCTTGGCCTTGCCGTCGTTCTTCTTGCCGTTGACCGAGTCGGTGAGCATGACCAGGCAGAACGGGCAGGCGGTGGAGACGATGTCCGGGTTGAGGGAGAGGGCCTCGTCGACGCGCTCGTTGTTGATGCGCTTGCCGATCCGCTCCTCCATCCACATCCGCGCGCCGCCGGCGCCGCAGCAGAAGCCGCGCTCCTTGTGGCGGTGCATCTCCTCGTTGCGCAGGCCCGGGACGCTGGCGATGATCTCGCGCGGCGGGGTGTAGATCTTGTTGTGGCGGCCCAGGTAGCACGGGTCGTGGTAGGTGATGATGCCCTCGACCGGGGTCACCGGGACGAGCTTGCCCTCGTCCACCAGGTGCTGGAGCAGCTGGGTGTGGTGGATGACCTCGTAGTCGCCGCCGATCTGCGGGTACTCGTTGCCGATCGTGTTGAGGCAGTGCGGGCAGGTCGCGACGATCTTCTTCGCCGACTTCGGCTTCCGCGACTCGTCGGTGACCTTGCCGTCGTCGTCCATCTCCTCGCCGAAGGCGGCGTTGAGGGACATGACGTTCTCCATGCCGAGCTCCTGGAACAGGGGCTCGTTGCCCAGGCGGCGGGCGGAGTCGCCGGTGCACTTCTCGTCGCCGCCCATGATCGCGAACTTCACGCCCGCGATGTGCAGCAGCTCCGCGAAGGCCTTCGTGGTCTTCTTGGCCCGGTCCTCCAGGGCGCCCGCGCAGCCCACCCAGTACAGGTACTCGACCTCGGTGAGGTCCTCGATGTCCTTGCCGACCACCGGGACCTCGAAGTCGACCTCCTTGGTCCACTCCAGGCGCTGCTTCTTGGCCAGGCCCCAGGGGTTGCCCTTCTTCTCCAGGTTCTTGAGCATCGTGCCCGCCTCGGACGGGAACGCCGACTCGATCATCACCTGGTAGCGGCGCATGTCCACGATGTGGTCCACGTGCTCGATGTCCACCGGGCACTGCTCGACGCAGGCGCCGCAGGTGGTGCAGGACCACAGGACGTCGGGGTCGATGACGCCGTTCTCCTCGGCGGTGCCGATCAGCGGGCGCTCGGCCTCGGCCAGCGCGGCGGCCGGGACGTCCTTGAGGGCCTCCTCGGACGCCTTCTCCTCGCCCTCCACGCTCTTGCCGCCGCCGGCGAGCAGGTAGGGGGCCTTGGCGTGCGCGTGGTCGCGCAGCGACATGATCAGCAGCTTCGGGGAGAGCGGCTTGCCGGTGTTCCAGGCGGGGCACTGCGACTGGCAGCGGCCGCACTCGGTGCAGGTGGAGAAGTCCAGCAGGCCCTTCCAGGAGAAGTGCTCGACCTGCGAGACGCCGAACACGTCGTCGTCGCCCGGGTCGGTGAAGTCGATCGCCTTGCCGCCCGACGTCATCGGCTGGAGTGCGCCCAGGGCCGTGCCGCCGTCCGCCTCGCGCTTGAACCAGATGTTCGGGAAGGCGAGGAAGCGGTGCCAGGCGACGCCCATGTCGGTCTTCAGGGCGACCGTGATCATCCAGATGAACGAGGTCGCGATCTTCAGGCCGGCGAAGAAGTAGGTGAGGTTCTGGAGCGTGGAGGCGTCCATGCCGCGCAGCCAGGAGACCACCGGGTACGAGATGAAGAACGACGCCTCGTAGCCGTCGACGTGGTGCTGGGCGCCCTCCAGGGCGTGCAGCATGAAGATGCAGACGCCGACGATGAGGATCACGCACTCGACGAAGTACGCCTGGCCGAAGTTGGAGCCGGCGAAGCGGGACTTGCGGCCCGGCTTGTCCGGCTTGCTCAGCTGGCGGATCGCGATCAGGACCAGGATGCCGAGCACCGTCATCGTGCCGATGAACTCGACGAACACGTTGTACGGCGCCCACTCGCCGATGACCGGCAGCAGCCAGTCGGCCTGGAAGAGCTGGCCGATGGCGTTGACGATCGTCAGCAGCAGCGAGAAGAAGCCCACCGCCACGAACCAGTGCGCCACGCCGACGACGCCCCAGCGGTTCATCCGGGTGTGGCCGAGGAACTCCTTGACCACGGTGAGGGTGCGCTGTGCGGGCTCGTTGGTCCGGGTACCGGCGGGCACGGACTGGCCGAGCCGCATGGAGGTGTAGATCTGCCAGACGGCGCGGCCGAACAGTGCCACGCCGACCACGATCAGGACCAGCGACACGATGATCGCGGCGAGTTGCATTGGGGCTCCTGTGAGGCGGCCTCGAAATTACTAAGCGGTAACTTATGCAGTCCGTTTGAGACTACCCTCATCCTCCGTCGCAATGTAGCCGGGCGCGGGGTGATCTGGGTCGCTGAGGGTCGCCTGACGTGGCGATCGGGGCAGGTCGCGTCCTGCCCTCGACCACCTGCGGCCCTCACGGGAGCGACTTCTTCGCGCGGAGGCATCCGAGTCGCATTCGAATCGCATCCGGATCCAGATCGAATCCGAGTCGAACTCTGTTCCGATCGTGTTATTCACACCCAATCGCCCGATATACCCCTAATTTAAGAACCGTGCTCTACGGGATCGCCACCGCCACCACCGCCCTCCTCCTCGCGGCCGTGCTCTCGGCCCTGTTCCGGGCGCCCGCGCTGCGGCTCGGACTGGTCGACCGGCGCCGGGTGCGCCCGGTGCCGCTGCTGGGCGGCGTGGCCGTGGTGGCCAGTACCTGCCTGGTCGCGGCGGCGGGCGGCTGGACGGGCGCCGCCCCGCTCGGCGCCGGCGTGGGCCGGCTGCTCGCCGCCGGCGCCGGGGTCGCCGTCCTCGGTCTGGTCGCCGACGTGTGGCGGCTCAGCAACCGCATCCTGCTGGTGGGCACGGCCGTGGCGGCGGCCTTCGTGGTGCCGTACGACGAGACCGGCGTGCCCGCGGGCCTCGCCGCGGTGGCCTGGATCGCCTGTGTCGCCGCGGCCTTCCGGGGACTGGACCACGCCGACGGGCTGGCCGGCACCGTCGGTGTGCTGACCGCCTTCGGCGCGGGCGCGTGCGCGGCGGCGGAGCTGATGGACGACCTGGCGGTGCTGCTCAGCATCCTGGCCGCGGCCCTCACCGGCTTCCTCATGCACAACTGGCATCCCGCGCGGATCGCCTTCGGCGCCTGCGGCTCCCTGTTCACCGGCTTCGTGCTCGCCGCCTCGGCGGTGCTCGTCCGCACCGGGTACGACGCCGGGCCCACCGCGGCCGCGCTGTTCGGGCTCACCGCCCTGGCGAGCGCCGACGCGGTCCTGGTCGTGCTCTCCCGGCGGCTGGCCGGGCGGCCGCTCAGACGGCGCGGTCCCGACCACCTCGCGCACCGGCTGCGCCGGCTCGGCCTCACCCCGCCGGGCGCGACGGTGCTGCTGAGCGTCGCCGCCTTCGCGACGGTGCTGGTCGGGGTGCTGGTGCACACGGGATGGCTCGCGCCGACCGGTGCGCTGTGGGCGGCGGGGGCGGTGCTGGCCGCCGTCCTCGGCCTGCTGCGGGTACGGGTCTACGGCCCGCGCCGCCCCGGCGGCCCGCCGGGCACGGCCACCCACCGCCACACCACCTTCACCCGCCACACCACCCTCGGCCGCCCCGCCGCCGGCCCCCGCGACCCCCGCGCCGCCCGCGACACCGCCGCCTCCCGCGACCCCCGCGCCCCCCGCGACACCGGAACCCACCGCGGCCGCGACACCGGAACTCACCGCGCCGCCACCGGATCCGGCCTGCCCGCGCCCTCGGCTCCCCCCACCGGCGCCCGGTCGTCCAGCAGAATGCCCCTTTTCGAGGCATACGGCTCCCGTGGCCGGGCAGAAGCCGAGACGTCGGCCAGAGGCCGGAGGGCGCCCGGGGGAACGGGCGCCCTGGGCGCCCCGCGCGGTCCCGGCGCGGATGTGCGCGGCGTACGCGTCCCGCCCGCCTCCCGTGGTCAGGCACCCGCTCCGCCACCCCGGCAGTCCGCGTCGTCGCAGCTCAGAGAGTCCTTGCGCGTAAGGGATGGATAAGAGTTGAGCCACCTCCACTCAGGTCTCTTGACCCATTGCCGGGTGTGGGGCACACTTGAGTCAGTTCCACTCAAGTCAGCTGGAGGAATTCACCATGGCACGTGCGGTCGGCATCGACCTGGGCACGACTAACTCCGTCGTCAGCGTTCTCGAAGGCGGCGAGCCCACCGTCATCACCAACGCCGAGGGCGCCAGGACCACGCCGTCCGTCGTCGCCTTCGCCAAGAACGGCGAGGTGCTCGTCGGCGAGGTGGCCAAGCGCCAGGCCGTCACCAACGTCGACAGGACCATCCGGTCGGTCAAGCGCCACATGGGCACCGACTGGAAGATCAACCTGGACGGCAAGGACTTCAACCCGCAGCAGATCAGCGCCTTCGTGCTGCAGAAGCTGAAGCGGGACGCCGAGTCGTACCTGGGCGAGAAGGTGACCGACGCGGTCATCACCGTCCCGGCGTACTTCAACGACGCCGAGCGCCAGGCCACCAAGGAGGCCGGCGAGATCGCCGGTCTGAACGTCCTGCGCATCGTCAACGAGCCGACGGCCGCCGCCCTGGCGTACGGCCTCGACAAGGACGACCAGACGATCCTCGTCTTCGACCTCGGCGGCGGCACCTTCGACGTCTCGCTGCTGGAGATCGGCGACGGCGTGGTCGAGGTGAAGGCCACCAACGGCGACAACCACCTCGGCGGCGACGACTGGGACCAGCGCGTCGTCGACTACCTGGTCAAGCAGTTCCAGTCCGGCCACGGCGTGGACCTGTCCAAGGACAAGATGGCCCTCCAGCGCCTGCGCGAGGCGGCGGAGAAGGCCAAGATCGAGCTGTCCTCGTCCACCGAGACCTCGATCAACCTGCCCTACATCACGGCGTCCGCCGAGGGCCCGCTGCACCTGGACGAGAAGCTCACCCGCGCCCAGTTCCAGCAGCTGACCGCGGACCTGCTGGAGCGCTGCAAGACGCCGTTCCACAACGTCATCAAGGACGCCGGCATCTCGATCAACGAGATCGACCACGTCGTCCTCGTCGGCGGCTCGACCCGCATGCCCGCCGTCGCCGAGCTCGTCAAGGAGCTGACCGGCGGCAACGAGGCCAACAAGGGCGTCAACCCGGACGAGGTCGTCGCCATCGGCGCCGCCCTGCAGGCCGGTGTCCTCAAGGGCGAGGTCAAGGACGTCCTGCTCCTCGACGTCACCCCGCTGTCCCTCGGCATCGAGACCAAGGGCGGCATCATGACCAAGCTGATCGAGCGCAACACCACGATCCCGACCAAGCGCTCGGAGATCTTCACCACGGCCGAGGACAACCAGCCGTCGGTGCAGATCCAGGTCTACCAGGGCGAGCGCGAGATCGCGGCCTACAACAAGAAGCTCGGCATGTTCGAGCTGACCGGTCTGCCGCCGGCGCCGCGCGGCGTCCCGCAGATCGAGGTCGCCTTCGACATCGACGCCAACGGCATCATGCACGTGACCGCCAAGGACCTGGGCACGGGCAAGGAGCAGAAGATGACCGTCACCGGCGGCTCCTCGCTGCCGAAGGACGAGGTCGACCGCATGCGCCAGGAGGCCGAGAAGTACGCGGAGGAGGACCACGCCCGCCGCGAGGCCGCCGAGACCCGCAACCAGGGCGAGCAGCTCGTCTACCAGACCGAGAAGTTCCTCAAGGACAACGAGGACAAGGTCCCGGGCGAGGTCAAGACCGAGGTCGAGGAGGCTGTCGCCGAGCTGAAGGAGAAGCTCAAGGGCGAGGACAGCACCGAGATCCGCACCGCCACGGAGAAGGTCGCCGCCGTCTCCCAGAAGCTGGGCCAGGCCATGTACGCCGACGCCCAGGGCGCGCAGGCCGCCGGCGGCGCCGGTGAGCCGGGCGCCGGCCAGGCGAAGGCCGACGACGACGTCGTGGACGCCGAGATCGTGGACGACGAGCGCAAGGACGGTGCCGCGTGACGGAGGAGACCCCGGGTTTCGACGAGAAGCCCGACGTCCCCTCCGGCGCCACCCCTGACGACGCCGAGCCGAAGGCCGCCTCCTCCTCCGAGGAGGGGGCGGCCCCGGCCGGGGACGCGAGCGAGAAGGCCGGCCTGACGGCCCAGCTGGACCAGGTGCGCACCGCGCTCGGCGAGCGCACCGCGGACCTCCAGCGGCTCCAGGCCGAGTACCAGAACTACCGGCGCCGGGTCGAGCGGGACCGGATCGCGGTCAAGGAGATCGCCGTGGCGAACCTCCTGACCGAGCTCCTGCCCGTGCTCGACGACATCGGGCGCGCCCGGGAGCACGGCGAACTGGTGGGCGGTTTCAAGTCCGTCGGCGAGTCGCTGGAGACCGTGGCCGCCAAGATGGGACTCCAGCAGTTCGGCAAGGAGGGCGAGCCCTTCGACCCGACGATCCACGAGGCGCTGATGCACAGCTACGCGCCGGACGTCACCGAGACGACGTGCGTGGCGATCCTTCAGCCCGGGTACCGGATCGGCGAGCGCACCATCCGCCCCGCGCGGGTGGCCGTGGCCGAGCCGCAGCCCGGTGCGCAGACGGTCAAGTCCGCGGACGAGGCCGGTGCGGAGAAGGGCGCCGAGCCGGCCGACGACAAGGACAGCGGTGGCCCGGACGAGGGCTGACGCACCCGCACGCGACGCACGGGAGGAGGGACGTCGGGGATGAGCACCAAGGACTTCATCGAGAAGGACTACTACAAGGTTCTCGGCGTCCCCAAGGACGCCACCGAGGCCGAGATCAAGAAGGCGTACCGGAAGCTCGCCCGCGAGTTCCACCCGGACGCCAACAAGGGCAACGCCAAGGCGGAGGAACGTTTCAAGGAGATCTCCGAGGCGAACGACGTCCTCGGCGACCCCAAGAAGCGCAAGGAGTACGACGAGGCCCGCGCCCTGTTCGGCAGCGGCGGCTTCCGCCCGGGTCCGGGCGGCGGCGGTTCGTTCAACTTCGACCTGGGCGACCTCTTCGGGGGCGCCCAGGGCGGTGGCGGCGGCCAGAGCGGCGGCTTCGGCGGCGGGCTCGGCGACGTCTTCGGCGGCCTGTTCAACCGGGGCGGCGCGGGCGCGGGCACACGGACCCAGCCGCGGCGCGGCCAGGACATCGAGTCCGAGGTCACGCTGAGCTTCACCGAGGCCATCGAAGGGGCCACGGTCCCGCTGCGGATGTCCTCGCAAGCGCCGTGCAAGGCGTGTTCGGGCACCGGCGACGCCAACGGCACGCCGCGGGTGTGCCCGACCTGCGTCGGCACCGGGCAGGTGGCGCGCGGTTCGGGCGGCGGGTTCTCGCTGACCGACCCGTGCCCGGACTGCAAGGGCCGCGGCCTGATCGCGGAGAACCCGTGCGAGGTCTGCAAGGGCTCCGGGCGCGCCAAGTCGTCGCGGACGATGCAGGTCCGCATCCCGGCCGGGGTGTCGGACGGGCAGCGCATCCGGCTGCGCGGCAAGGGAACTCCGGGTGAGCGCGGCGGCCCGGCGGGCGACCTGTACGTGGTGGTGCACGTCGGGGAGCACCCGGTCTTCGGCCGCAAGGAGGACAACCTCACCGTCACCGTGCCGGTCACGTTCGACGAGGCCGCGCTCGGCGGCGAGGTGCGGGTGCCCACGCTCGGCGGGCCGCCGGTGACGCTGAAGCTGCCTCCGGGCACGCCGAACGGCCGGACGATGCGGGCGCGCGGCAAGGGAGCGGTCCGCAAGGACGGCACCCGGGGCGATCTGCTGGTCACCGTCGAGGTGAGTGTTCCGAAGGACGTGTCGGGGAAGGCTCGTGACGCGCTGGAGGCGTATCGCGAGGCGACCGCGGGCGAGGACCCGCGGGCGGAGCTGTTCGAGGCCGCGAAGGGAGCATGAGGGAGATGGACGGCCGCCGTCGTAACCCGTACGAACTGACGGAAGACACACCGGTGTACGTCATCTCCGTGGCGGCGCAGCTGTCCGGACTGCACCCGCAGACCCTCCGCCAGTACGACCGGCTGGGGCTGGTGTCCCCGGACCGCACCGCCGGCCGGGGCCGCCGCTACTCGGCCCGCGACATCGAACTGCTCCGCCAGGTGCAGCAGTTGTCGCAGGACGAGGGCATCAACCTGGCCGGCATCAAGCGCATCATCGAACTGGAGAACCAGGTCGTCGCGCTCCAGGCCCGCATCGCGGAGATGCAGTCGGCCCTGGAGGGCGCGGCGGCCACGATGCGGCAGCGCGAGGCGGCCGTCCACGCCTCCTACCGGCGGGACCTGGTGCCCTACCAGGAGGTCCAGCAGACCAGCGCGCTGGTGGTGTGGCGGCCCAAGCGGCAGCAGCCGGACTGAGGTCCGGCGGGTTCGGACCGGAGGGCCGGGAGGCGTACGTCTCCCGGCCCTCCGGCGTGCGGGCCTCCTCGTCGGGGGAGTTGATGGAGGGTCCGTAAAGGGGGTTTGGAGGGGGAATGCGGGAGGCTCCGCGAGGTTTTCACAGCACAAGCGGAACGGGTGTTGTCATCTCGTTAAGCGGGACGGCTTGACGCCGGTACCGGGGGCCGCGTTGGCTTTTCAGTCACCTGGGTCGCAATGCTGCGTCCTCGTCCGGAAGGCACCAGAAGTGAGCACCTCGATGCGTCGTATCGCCATAGCCGTGGCCGCGTCCACGCTGTCCCTCCCGCTGGCCGGCTGCGGGGCGCTCGGCGGTTCGGACGGCGGCAGCAGCGCGACTCCGTCCAAGGGCAACGACGTGAAGGTGGGTCTGCTGCTGCCGGAGACGGCGAACACCCGCTACGACAAGTTCGACGCCCCGATCTTCAAGACCAAGGTGGCCGAGCTGACCGACAAGCAGGGCGTGGTCGAGTACGCCAACGCCGGGGCCAGCGCGACCAAGCAGGCCGAGCAGATGCAGCAGATGATCGACGACAAGATGGACGTCATCGTGCTGGACGCCGTCGACGCGCACGCCATCGCCGAGCAGGTGAAGAAGGCCAGGACCGCGGGCATCTCCGTCATCGCCTACGACCGGCTCGCCGAGGGGCCCATCGACGCGTACATCTCCTTCGACAACGAGCTGGTCGGCGAGGTGCAGGGCCGCTCGCTGCTGGAGGCGGTGGGCTCGACCGGCTCCCCCAAGATCGTCATGATGAACGGCTCGTCCACCGACCCGAACGCCAAGCAGTTCAAGGAGGGCGCCCTCGCCCAGCTGACCGGCAAGGTGACGATCGCCAAGTCCTACGACACCAAGGACTGGAAGCCGGAGATCGCCCAGGCGCAGATGACCGAGGCGATCGCCGCGATCGGCCGGGACGGCATCGCCGGCGTCTACGCCGCCAACGACGGCATGGCGGGCGGCGTCATCAAGGCCCTGCACGCCGCGGGCGTCACCAAGCTGCCGCCGATCACCGGCCAGGACGCCGAACTCGACGCCGTGCAGCGCATCCTCGCCGACGAGCAGTACATGAGCGTCTACAAGTCCTACCCGACCGAGGCGGAGAACGCCGCCGAGATGGCCGTCGCCAAGGTGCAGGGCAAGGACATCCAGTTCGACTCGCTGACCCGGGACAAGGTCAACAGCCCGACCGCCAAGAACATCCCGGCCCAGCTGGTGCCCGTGGTCGCCCTGACCAAGTCCAACATCAAGGACACCGTCGTCGCCGACGGCATCTACAAGACCTCCGAGATCTGCACCGCGTCGTACAAGACGGCGTGCGCGGCGGCCGGGCTCAAGTAGTCCCGCGCCGGCCCGCGGTGGCCGGCCGGCGCGGCCGCCTTCCGTCCGGCGGGGCACCCGTCCGGGTTTTCCCGGGCAGGTTCCTGCAGCGCGCCGGGCGGAGGCCCGTACACACCGGTCGATACCGGTGGTTATGGGCGCTCCGGTCCGGGCAAGCCGTGTTGCACAGCCGGTCCGGGCCGCGCATAGTTGCGCTGCGGAAAGACGCGGAGACCGGGGGTGTGACGGGCCATGGCCGGGCACGGGACCCAGGAGCATCCACACGGTGCTGACCGACTGTGCGACGCCGGCGAGCGGGTGTACTCGCGGGCCGTGCGCCGCGGCCGGGTGCCGCGCCGGGACGCCGAGCCGGTGCCCTGCCTGCTGGAGCTCGCGCTGCTGCACCCGGACCCGGACGACATGGACTTCCTGGTGCCGACCGCGCCGCAGGAGGTCATGACCCGGCTGCTGCGCGGGATGTACGACGAGGTCAGCGCGAGCCACCGGCGGGTCGGCTCGGCGGTGGCCGCCTACGAGCGGTACGCGGGCCTGGGCGGCCCGGTGCGGCTGCCCGCCGCCGCCGGCGAGGGCAGCGCGATACGCGTCCTGGACGGCCTGTCCCGCATCCAGGCGGCGATGGACGAGGCGACCCAGGCGTGCCGCACGGAGGTGCTGACCGTCCAGCCCGGCGGCATCCGGCGCGAGCACGAGCTGTCGGAGGGCCTGCCCAGGGCGCTGGCGCTGCGCGCCCGGGGCGTGCGGATGCGCGACCTGTACACGCATGTGGCCCGGCACGGGCAGGGCCTGCTCACCTATCTGGAGCTGATGGGCGACGCGGTCGAGGCGCGCACGCTGGACGAGGTGATCGACCGGCTGATCCTGTTCGACCGCACGGTCGCCTTCGTCCCCGCCAACGCGGATCGCACCATGGCGCTGGAGCTGCGCCACCCGGCGCTGGTGGAGTACCTGGTGACGGTCTTCGAACGGCTGTGGCGGCTGGCGATCCCGCTGACCGCGCCGCTGCCCGACACCGGCATCGAGGGCATCTCGCACCGGGAGCGGTCCATCGCCGCGCTGCTGGCCGAGGGCCACCAGGACGCGGTGATCGCCGAGCGGCTCGGCATCAGCGTGCGCACCTGCCGGGCGCACATCGCCCGGCTGTCGGAGACGCTGGGCGCGGCCAGCCGTACGCAGCTGGGCGTGCGGATCGCCCAGGCGGGGCTGGACGGGCCGCCGGGCGCCGACGGGGCGGCCGCGGTCAGCGGTCCCGGTCGAGGATCCCGGACCGCGCGATGAGGTAGCCGAGTTGGGCCCGGCTGGCGCTGCCGAGGGCGGCGGCGAGCTTGGCGATGTGCTCGCGGGCGGTGCGGACGTTCATGCCGAGGCGGTCGGCGATGACGGCGTCGGTCATTGCTCGCGCAATGGTCCGGTCGAGGCGGCCCTTGTCGCGGAGCACCGTGGCAGCTCCTCGCGCCGTCGCTCGTCGTCGACGGCCGGGTGCGGCAGGCCGTGGGCGGGCAGGGGTCTCTCCGATCGGGTTCAGTCCTGTTGTCTCAGGATGCCGGACTGGGCGATGAGGTAGCCGAGCTGGGCCCGGCTGCCGCTGCCGAGGGCGGTCGCCAGCTTGGCGATGTGGGCCCGGCAGGTGCGTACGTTCATGCCCAGGCGGCGGGCGATGGCCTCGTCGACGTGGCCCTCGACGAGGAGCTTGGCGATGGAGTGCTGGATCTCCGTGATGCCGTCGGGGGCGGTCTCGTAGGGGGCACCGGTGCTCAGCGGCACGGCGCGGGCCCACATGAACTCGAAGACCTTGATCAGGTAGCGGACGAGGCCGGGGTGGCGCAGTTCCAGGGCGACCTGGCGGTCGTCGCGAGTGGGAATGAACGCGACCGTCTCGTCGCAGATGATGAGGCGTTCGACCAGCTCGTCGATGGTGCGGTACTCCACCTTGCCGTCGGCGAACTGCGAGACGTAGCCGATCGTCTCCGGGCTGTAGCGGGCGGTGTGCTGGTAGAGGGTGCGGATGCGCACCCCGCGTTCGATCAGCGGGCGGTCCCGTTCGAGTCCCTGGACGAGGATGTGTTCGAGGCGGCGGCCGCTGGGCTGCACGGTGAGCATCTCCGAGCGGCACTCGGCCGTGGCGAGGTCCAGCGCCGCGTTGATACGGTCCAGGCCCTCCAGCACCGAGATGGAGTGGGTCGCCGCGGTGACCTGGGTGCTGAGCGCCATGAAGGGCTCGAAGGCCTCGGCCAGCTCCACCGACAGTCTCCTGCGGTCGGCGATCTCCCGCTCGATGGGGTTGAGCCGGTGGGCCAGGGCGACCGACGGAGGCACAGGTCGCAGCCAGTTCGGGTCGTCCGGATCGGGGTGGAGCAGGGAGAATTCCACCAGGCAGGGCGCCGGCTCGGCGGCCTCCCGGGCGAGGCGTCCGGCGCGGAGCGCTTGGGCGTACAGACGGCTTCCCTCGTCACACAGCTCACTCATCGCATGGGGATGTGTGACGTTGGTCCGATTCGTCAAGAAATCTACACCCCCCAGGGTCCTGAACATGCAGGAACATGATGCACCGTTTGGGTGGCCATGACGTGCCGGAATGAGCCATCGTCTATTTCTGACGGGGGAGAGGGGACCTTCAAGTGAGGACGAAGCCGACTATGCACAAGAGAATGCTTCGCTCGGTGCTTGTTGCCGCCTGCTCTGCCGTCATGGCCGTCAGCGCACTGGCTGGCCTGTCTGGCGCGAAGGGGCACGTGAACCGGGCGGACAGCACGTGGGGAGTGGTCGCACCCAAGGGTGCGAAGAGCGTCACGGCCGCATCGGCTTCTTCGGAGCGCCCGGACGACAGTACGTGGGGCTGACTGATGACCACACCACCCGACGACCGCTCGTTCCGGCGGGAGATGGCCACCGCCTACCGGTCCGGCTGGCACTTCATCGACCTGGTCACCGCCATCCCCCACAGCGGTGACTCGTTGATGGTGACCGTCTTCGGTGAGCCGGTCGTCGTCACCCGGGACGAGGACGGAGACGTACGGGCCTTCCGGTGCCTGCGCCGGCCTCGCGGGGCCCCACGGCCCGTGCGGTGTGCCATCCGGTACGGAATGATCTTCGTGAATCTCGACCAGCGGGACCACCGGCAGGTGGCGCCGGAGCCCGCCGACATCAGGACCATCTCAGCCACCCCCCGCAGTGCCTGACGCGATTCCCCCGTCGTAACAGATCGCTCAGGTGCTTCCCCCCCGCAGCGGCGTCACCGTGACCTGAACACGGTGACGCCGCTGCAGTTTTGCGTGCCTTCGCAGCGGTGTCGCCCGATCCGGGCTGTGGCTGGAAACAGCCCCTCCGGGCACTTCTCGCGCGCCCATGTCACTTCCTGGTGTCGCCCCCCGCCCTCCCGTTCGCCGACCGCGCCCGCACCGGGCGCGCTTTCGCGTGCCCGCAGGAAGCTGCAATGCGGCGAGGCGGGGGCACCCGATCCCTGGGCCCGATGTCCTTGGGCCCGATGTCCCTGGGTCCGCTATCCCGGGGCCCGATCCGGCGCGCCCCGGGAAACGGGCCTCCCGAATCCACCTTGAGTGGAATAGACTCAACTTTGTGCACGTTGACCGAGTCAGTACGGGAGGCGTGCCCGTGGACAGGTGCGTGCCCGTGGACAGGGCAGAGGGCCGACGCCGAGGAGGAGAGAAGCGACCGTGGACGCCGAGCTGACCAACAGGAGCCGGGACGCGATTCAGGCGGCCGGCAACCGAGCCGTGAGCGGGGGACACCCCGACCTGACCCCGGCCCATCTGCTCCTCGGGCTGCTGGAGGGGCAGGACAACGAGAACATCATCGACCTGCTGTCGGCCGTGGACGCCGACCAGGCGTCGGTCCGCGCGGGCGCCGAGCGCGTCCTCGCGTCCCTGCCGAGCGTGACCGGCTCCACCGTGGCGCCGCCGCAGCCCAACCGTGAGCTGCTGGCCGTCATCACGGACGCGCAGAGCCGGGCGAAGGACCTGGGCGACGAATACCTGTCCACCGAGCACCTGCTGCTCGGCATCGCCGCGAAGGGCGGCGCGGCCGGCGAGGTGCTGGAGCGGCAGGGCGCCAGTGCGAAGAAGCTGCAAGAGGCGTTCCAGAAGGCGAGGGGAGGGCGCCGGGTGACCACACCCGACCCCGAGGGTCAGTACAAGGCCCTGGAGAAGTTCGGCACCGACTTCACCGCGGCGGCGCGGGAGGGGAAGCTGGACCCGGTCATCGGCCGGGACCAGGAGATCCGCCGGGTCGTGCAGGTGCTGTCGCGGCGTACGAAGAACAACCCGGTCCTCATCGGTGAGCCCGGCGTCGGCAAGACCGCCGTCGTCGAGGGGCTCGCCCAGCGGATCGTCAAGGGCGACGTGCCCGAGTCCCTGAAGGACAAGCGGCTGGTCTCCCTGGACCTCGGGGCGATGGTCGCGGGTGCGAAGTACCGCGGCGAGTTCGAGGAGCGGCTGAAGACCGTCCTGGCGGAGATCAAGGACTCCGACGGGCAGATCATCACCTTCATCGACGAACTGCACACGGTCGTCGGCGCGGGTGCCGGCGGCGACTCCGCGATGGACGCCGGCAACATGCTCAAGCCGATGCTGGCCCGCGGCGAGCTGCGCATGGTCGGCGCGACCACGCTGGACGAGTACCGCGAGCGGATCGAGAAGGATCCCGCGCTGGAGCGGCGCTTCCAGCAGGTGCTGGTCGCCGAGCCCAGCGTGGAGGACTCCATCGCGATCCTGCGCGGGCTCAAGGGCCGCTACGAGGCCCACCACAAGGTGCAGATCAACGACTCCGCGCTGGTGGCCGCCGCGACCCTGTCCGACCGCTACATCACCTCGCGCTTCCTGCCCGACAAGGCCATCGACCTGGTCGACGAGGCCGCCTCCCGGCTCCGGATGGAGATCGACTCCTCGCCGGTCGAGATCGACGAGCTCCAGCGCGTCGTGGACCGGCTGCGGATGGAGGAGCTGGCCCTCGACAAGGAGACCGACGCCGCTTCCCGCGAGCGGCTGGACAAGCTGCGCCGCGACCTCGCCGACAAGGAGGAGGAGCTGCGCGGTCTGACCGCCCGCTGGGAGAAGGAGAAGCAGTCCCTCAACCGGGTCGGCGAGCTGAAGGAGAAGCTGGACGACCGGCGCGGCCAGGCCGAACGCGCCCAGCGCGACGGCGACTTCGACACCGCCTCCAAGCTGCTGTACGGGGAGATCCCGGACCTGGAGAGGGAGCTGGAGGCCGCCTCGCGCGCCGAGGAGGAGGCCGCCAAGGACACCATGGTCAAGGAGGAGGTCGGCCCGGACGACATCGCCGACGTCGTCGCCTCCTGGACCGGCATCCCGGCCGGCCGGCTGCTGGAGGGCGAGACGCAGAAGCTGCTGCGCATGGAGGACGAGATCGGCCGGCGGCTGATCGGGCAGGGCGAGGCCGTGCAAGCGGTCTCCGACGCGGTGCGCCGCTCCCGCGCGGGCATCGCCGACCCGGACCGGCCCACGGGCTCCTTTCTCTTCCTCGGCCCGACGGGCGTGGGCAAGACGGAGCTGGCCAAGGCGCTGGCGGACTTCCTGTTCGACGACGAGCGGGCCATGGTCCGCATCGACATGTCGGAGTACAGCGAGAAGCACAGCGTGGCCCGGCTGGTCGGCGCCCCGCCCGGATACGTCGGCTACGAGGAGGGCGGCCAGCTCACCGAGGCGGTGCGCCGGCGGCCGTACAGCGTGGTGCTGCTGGACGAGGTGGAGAAGGCCCACCCGGAGGTCTTCGACATCCTGCTCCAGGTGCTGGACGACGGCCGGCTGACCGACGGACAGGGCCGCACCGTCGACTTCCGCAACACGATCCTGATCCTCACCTCCAACCTGGGCAGCCAGTTCCTGATCGACCCGATCACCAGCGAGGAGGAGAAGAAGGAGCAGGTCCTGGAGGTCGTCCGCGCCTCCTTCAAGCCGGAGTTCCTCAACCGGCTGGACGACCTGGTGGTCTTCTCGGCGCTCACCAAGGACGAACTGGGCCGGATCGCGGAGCTCGCCATCGGCCGCCTCGCCAAGCGGCTCGCGGAGCGGCGCCTGACGCTGGACGTCACGCCCGAGGCGCTGGCCTGGCTCGCCGACGAGGGCATGGACCCGGCCTACGGCGCCCGTCCGCTGCGCCGCCTGGTGCAGACGGCCATCGGCGACCGGCTCGCCAAGGAGATCCTGTCCGGCGAGATCAAGGACGGCGACACGGTGCGGGTGGACCGGTTCGGCGAAGGACTGCTGGTGGGCCCGGCCACGGGCAAGACGCTGTAGCGTCCGCTCCCACGGCCGCGGCACGGCCCCCTTCCCGGCTGCGCGGGGAAGGGGGCCGTAGCCCGTTCGGGTCCCGGTGCGGCGCGGCGTGTCAAGGCCGGGTCCGGGCGGGTACCCGGCCTGCGGCCGCCCGGGTGACCGGATCGTGTCAGCCCAGGGCTGACAGGGGCCGCCGGGGCTTGCCACGCCCCTCCCCGGATGGGGGAGGATGGCGGGATCCGTACGAAGGGAAAAACACGGTGAGCATCGACCCGTCCTCGATTCCGAACTTCGGGGGCCAGCCCGAGCCGCAGCCCCAAGGACCGGCGGGCCCCGTCGTCCCGGATCAGGACCTTGTGAAGCAGCTCCTGGACCAGATGGAGCTCAAGCACCTCGTCGACGAGGAGGGTGACCTCGTCGCGCCGTGGGAGCAGTTCCGCACGTACTTCATGTTCCGCGGCGAGGGCGACCAGCAGGTCTTCTCGGTGCGGACGTTCTACGACCGGCCGCACAAGATCGACGACAAGCCCCAGCTGCTGGAGGCCATCGACGACTGGAACCGGCGCACCCTGTGGCCCAAGGTCTACACCCACACCCATGACGACGGCGCCGTCCGCCTCATCGGTGAGGCGCAGATGCTGATCGGCACGGGCGTGAGCCTGGAGCACTTCGTCTCCTCCACCGTCAGCTGGGTGCGGGCCGCGCTCGAGTTCGACCGCTGGCTGGTCGAGCAGCTCGGCCTTGAGGAGGAGATCGACGAGGCGGACAAGCCGGAGGACGGCGAGGAGTAGTCCGCGTCCACGCCGGCCTACCGCCACCCCGCACGAACGAGAGCCCGGCACCCGCGCGCCCCACAGGACGCCGCGGGGGCGCCGGGCTCTCCGCGTGCCCACAGGGCGGCGCACGGTGCTGGGCTCTTCGCGTGCGCGACGTGGCCCGGCTAGCCCGCCAGGGCCTTCAGTCGGACGCAGCCGCTGGTTTCTCGTCTTGAAGTACCTCTCGCTGCCTCGCTGCTACGGTCGCGTGTATGACGCTCTCGGTCTCCACGAGTCAGGCTGTCGACCTACGCGTACAGCCGGTTGACGAGATTCTGGATCGCGTCGCGCGGTCTCTGCGGGTGTGCTTCCTCCTGGATACGGCGATGCGTAAGCGCAGGTCCGTGGGGGCCCGGACAGACCGTGAGACCTGGGTCCGCATTGAGCGACGCCCGCTCGGAAAGATCACCGATCAAGGGTGGAACGGCGCGGAGTGCGCCGCCCGCTTGGACGGTGTCGCCCAGCCGGCATGGCGGGGATGCGTGGTCTGGCGGGACGAGGACGAACCGGTGATGTGGCGGGCCGACGAAACCGACCTCCTGCCCGCCGCTCCGGTCGGGAACGCCGTTCTGAGCGAGAACCCGGGACTCTCGGACGAGTGGTGGGACGGGTTGAACGCCTCTCTGGACGCGCTGGCGGCGCACCAGACAAGGCGGGTCGCCACACCGGACACCGAGACCATCACCCAGGCGTCGGTCACCGACGCCATTCGGGCTGTCTTTCCCGGCGATTTCGATACGGCCGTGCAGCGTTGGGTGCCCGCGCATGCCGACCTGAACTGGGCCAACGTCACCGGCCCGGTGTTCAGCCTCTTCGACTGGGAGGACTGGGGAAACGCCCCGCGAGGACTGGACTCGGCCTCGCTGTGGGCGAGCTCGCTCGCCGTCCCGTCCCTGGCCGATCGTGTTCGGCAGGAGCGTCGGCGGGACTTCGACAGCCGGGACGGCAAGCTGATGACGCTGTTCGTCTGCTCGAAGATCCTTGGTCCGTACGCGCACCCTGAGGATCCTCGGCTGGAGCCTGCACAGCGCAGGGCCGAGCAGGTCATCGAGGAGCTTCAGGCGCACTGATCAGCGCGAGCGGTCGCGGAGGAGCTTCCGGTACTCCTGGACGGTCCGTTCCTCCACCTGGCCTGCCAGGGCTCCGACGAGTTCCTCCAAGTGGGTCGGCTCGTCGGTGCCCACGGCGATGGAGCAGGCCCGCGGGAGGTGGTAGGCGGCTCTGAACGCTGCCTGGACGCGAGAGAGCCGACCGCCGTCCTGGAGGAAGAGTCGCGGGTCCAGCCTGTCCCACACCGAGGCACTGGTGCTGCCACCGAAGGGGCTCATCCCCCAGACTTCGCCATCACTGAGCTCCCAGACGCCGGTGAGGGTGTCCGCCGCGTCCAGCGTTCTGGCGCTTCTGAGACGCGGAGCGCTAGACATCGCGGTCCAGTCGCAGAAAACGGTGTGCGCGCGGTGGGGGCAGTGCTGATAGTTGCCCCATGGAGGCGATCGAGGCCGCACGCGCCGTTGTGGACGAACAGCACTCCGAAGCGCGCGCCGCGTTCCTGGGCGGCAGCGTCGTGACGGGTCGCCGCACGGTGACGTCGGACCTAGACATCGTGGTCCTGGTCTACGGAGCCCCCGCCCCCTACCGTGCGAGCCTCCAGTACGCCGACTGGCCGGTGGAGATGTTCGTGCACACCGAGGCGACGTGGCACGCCTACGTCGAAAGGGAGCTGCGCAAGCGCCGGTCACCGCTGCTGTGGATGTGTGCCGACGGGCTGCTGCTCTTCGACACCGACGGACTCGGAGCGCGCCTCGCCGCACAGGCCCGGAAACTGACCGCCGCCGGACCACCACCGGTGCCGTCGGAAGAGATCGACGACCGCCGCTACGCGATCACCGACCTCCTCGACGACCTCGCAGGAAGCAACGACCAGAGCGAGCGTCTGTTCATCGCGACCGAACTGGTCCGACGCACCGGTGAGCTGGCACTGGCCGTTGGCGGGTCGTGGGGTGGCGGTGGAAAATGGCTGGCACGCCGTCTTGAGACGACCGCGCCAGGGCTCAGCACACGCCTCCACCACGGCCTACAGGAGGCACTGGCCGGGAGAGTCGAGACTCTCGTGGCCGTCGTGGACGAGGTGCTCGGGCAGACCGGTGGCCGGTTGTGGGTCGGCTACAAGCGTGCCGGGACTCCCTAAACGATTCCGCGCTGCGGACGTCGCAACGTCTGTTCTTCCACGTGCAGATCACTTGGCGGAGAGCAACGCCCGAGCCTCCTCGGCGCACCCCCACGACAGCGTGACGCCGGCGCCTCCGTGCCCGTAGTTGTGCACGACCACGGTGCCGTCCTCCCCCGACTCTTCCTCCACACGGACCGTGGTGCGGGTCGGTCGAGCGCCGATCCGGTGCTCCAGGACACGGGCCTGGGCGAGGCGGGGCTCGACCTCGGCACAGCGGGCGAGGATGCCGGCCGCAGCCTTGTCGTCGGGGGCCAGATCGCCCTGGCCGTCGATCGCTGTGCCGCCCAGGACGACGGTGTCGCCGTGGGGGTAGAAGCACAGGAGGTCCGGGGAGAGGCCGGTGTCCTCGGAGAAGAACTCGGTCAGCCCGGGGTTGGTGACGACGACGTGCTGGCCGCGGATTGGCCGGAGGTCAGGGTCCGGGACCAGTTCCTGGGCACACAGGCCCGTGCAGTTGACGATCACAGGAGCAGGGCCGGCGTCCGCGAGCGAAGTCAGGCGCCGCCGCTCAACCGTTCCCCCAGCGGCATCGAGGCGACGCAGAAGGTAGTCGAGGTAGGTGGGCATGTCGATCAGCGGCACCGTGAACCGGTAACCGGCCGAGAACCCTGCCGGCAGTTCGGCCGGCTCGCACGGTCGGAAGCCGGGCAGTGCGGTGGACCAGTCCGGTGGAGCCTCGGCCGTGCGGGACGCCTCAATGCCGCTGGTGAGCCGGACGCCCGTGGACGGGTCCTCGGCCAGCTTCCGAAAGATCTCCAGCGACCTTTGTCCCCACTGGTCGACCTTGTCCTTCGGCTCGACCAGGTACGGGCCCCACATCGCCCCTGCCGCCAGCGAGGTGACACCCGGCACCTGCTCGGCAATCACGTGCACCGAGACTCCGGCCTCGGCGAGAACGACAGCGGTGGTGAGCCCTGCCACCCCAGCCCCGACAACGACAACGCGCTCCCCTGCGGTCATGATCCTGACCCTAACGGCCGGGTTGCGTCGACGGGGCGTGTTCGGCGAGGGCGTGCTCCAGGGCTGGCAGGAAGCTGCGCACGTGGGCGTTGCGCTGTCGGCGGCGCAGGTCTGCGGCGAGCTGGTGGAGCAGAGCCGCGCTGCGAGGCGAGCGCACGACGTCGAGGCGGTCCGTGACGATCTGGCCGACCTCGCAGGCCGCCTCCAGATCACCATGAGCGCTGTAACCCAGGGCCAGCCAGGCCCCTTCGAACATGGCCCTGCGCTGGCTGGGGTCACCGCGCGGGACGTCGTACGCCCCGGACCGGAGCATCTCCGCACCCTGAGCGAGGAAGCGTCGTCCCCGCGTACCACCGTCCGTCTTCAGCTGGGCGCGGCCCATCTGGACAAGGCCGTAACCGGCCTGGCAGTCGAGGTGGTTGTCGGTGAGGAAGTACATCCAGCGGGGTTCCTCTTGGCCGCTGTCCCGGCTGGTGATCAGTTCGCGTGCGGCCCCACGGGTGTGGGCGAAGTCGTTGTCACGGTCGGCGGTGGCGTACGCGTACGCGAGCCGGGACAGGACGGATGCTCGGACGACCGACGGTGCGGCGTCGCTGGCGCGGCGGGCGGCCTCGCCGAGGGCGATGGCGTCCGCCGGGTGGCCCCGGCTCGCGGCCTGGAACGAGAGGTCGCCGAGGATGTGGGCGCACAGGGGCAGGTCGTTGACCTGATGCGCCGCGCGTAGCGCCGTGGCGAAGTAGCGCTGCGCCAGACCGTGATCTGCTGCGTCGAAGGCCATCCAGCCGGCCAACTGGCCGATCTCCGCGAGCGCGCGAATGAGACGGCTCGCGACGGCGGGAGGGTGACCGCTCTCGCGGGTCAGTAGGCCGACCGCGCGGAATTGGGCACCTACGTAGGGGAGATGCCGTGCCCCACCGTGCTCGTCATCGAGCGCGGAGAGCATAGGCAGGTGCTGTTCGACTTGGTCCACGAGCGGATCGGCACCCACGGACGGTGTGATCCGATGCGTGTACTGGCCGCGCCCCGCAGTGCCGTCGAGGTACTGGGCGACGATCTCGAGGAGCCCCGCACCTGAGATCGCGAGGAACCGGCGTCGGTCGACGAGCCCTCCCATCACCCAATCCTCCACGGTCGCCTCCATGCCCTGCACGGTCCAGGGCCGTGCGAGATCCGTGTCGGCCGGAACGAGCGTCGAAGAGTCGCCCACGCGGCCCTGCCAGAGTTCGGCCACCGACATAGGTCTACCCAGCTCCTGGGAGAGCACGTAGGCGGCCATCATCGGTAATGGCGAGCGCGGCAACGAGCCGGCGTCCCGCCAGTGGTAAGGCGCCGACTCAGCAACCGTCCCAGCTCCGAACACCCTGTTGAGCTTGCGAGCGAGCGCCTTCGGGCTCCACCCGAGTTCATCGAGGCACCCAGCCAGTACGGCGTTGGGTTCCCCTGCCTGCGGTGCCACGTGCGACCACCTCTTGCCCCAGTGGTTCGTCCATCACTTCTCGCGCTCCCTCATGGTGACGTCCTCGGACGGCTGATTCGCCTCCTTCGCAAGGAAGTTGACCGAGTTGACCCGTTGATCGGGTCCTGCGTGACCGGCCTCATCCGGTGTTCTGGGATCTCGGTGGAAGGCGCCGCCTTCGGTGCCGACGGAGAAAGGAGTGGGCCTTGAGACACCGCACGAGCGCGTCTGGAAGCCGTCCGGGCATTGTGCTGGAGCGCGACGTCGGACAACCGGTCTCCGTCGCCAGGCAAAATCGCATCGGCAACACCGACGCGACCACGCTGATCACAGATCTGCCATACGGACCGAAAGCGGCCGAGACCGCCCGAGAGGCTGTGGTGGTCGCCCTCCACGGCGCAGAGGCGGACCTCCTCGAAGACGCCCGGCTGATCACGTCCGAGCTCGCGACGAACGCCTTCGCCTCGGGCAGCCCGCCCCTGGTCCTGTGCGTCGACCGCACGGCACCGACCACCGGCGGGCTGAAGGTCGAGATCACCGTCACCGACGGCGGCTGCTCCCACTCCCTGCCGTTCTCCCCTCCAGCTTCCGAGGAGGAGGCCGAATCGGGACGAGGGCTGGTCATCGTCGAGGCCCTGGCCGACGACTGGTCGCTGGCGACCGGCACCCACGGCACCCGTGTCTGGTGCCGACTCACCCGCCAGCCCAGCCCGTCGACCGCCAGCACCTGACGCCCACGCCCGCGCTCCCTCTCTTCGAAGGAGGCACCACACGGTGCGCATCGACCATGCCACTCCACCACTCCCGCCCACGGCCGCCGTACCGGAGGCGGTCCGCCAGCCTCGTGTCATCGTCGCCCTCCACGAGGGCTTCTACGGTGCGGCGTCGGGCACGGGCTTCAGCAACCGGGCCTTCCTCACGGCCCTCGCCCGCCTGCTGCCGCCTCGCCGCCTCTCCGTGATCACCCCGCACATGCCGGATACGGCAGGAGCGCACGACCGGCGGCGGGCCGGCGAGGTCCAGCGCATACTGCGGCAGGCCGAGGCCGACGTCATCACGATCCCGGAGGTCCAGGCGGCGCCGGACTCGATCCACGGTTCCATGCAGCTGTGCGACCTGGCATGCGAAGCGGCCGTACGCATCGCCGACCGCGCGAGCCGGTGCCTCCTCATCGGCCTCGACGTCCCGTTCCTCGGGCTGGCCCCCTATACATCGCCGACCACGGACCTGTTGCTCGTACCCCGCTCTACGACCGCGTTGACAAGGCCCAAGGACATGTCCCGCGTCCGCTGGGAGCGGGACGCCCTGCGGAGGGCGATCGTACGAGGCGGGCGGATCGGCGCCATCTCCTCCCACATGCGCGGCCACCTCGTCGTCAGTTACGCCGTCCCGCGAGGAAGCATCGTCAGCGTCCCGAACGGGCTGATCCAGGAGGAGATGGCCCCGCCGACGAGCGCGCCGCCCCTGCCCTTCAAGGCCCGCGCCGGATTCCTTCTCGCCATGGGCCGTGCTGTGCCGACGAAGGGCTTCGCCGACCTCCTGGAAGCGCTGCGCATCCTCAAGGAGCGCGGGGGCCGCGCTCCACACCTGGTCCTGGCGGCGGTGACCTCGGACGAGCACGAGCGCCCGACCTCGTACCAGGAGGACCTCGCGGCGCGCATTCGCGCGTACGGCCTGAACGCGACGCTGATCACGAGCTTCACCCCCGCGATCTGCGCCTGGCTGCACAACCCGGCCTTGCGTGCGGTCGTCGTTCCCTCCCGGGAGGAGCCCTTCGGTCGCATCCCCCTGGAAGCGTTCGCGGCCGGAGCGGGCCCGGTGGTGGCTACCACGGCCGGCGGGCTGACCCAGACCGTCGTCGAAGGCGAGACCGGCTTCACCGCCGCACCCTGTGACGCCAGGTCCCTGGCCTCCGCACTCCACCGCGCCCTGACCGTCCTGCCCCGCGAACGCGACCGGCTCCGGAACGCCGGGGCGGCCCTCGTGCGCTCGCGCCACGACTACGAGGCCAGCATCGGTTCCGTCATCGAGCGCATCGCTCCTTGGGCTCTGGTGCCGGCGTCGAGCGCGGTGGGCCGAGCGCGATGAACCGGCCGGTCGTGTTGATCAGTCTGGAGTCCCCGCACTCCTTCTGGCGGCTGTCCGCCGAGCACGAGCAGGCGCTGTCCGCCGCCTTTCCCGGTGTCGAGTTCCGTACGGCGACCGAGGGAGCCGTGCCGCACCAGCTGGCTGAGGCGCACGTCTACTTCGGCTGGACGTTCAAGCCGTCGTGGCTGTTCGGCGCGCCTCATCTGAGGTGGATCGCGTCCCCGGCCGCCGGCACCGACCATCTGCCCGTCGCCGAGGCCCACTCCGTCGGGGTGGCTCTGACCCGCTCGTACGGATTCCACGGCCGACCCATGGCCGAGCACGCCATGGGGCTGGTCCTGGGCTTCTCCCGCGGGTTGTTCATGAGCCAGCTCGCCCAGCGGAACCGGACCTGGTGGAAGGACGACCTGGCCGAAGAGTTCTTCGACCTGGCAGGGGCGACGATGACCATCGTCGGCTGCGGCAGTATCGGCGAACACCTCGCGCGTGCGGCCCGCTCCTTCGGGATGGACGTCATCGGCGTACGGCGCACGCCGCCAGTGGCCGCCGAGGGCGGGATCACATGGATGCACACGTCGGCGGTGCACCAGGCGGTCGCCGTTGCCGACGTGGTGGTCGATCTGCTGCCCGCCACCCGGGCCACGGACCGCTTCTTCGACCACGACCTCTTCGCGGCGTTCAAGCCGAAGTCCATCTTCCTCAACCTCGGCCGCGCGGCGACCGTCGACCAGGCGGCCCTCCTGGCCGCCCTCAACGCCGGCCACCTTCGCGGCGCCGCCTTGGACGTCTTCGACCCGAAACCGCTGCCCGCCCGCCATCCGCTGCGGCTCCACCCCTGGGTCGTCCTCACGCCGAAGAGCTCCACGCTCAGCCGCACGTACATGAACGAGGCGGTCACGTTCTTCGCCGACAACCTGCGCCGCTACCTCACCGACCAGCCGCTCAACGGCCTCGCCGAGGCCCCCGCCGCCTGCTCTCCCTTCGTAGGAGGCTGACCGATGCCCGCCACACGCCACCGTGACCTGGCCGCCGCCTTCGCCGCGACCGGCCGCAACCACCCCTACCTGGCTTTCACCCTGAACTCGCTCTGCAACCTGGACTGCGTGTTCTGCAAGCCCCGCTGCATGCCGGACTACGGGCACAAGGACCGCCCCCTGACCGCCTCCGACTACGCGGCCATCGCCGCCGAGGCCGGCACCTGGAAGATCAAGAAGGCACACTGCTCCGGCGGCGAGCCGACCCTCCGCGCGGATATCCTCGACGTGATCGCGGGCCTCGCCGACGGCCTCGGACCCGACGCCGCGATCGGCATGACCAGCCACGGCAACCTGCGCCGCGGCCTGAGCGTCGAGAAGCTCCACGGTGCCGGCCTGACGTACCTCAACCTCAGCCTCCACAGCCTCGATCCCACCCGGTCCGCCGAGATCATGGGCGGCGGCGACCCGCGCATCACCCGACGCACGCTCGACATCGCTCTCGCCCTCGGCCTGCGCGTGAAGATCAACTGCGTTCTCCAGCGCACTTACCTGGACGACGCCTTCGCCGTCGCCGAGCTCGCCCGCGACCTGCCCGTCGCCGTCCGCCTGATCGAGCTCCAGAACATCGGCCCCGCCCAAGCGCTCTTCGACACCGAGTTCATCAACGAGGCGGAAGTCCGAGACCGCCTCCACGAGTGGTTCGCGAACGCAGGCGAGGTCCGCAGGGACGAGCTCGGGGTCCGCAGCCCCGGGCAATACCTCCGCCCGGCCGGCTGGGCGGGATCGATCGGCTTCATCTCCAACTCCAGCTGCGCCACCTGCTCCGACGCCAACCGCATCAAGATCACGCCCACCGGTGTGGCCCGCCCCTGCATCCTCCACAACCGCGACATCCCCCTGAAGCCCCACCTCGCCGAGGGCACCCTCGACGACGCCTTCGCCCACCTCTTCCAGGCCATGCTCGACCGCAACACCAACGACGCCTGGCAGGGCTTCCACTACGTCGACTACGACCTGCGCTGGGACCGGATGGAGCGCCCCGAAGGCACTCCCGTCCTGCCCGTGCTGCCGCTGCTCACCACGGACGCGGCCCGGCCCGCCTGCGCCCGCGCCTCCTCGGGGGAACGGTGATGGCGGTGATCGAAGCGCCGTCCCTCTACATGGGACTCGGAGCCCTGTACGAACGCGAGCTGGACGCCCACGGCATCGGCGCAGTGATGCTCACCCACAAGTGGCAGCCGGCCGACCTGCTGGCTCCCCACTCCGACATCGACGTACGGGTCCTCCTCTCCCAGGCCCCGACGGACTGGGAGGAGTGGAACCACCGCCTGGCCGCCGCGCACACCGCCGCGGTCGGCAGGGAGAACTCCCACCGGCGTCTCTTGGAGCATCCGCCCGGCTTCGCGTTCACCGTGGCCGAGGCAGACGGGCGGCTCGTCTCCGCACCCGAACTCGCGACCTGGTCGCTGATCAGCGGAAGCACCCGGGACTTCCAGCGCTGGAAGTCCCGAGCGCAGATGGCGCCGTGGTGCGACGTCGACGAGCGGTTCTATCGGGGCATCCTCCACGGGCGACTGGGCGGCCGGTACCAGCTGGCGGCGGACAGTACGGACAACGTGGTGGAGGACATCGTCGCGTACCGACGCCATTGCGCGGCCTGGCACTACCTGGCCCCCTGCTGGTTCGCCGCAGCCGCGCTCGCGACACGGACGCGCTGCCCCGGCAAGACGGCCGCCCTCACACAGTGGCGGCCGGAGGGGCTGGACGGGTACGCCGAGCTGTTCCTCGGGCACGCCGAAGATCGACCCGATGCCCGTCCGCGGAGTCCGCGCCACCTGCTCCGCACGGCCCACGTGGCCCTCGAGGCTGCGATGCGCTGCGTTCCCGCCGCGGGGCCCGCCGGCCAGGGCGAGGAGCACACCCGTACCGACTGGGTGATGACCGCCGGGATGCTCCGCGTCCGTGTCGCCCGCTGGCTGTACTACCTTGACCCGCCGCCCAGCGTGGCGACCGACTACCTGATCCGGCGCGAGGCGAAGGAACTCCGAGCCGCCGCGCACACCCTGAACGCGCTCGCGGCCGACGAGGCCACTCCCACCCAGCGGCTGGCCGCCCGGATGGCGGCGTTGATCCCCACCGGGCCGACCACCGCCGGCACCCTGCGCGCGACCCTCGCGCTCTGGCACCGGCAGAAGTCCACCGTGCAGGACTTCCTCAGCCTCACCCCCGGTGACATCCACCCTTGACCCAAGGAGTCCCCGCCATGCCCGCGCGTGCGCCCCTGCCCCGCATCCTGAAGACGGCCAAGATCAAGATAACGACGAAGTGCAATCGGTCCTGCGACTTCTGCATCTTCGCCGACGGCGCCCAGGGCGAGAACATGTCCCTGGAACTGTTCTCCACCATCCTGGCCAGACTGGAGACCTTCCCCTTCCAGCAGCTGCACATCAACGGCGGCGAGCCCACCGTGCACCGCGACTTCCCCGCCCTCAGCGACGCGGCCCGTACCCGCCTGCCGGACAAGGTCATGGTCCTGGGCACGAACGCCATCACTCTGGCCCGCAACAAGCGAATCATGGAGGCCACCCTCCGCTCGTACGACCAGGTCCTCATCGGCTGCGACGACGAGCACGAGAACTACGACGAGGTCCACGCCGTCGTGCCCCGCCTCCGCGAGGCCGGCAAGACCGTGGTCATCAACAGCGTCCTGGAAGGCATCAGTTCCACCCGCCTCGCCCAGCTCGCAAGGCTGTGCGACGCGTACGGCGCCATCCACGTCACCAACCACGTGCACCACGTCGACATCGGCCAGCCGGCCAACGAGCTGCGCGGCCTCTGCGACCGCTACCTCGACCAGCACCTGATGATCGAGATGGACGGGTCCTGCTACCGCTGCTTCAACGCCATGGCGAAGGAGGACAGCGAATTCAGCATCTGGGACGAGGACTTCGCGGCCAAGGTGTTCGCGCCCCGAGGCCGCCACTTCCGGTTCTGCCTGCGCTGCCACGAGTACACCGACTCCGGCGCCGCCCTGCTCCCCGCCCCGGCCGCCCGCACCGTCTGAACCCAGACCGGAGGTACGCGACCATGCCCGCAGTCCTCGGACTGAACTTCCACCACGACACCAGCGCCGCCTTAATCGTCGACGGCCGCCTCTACGCGGCCGAGGAGGAACGCTGGAGCGGCGTCAAGCACAACCACCCCACCCGCAAGGGCACGCTCACCGCCCCGACCCGCGCGCTCCAGTGGTGCCTGGAGGCCGCCGGCCTCGACCCGCAGGACATCGACGCCGTCTGGGCCGCCTCCATGCGCCCCAACCCCGCCGCCGGCTGGTGGCTGGCCGAGGAGCGAAACGAACTCGCTGGCCTCCTGCCCGCCCCGCTCGGCGAACACCTCCGCCTGCTCTCCCACCACACGGCCCACGTGCTCTCCGGCTACCTGCTCTCCGGCCACGACCACGCGGCCGGCCTCGTCATTGACGCCGGCGGCTCCTCCCTCGGCTCCGACTTCGGCCCGGGCCGCGAGCGCATCACCGGGTACTACCTGCGACCCGATCGCATCGACCGCGTCCACCAGGGCATGCCGACCGTCGTTCCCAGTCCGGCCGGCCCCCAGCGCGTGCACTCCTCCCTCGGGCACTTCTACCGGAACCTCGCGCGGCGGGTGGTCCCGCCCGGCGACGAGCCCGAGGGCAGCATGATGGCTCTCGCGGCCTTCGGCGATCCCCAGCGTTACGGAGCACAAATCCGCGAGCTGGTCCGGCTCGGCGACGACGGCGAGGTCCGCATCGATCACCCCTGGGGCTCGGAGGACAGCAGCACACCGCTGCTGCTCGGTAGCCGGGCCTGGACCGCCGACAACGTCGCGGAGGTCCCGGAATACCAGCGGGCGGACCTGGCCGCCGCCGTCCAGGAGGTCTTCGCCGAGTCCGTCGTCCACGTCGCCCGTCACCTGCAACGGCTCACCAGGTCGTCGACGTTGGTGTTCTCGGGTGGGTGCGCCCTGAACTCCCACCTCAACGGCCAGCTGGCAGCCGACAGCGGCTTCGACACTCTCTTCGTGGCACCGGCCCCGCACGACGCGGGCACCGCCGTGGGCGCCGCGCTCTACGGCTGGCACTACCAGCTCGGCCAGGAGCGCCTCCCGGTACCGGCAGACGCGGCCTGGGGCCCGCACCCGGGCGTCCTACTGGCGGCTGCGGTGCCGCCCGGATACCGTTCGTTGCCCGACCTCGGTCCGGGTCTGGCGCCCACGGTGGCCGCACTGCTCGCCGAACACCACATCGTCGGCTGGGTACAGGGGCAGCTCGAATTCGGCCCGCGAGCCCTCGGCCATCGCTCGATCCTCGCCCACCCTGGCCACGCCGCCACGCGCGACCGGCTCAACGCGATCAAGAGGCGAGCCACGTACCGCCCCTTCGCCCCGGCGGTCCTCGCCGAGCACGCCACAGAGTGGTTCATGTCGGCGGGCGACCCCTTCATGAACCGTGTCGCCCGCGTCCGCCGATGCCGAGCGGACCGCATCGCCGCGGTCACCCACCACGACGGCACCGCCCGCGTGCAGTCCGTCGCCGCCGACCACCGGGGCCTGCACGAACTCCTGGCGCAGTTCCACGAGCGCACCGGACTGCCGCTGCTGCTGAACACCTCCTTCAACCGCAAGGGCACCCCGATCCTTCGGACTGCCGAGCAGGCCGTGGCAGCGATGGCGGACCTGCGCCTCGACGCCCTGGCGGTCGGCGACCGCCTGCTCCTCGCCGACCACGCGCCCGACCCCCGTGCCACGGCCCTCCGTGCGAGGTGAGGCGGATGAACCCCATCGACCTGGACCACGTCCTGACCGTGCTCGGCGCCGCCGCGTGGAGCACGGACGAGCAGTCCCGTGCCCGCGTCGCCGGCGCCCTCGCCCTCGCCCTCGCGGTGTACGACGGCCACACCCGCGACCAGGGCACCCCGTACCTGGAACACCCGCTGGCCGTCGTCACGCTTCTGCGTACCGAGATCAGGGTTAGCCACCCCGAGATCCTGCTCCTCGCCCTCCTCCACGATGCCTTGGAGGTGGCCCCCGAATCGGAGGCGCTGCTCGTCCAGCACCTGGGCGGCCGATTCACCGTCCGTCTGCGGGCGATGACGGCCGACCATCGCCTTGATCAGCGCCCCAAGGCCGCCGGCGACGAGACCCGCTGGCGCTTCAAACAGGCCGCGCTCCCACCTGAGGACCTCCTCGTCCGGCTCGCCGACCGCCTCCACAACCTGCGCGATCTCGCCGCCTCGCCCAACCTCGACCGGCGTCGGCGGTTCCTCCGGAGCCTGGAGGACTTCTACCTCCCGCTCGCCGACGCCGCCCGCGGCCTCAGCCCCCACCTGAAGGCCATGCACGCGCTGCTCCACGTCGAGTACGTCCGACACCAACAGGAGGTACGTCCGTGAAGCGGATCGTCTACTCGATGGAGCCGGTCGGCCGGACCGGCGGCCGGGTCTACCTGCGGATGCTCCACGAGGCGACGGCCGACGACGTGGAATGGCGCACGGTCCCGGACCACAAGCGCACCTACCGCGTCCGCCGCTGGCGCAAGCTCCGCCACCTCACCCGTCTGGCCCCGAGCATCCGGGCGCTCGACAGCACCACCGGCATCTTCATGTGGGACGACCTGAGCCTGTTGCTCTTCACGCCGGAGATGCGGGCCCGCACGGTGTTCCTCCTGCACCACTACGAGCCGCTGCAGCACGACTCCGCTCCCGTCGAGGCCATGCTCTGGGAGCACCTCTTCCGCGTACTGCCCCAGTGCGCCGCCGTGGTCTGCGTCGCCCCGTACTGGGCCGGCTTCCTCCAGGCCCGAGGCGTCCGCAACGTCCGGGTGATCTACAACGCCTTCGACATGGCGGAGGTCGAGCGGGCCCGCGGCTTCGACCGGACCGAGTGCCGCGCAGAGTTCGGTCTGTCCCCGGACACGATCGGGGTGTACGCGGGCAAGGCCGTGCACTGGAAGGGCACCGAGGAGGTCTCGGCGGCCCTGGCCGACGCGCCCGGGCTGCGGGTGATCACCAGCGGCAGCAACACCATCGGCTTCGACGGCGCCCACTACGACGTGGAGCGTGAGCGGTACCTCCGGCTGCTGTGCGCGTGCGACGTCGGCGTCTTCCTCCCGCAGATGCGAGAGGGCTGGAGCCGCTGCGCGGCCGAGGCCCTGCTGCTCGGCCTGCCCTGTCTGATCCGACCGGTGGCCGGCCTGGGCGACCTCGCCGCGCTGACCGGCCAGCCGGCCCCAGACCTCGTCCGCCTCCCGGCGCAGGTCCGGAAAGGCGCGGCGGCGCGCCAGACCGAGACCAAGGCCGCCTATGAGGCCCTGGCCCGGTTCGATCTGAACTACTTCGGCAACGCCTGGGGCGACCTTCTCGCGAGGGTCGCCTGACCGGCGGCTACGCCTGCGCGGCGGCCAGCTTCTTGGCCGCCGCGTCCAGACGGGCCAGCACGCGGTCCCGGCCGAGCAGCTCCATGGACTCGAACAGCGGGAGTCCGATCGTGCGGCCGGTGACCGCGACCCGGATGGGCGCCTGGGCCTTGCCCAGCTTGAGGCCGTGCTTCTCGCCGACGGCGAGCAGGACGGCCTTCAGGTCGTCCACCTTCCAGTCCGGGACGGTGGCCAGCTCGGCACGGGCGTCGGACAGGATGTCGCCGGCGCCGGCCTTCATCGCCTTGTTCCACGACGCCTCGTCCTCGACCGGCTCGTCGAGGAACAGGAAGTCCACGTAGCCGGTGATCTCCGACAACAGCGCCATCCGGGTCTGAGCCAGCGCCGCCGCCACCTCGAAGACGTCCTTGTCGAACGCCTCCGGCTGCCACGGCGCGTACGGGGCGACGAGCCAGGGGGCACAGGCGGAGGCAAACTGCTCAGGCGCCAGGGCGCGGATGTAGTCACCGTTGAACGCGGTCAGCTTCTTCACGTCGAAGAACGCCGGCGCGGTGTTGACGTCCTCGATCCGGAAGAGCTGCTCCAGCTCCTCGTACGGCATGATCTCCCGGTCGTCGCCGGGCCCCCAGCCTAGGAGCATGAGGTAGTTCACCATCGCCTCGGGGAGGAAGCCCTCGGCGAGGTAGTCCTCGAGCGCGACCTTGTCACGGCGCTTGGACAGCTTCTGCCGCTTCTCGTTCACGATCACCGGCAGGTGCGCCCACACCGGCGGCTTGGCGCCGAGGGCCTCCCACAGCAGCTGCTGCTTCGGCGTGTTCGACAGGTGCTCCTCACCGCGGATGACCTGAGTGATGCCCTCGTCCAAGTCGTCGACCACATTGGCGATCAGGAAGACCGGGGACCCGTCACCACGGGCAACCACGAAGTCCTCGATCGCACTGTTCGGGAACGCCGGCTCTCCGCGGATCAGATCGACCACGACGGTCTCGCCCTCGTCCGGCGTCCGGAACCGCAGCGCCCGACCCTCTTCGAAAGTCAGCCCCCGCTCCCGGCAGAACCCGTCGTAGCCGAGGTGATCCGACCCGGTGCGCTCCTTGAGCTGCTCCCGGGTGCAGTCGCAGTAGTACGCCCGGCCAGCCGCGAAGAGCTGCTGGGCCGCTTCCTGGTGCCGGTCGGCATTGTGCGACTGGAAGTACGGCCCCTCGAACGCCGCGTCCTCGCCGTGGATGCCGATCGCCGCGAGCGCGTTGATGATCCCGTCGATCCACTCCGGCTGGTTCCGGGCCGCGTCGGTGTCCTCGATCCGCAGGACGAACGTGCCGCCGGACTGTCGCGCCACCGCCCAGTTGTAGAGAGCGGACCGTGCACCACCGACATGGAACATGCCGGTCGGGGACGGGGCGAAACGAACGCGAACCGGGGCAGTAGACATGCGCTCCAGAGTACCGACGCCGGACCTACGCCTCTGACCACTCGCCCTACCTTCGCACCGACGTTTTCTGCCGACCCGGTACTTTCCTCGCCCGTCCCGTTCCGCTGCAGGTACATACCCCCGGCTGTCCGCTTACCACGGTTCCCTCCGGCCTAGACCGCAGGCACCCGGATGCACTCCACGCCCGCATGGATGCGCGGCGCCGCACCGGATGCCAAGCCCCGCGACGCCGTGATCCTGCGCAAGGGCGGCTGGGCCCTGTAAGGGATCAAGGAGGACCTGGCCCCGGAGAGCGAGCGGAGTATCAGCGCCCGTATCCGACAGGCCACCGGCCACGAGTCCGCGTTCGTCACACGCTAACCGGTGGGCATCCGGTTCTTCTGCTATATGCGGCCGGCCGACGATCCGAGCGTGCCCCTGACCATTGCGGGCTCAGCAGGCAAGGTCTACAGCAGAGGCGCCGAAGTCGTCATCAAGCTGCCGGGAAGCATCGTCCTTCACCTGCAGAACGTCAGCGTCGAAGAGGCTGGAGGTCAGCGCCTCGGTCAGGGGTGGGGGTACGGCGTTGCCGATGATGACCTGAACCTCGGTGCGAGTCAGCTCGTAGCGAGGCTTGACCCTCTCATCGACGATCTTGAAATAGTCCGGGAAGCCCTGGATGCGCGCGGCCTCGTGGGCGGTCAGACACCGAGGAACGGCAGGGTGGACAAAGCGTCCGCGACCCATCGTCGCAAAACCGCTGGTAATGGTCTGAGACGGACGGTCCCACCACAGACGGCCATACATTGCGACGTAATTGTGCTTGCCCCGGTGACACACGGGGCGCTGCTCGTTCGGCAGATTGTATTCGTCATTATCGAAGAGATATTTCATACGCCGCTGGTTGTCCGCGTTGGGTACGGCAGCTTCATCGAAGAATGATTTGGCGGAAACATCGAGCAGGTCGCCGATTGCCCAGCGCAGGTCATGCGGTGCGGCGTTGTGGTCTTCGATCTTCAGTAGGTCAGCAGCCGAGAAACCAAAAGGCAACGCGTCTTCACGGACGGCCAGCAGTATGTGGCGCTTGCGTGTCTGAGCAACCCCGAGCTTGAGTAGGTCGATACGGCTGGTGGCGACATCATATCCAAGCTTCTTGAGGTGAACGATGGCGCGGGAGACCACCTGCTGCTTGTCATTGACAACGGACAGCACGTTCTCAACGACGACTGCGCTGGGTCGCAGAACCTCTGCGGCACGAACCATGCGCAGGTACAGGCGGTTCTTGGGGTCATCGCGGCGGGTGTGGTTGTTGAGGTTACTGTGCCCCTGGCACGGCGGCCCTCCGATCAGGAGATCCACCTCTCCTACCGTGGAGAGGGTCTCGTCCTCCTGAGCGGTCAACGGGGCGCCAAGGTCACCATCGAAGAAGGACTCGACGGTTCCCTGTTGGACGTTGGCCTTGGGAAAGTTAGCCTTGAAGACCTTGGTGGGAGCCGCCTCAAAATCAACCGCGAGACGAACATCGAGTGAGACGCCATGCTTGTGTGCTGCCTGGGCGATACCGAGGGTGAGGCCACCGCAGCCAGCGAAGAGGTCCACGACTCGCAGGGAGCCGACACCCTCTTCAAATTTCGGCCGCCGCTTGGCCTGCAAGGGGTGTCGCTCACCCACGTGTGACCCCCATCTGCACTTGCTTGTAGATCCGGCGGAACGAGCGGTCATCGTACTCGATCAGGGGTGATCACGTGCTGCAGACCGGCACCCATCCCTCGCCTGACGTGCCGACCGCGACGGTTCCACGGCTCGCCTTCGGGCAATGGGGGCCTCTGAATGAGCTCGTCAACGACCACCACCCCGCAACCCTGTCGCTACCGCGGCGTCGACAGGCCGACGTCCCGCACTTCCTCGAAGGGATCGCAGGCAACCTTGAGCGCCGCAGTGCCAAGCGCAGTGATCGCCGATTCTGAGGTTCCCCTCGTAGCGTGGAGTCTGTGACAGCAGGGGATGTCGGTTGTCATGACGGAGAAGCGTCGTAAGTTCACGGCGGAGCTTCGCGAGGGGGCGGTACGGATCGTGACCGAGACCGGGAAGCCGGCTCCCGAGGTCTCGTAGGACCTGGGGATCAACGAGACGACGTTGGCGAGCTGGGTCTCGCGGGCGAAGCGGGCCGGGACGGCCACGTCGGAGGACGGGGACGCGTTGATCGCTCGGCTGACGGCGGAGAACGCGGCCGCCGTGGCCGGGGTGATCAGCGACAACAGGACCGAGCACGGCATCCCGCACACCGTCTCGTGCCGCGCTCAGGGCGTGAGCGAGTCGTGGTTCTACAAGTGGCGCGACCGTCCGCCCACCGGGCGGGAACAGCGGCAGAAGCAGCTGGCCGACGAGATCGAGGAGATCTTCACCGAGTCCGGTGGCACCTACGGATCGCCGAAGATCTTCGTCCTGCCGGTCCGCAGGGGCTGGCACATCTCGGTGAACACCGTGTCGAAGCCACTGACTTCGGCTCGTCAGGGTGATGTTTGCTGAAATTGCCGATGGGGCTGGGGGGGTGGCTGTATTCCGTGGTGTGTGAGGTATGCGGATGGGGGCGGGCTGACCGCTGTGGGACGGCAGCGCCGCGAGGCTGTACGAGCGCGGGCGGCCGAGTTGTTCGTGCAGAAGATCAAGCCGCCGGAGGTCGTGCGGCGTCTGCGGGTGAGCCGGAAGTCGGCCTACCGGTGGCAGCAGCTGTGGCGGGACGGCGGTGTGCAGGCCCTGGCCTCGCGTGGCGCGAGCGGGTCGCGGTGCCGGCTGTCCCCGCGCTGTCTGGAGAAGCTGGCCGCGTACCTCGACGAGGGGCCGGCCGCGCACGGCTGGGTGGAGGACCAGGTGTGGACCGCAGCGCGGGTGGCCACACTGATCGGCAGGAAGTTCCACGTCTCCTGCAGCGTCCCGGGGCCACACGGCTGATGCACCGCCTAGGCTTCAGCCCGCAAGTGCCTGCCCGGAGGGTCGCCGGGCGCGACGAGCAGGCCGTGAAAGGTCTGGAAGGAGGCGACCTGGACCGAGGTAAAAGAGCCCGGACGGCCTGCAGGGGCTACATCTGCTTCGAGGACGAAGCCGGGTACACCCGCAAGCCGCCCCGAGGACACACCTGGGGCCGGCGCGGCGTGACGCCGGTCGTCACGGTGAGCGGCCGCCGCTCGGGACGGCTGCCGGTGGCCGGGCTGGTCGCGATGCGGCCCGGCTCACGCACCCGGCTGTGCCACCGGCTGATCTCCCACCCGGCGGGCAAGCGCCGCAGCATGGGTGAACGCGACTTCATCGCGCTGATCGACGGCGCCCACCAGCTCCTCAAGGCACCGATCGTGCTGGTCTGGGACCGGCTCAACACCCACGTCTCCAAGAAGATGTGGAAGTTGGTCGGGCAGCGGGAGTGGCTGTCGGTGTTCCTGCTGCCCGCCTACTCGCCCGACCTCAACCCGGTGGAGTGGGTGTGGGCGCACGTCAAACGGAGTCTCGCGAACCTCGCCGTTGTCGCCCTGGGCCGTCTGGAGGCGCTCGTCCGCAACCGGTTCAAACGCCTCCGATACCGGCCCGGCACCCTCGACGGATTCATCGCCGGGACCGGCCTCCCCCTCGACATCCCAGCGTCACCCTGACGAGCCGAAGTCAGTAATGGCCGAGCTCGGCCTCGTCGCCCAGGTGGTCAGGCGGCGAAGCGGACTGACCAGGCAGGGCAAGCGGCCAGCCGCGCCGGACTTCGTCAAACGGGACTTCACCGCCTGGGAACCTGATCCCGTCTGGGCCGGCGACATGACGGAGATCCCCACCGAGGAGGGCAAGCGAGCTCTACCTCGCTACGGTCATCGACCTGCTCTCCCGGCGCCTGCTCGGCTACGCGATGGGCGCCCACCACGACGCGGACCTGGTCGTGGCCGCGCTGAACATGCAGCGGCCTCCCGCAGCGGCGACGTCCGTGGCGCGATCTTCCACAACGCCCACCGACTACGCAACGTGTGCGGGTTCAAGAGCCCGATCGGCTACGAGATCGAGTACTGGGCCGGCCTCACCGTGGAGCTGGCTGCAAAGGCAGGACTCCACAGTTCGAGGGGGTTGACAATCCTCAAGGCTTGCGGCATAGCCACGCACTGGCGAGCCAGGGGCACTTTCGCGCCTAGTCGTGGCATTTGATCTACCGTCGGGCGTGCTGGCAGCTAGAATTCTGCAGCTCCCGGCTCGGTCGACGAAGGACAGCAGCATGCCGCTAGAGGTCAACAAGCACGTCCAACGGATACGTCGTTACCAGCCGTTCGACGTCGACGCCTCTGAGATGGTCTACGAGCTGCAGGCTGACTGGACACAGCCACAGTTCCCCGTTGTGACGCTGGACTACCTGCTGAGTGCCATCGAGCGACAGACCACGAAGACCATCGTCCTCACCGGAGACGCCGGACATGGCAAGACGAGCCTGTGTGCCAGCCTTCTGGCCCAACTGCGGGCCGGCGATGAGCCGATCACACCAGATGTCCGGAAGGCGGTCTTCGTCGAGCTGTCCGAGGCAAAAGGCGCGAGCCGCCCTGTCGGCCGGACCCGTAGCGGCCGCCCGCTGTACATCCTCAGCGATCTGAGCGAGCTCAGCCCGCAGGCTGGTGCCCACAAGCTCGTTGAGCTTCTCGACCCTCCGGACAATGGCATCGCGATCATCTGCGCGAACGAGGGCCAACTGCGCAAGTGCGTTGCCGAGGATGACAACCTTGGCAAAGTCGGCACTGGGCGTGCCAAGGTTCTAGTGCAGACCCTAACGGAAGGCATAGTTCGCGGGCAGGTCAGTGATCCTCATGGTGCAGTCACCGTCATCAACCTCAACTACCAGTCCGTAGCGGCCGACAGCTCCAACGGCGGGCTCATCCCTTGGGTTCTAAAGCAGTGGACAACTACCCAGTCGTCGCGGTGGAAGCGGTGCGAGACCTGTGATGCACGTGAGGTCTGCCCGATCCTGGCCAACCGCAACGAACTGAGTGATCCCACCCGCGGGCCTCAGCGCCGGGCCGCGATCCGGGACATGTTCGCTGCGGCCGAGCAGACCGGGGCCGTAATCACGACACGTCAGGCGCTATCGGTGACCAGCTACATGCTCACCGGCGGCCTGTCCTGCGATGACGTCCACGCCAGGTACCAGCGGTCGCATTCGAACCGGCTGTGGCAAGCTCCCCACCTGTACCACCAAGCGCTCTTCGGTGACCGGTTGAGTCAGCAACAGCGTCATCTGGTTCCTGCCTTCTTCGCGCTACGGAAGTTGGATCCGGGCCGGGTCTCCCGTCGCCAGGTCGACGACCGACTGGACCCTGACACGGCGGGCGACTTCCCTCCCGCGGACGCCAGCAGCTACCTGCAGAAGGTCCGCACGAATCGGGACGCCCAGAAGCAGGCCGAACAGTTGCGGGGCCTGTACACGTTCCTGCGGCGAGCCGATTTCTTCAACAGTGACGACGACACGGACCGTTTCGCCCGCATGGGCCTGCAGGCTGGCGACGACTTTGTGCGTGTCCAGGACAAGAACCGGGACCCGGCAGACACCAGAGTGCGAGACCGATTCCTCAAGGGCCTGGAGGCCGCCCAGGGCATCCACCGGGCAGCGAGCAACCCTGACTTCTTCGTACTTGACCCCGCCTTCTTCACACACCGCGCCCGCGCGGCCGTGATCTCCCGGCGAGTGCCCAGCAAGGGCGTCGAGGTGGTCGACCAGGTTACCCAGTGGCAAAAGGAAGCCGGCACGAGCACCACCCCCGAGATGCGGAACGCCGTTGAGTGGCTCAACCGGGCCATCTACATCCGTATCCCGGCCGTCGCCCCTGGCCAGGACGCAGTCTCGGTGGAAGCGGACCTTTTGCGTTTCGAGTTGTTGACGCGGTGGGCCGCGGGCCTGCGCAGCGAGGTGCAGCACGAGGCAGAGATCCGCGGCCTGAGTGGGTCCCTGGCTGAGCTGGCTGACTCGTCGAACAAGGACGACGAGATCCAGGTACTGGTGGGCAACGTCATGCGAAAGCTCATGATCGACGTTGGCGACAAGATCAGGTCGGTGCGTGCGTAATGGCTGATCGTTCCAAAGCCGAGGTCGTCCTTCGCCTCTTCGGGGTGAATCTCGAACAGCAGGGCCGCGGTTTCTACGTCCCGCTTGAGATGCTCGCGATCGCCCGCGGCGTCTACCTGGCGCATCAGGAAGACCCGGAGAAGTTCGCAGGGCTCCTAGACAACGGAGCTGGCACGGCTTACAAGAGGACCTCGCACGACTTGGCCCGGCGGATCGCGACCAAGACCCGCATTGTCGAGGGCGATGAGGAACTCGGCAAGGCCGTCGAGCTGGACTCTCCCGAGACGATGGAAACGCTCCACGCCCTGTTCTCGTCCTTGTTGGTTGAGATCCCAGGGCGTCGCAGCCAGACCAGTTGGTTCGGCGCACACATCTATCCGTTCGTTGGTGAGCTCATCCACTACGACGCAGTCGAACGACGAGTCAAGCAAATCGATGCCAAGAAGAGCGCGAAGAAGCGCAAGCAGGCCACCAAGGTCGCTGTCGGCATCAACGCTCCGAGTATCGAGCGCTACCTCTTTCGCGATGGTGGGAGTTGGGCCTACAAAGTCCTTCGTGCCGACCCCGATCCTGACCGCAAGGAAGCGACCCGACAGGGCCTGTGCGACCTCGTGCAGGACAGCGGAACCCCGCTGGGCAATCTCGCCAAGGCCCTCAGCGCGCACGACTTCGACTACGACGAAGCGCCCGTGGAGGGCTCAGACACAGGAATCGAGCTGTATGAGGACCGCAGCCCGTGGCCTGATCTACTGAGGGAGGGGACCTGTAACATCGTCACTCGGATCGCTACGGTCCCGAGGGCCAAGCGCACTGAGAGCCTCATGCACTGGGTCCCCTACTGCTTGGCACGCCACCAGCTCCACCTCGCACGCACCAAGCTCGGTGCCACCAACCGCGAGTCAATCCTGTTGGACTTCGGCAACGAGGCAACCCCGCTGCGCAGGGAATCGCAGAAGAACCTCGCTGGCTTCCGCAACGACATCGTCAATGCGATCAACGTCCAGGCTCGGGTGATGATCGGCGAATCCGAAGACGACGAGGACAAAAAGCGGCGCTACGGGAGATTCACGAAGGAGGGTGGGACCGCGGTCGCCTCACCCCGAGCGTTCTTCAGCGAGACCCTCGCCGCAGTCGGAGCCCTGAACGCGACGGCCGGGCGCCGGCACTTCACCATGAAGCCTCCGATGCTCGAGGCTCTGGTCTCTGCCACCGTCGCGCAGGACGCGGAGATGGAGTTCGACAAGTTCTGCACGCTGCTGTACGAGAAGTATGGGCTTGTGATGGAGGACAAAGTCGCGGCAGCGAGCCCGTTGGCCTACGAGGTCGACCCATCGGTCCTTGACCACAACGGCAAGGCGTTCCGGGAGAAGCTCGCTGCTATTGGTCTGCTCACTCAATATTCAGATGCAACCAGCATGGTTCGAGGGGAGCCCCGGTGACCGACAGCAGTATCCGAACGCTCGGCCGGTTCGTCGCCGACGAAGCACTCCGCAAGGTCACTGAGGCCAACGGAGCCCGCGCCGTGCTGCGGGTCAGTGGCTTCGACCGGCCGACCGTGGCCGAGGCTCTCCGCCGCACCGCCCAGCAGCTGTCGGGCGCGCCGGACCGTCAGATTGTCGTCAAGGTCGGCACCTCAGAGCCAATCGAAGGTGTACCTGCTGAATACCTGCTGGGGCCGCAGGACCAACTGACCAAGTGGCGAAATTCGGGACAGGGCAAGGCAGTGCTGCTGTTCGAGTGGGGGCAGTCTCCGGACGCACAGGGGCTGGCGGCCATGAACCCCCTGAACGACGCCACGATCCTGGGCAACTACCGCGATCCTGCCGGCGAGCGCGGATTCGACAGGTTCATGGCGGAAGCGTGGCAGGAGGCGGGGGGTGTAGGCACCGTTCCGGCCGTAATGGGCACCTTTCTGCCGGAGATCTGGGGTGCCGTCACTGATGAGGAGCCCCGGTCCTTGCACCGCTGGGCGGCATTCCTGGTCGACACTGCGCGGAAGGTCGCAGCAACCCAGGTCCACACCCCTGACATGGTCTGCCCGGAGATCTCTGCAGCCCTGCCGGCTCTTGATCTCTTCCCAGACCGCGGACTCTTCATCAAGCCCGCCGCGCTGCCCACCCGGATCAAGAAGAACGTCTCGGTCAGTGCCTTTAAACAGCCCACGGGCAAGGAGATCACCGAGGACGACCTGATAGACCGCATAAGCGCGACCGAGTTCAGCGATGAGTCCCTGGACCACATCGGTACGGATTCCGAGACTGCCAAGGCACTCATGCGCAGCCTCGTACTCAACCTCAATCGCAGTGGCTCTACTCCGCAGGATTCTCGTCAGTTGCGCCGCGAGCAGGACCTGACCCTCTGGCTGGAAGTCTTCGAGCAGAAGTCCAAGAAGATCGGCCTGGGCCAGCAGGTCCGACAGGAGATCGAGAGGGCCGGCGCAGATCGGGTCGACGAGTTCGACGCCATGGTGATCGAAGATGCACTCGACCGCGGAGATCAGGAAGCCGCACAGCGCTTCCTTGACGAGGCTCCTATCGGCGGAGCGGAGCCGCTGGCTGACCTGTTGTCCAAGCGGTCGCGCCGCAAAGTCGAGAAGCTTGCCTTTCCGGACTCTCAGTTCGTCCAGGACCCACTGCGTGCCCTGCTGCGCGAGCTGACCTACTTCTCCGATGAAGACGAAGGCTCCGTCGTCGTCGGGCTTGAAGGCAACCAGGAAGCCGGGCGGTGGAGCCGCTGGCTGTTTGCCTTCCTGTACGCCAACACCCTGGATGACGTCCGGGAATCCACCGGTCTTCGCCTGACCCTGGACGTCAAGAAGTGCCTGTTGGACCTGACCAAGCCGCCCCTGCCAGAGGAAGACGATCCGTTCGACCCGAACACGGAGTGGGCCCCGCTGCGCATCCTGGTCGAGATGGACGGAGCCCAGCGACGCTTTCGCTGGGACCCTCTTGGCATTCCGGGGCAGATTGCGCTGGCGGCCCTCATCCACGGCTGGCGAACTCCCCCTGGCTATGCCAGCAAGTTGACCTTCGACGCATTCCTCGAGAAGTTCAATGACCCCCGGCAGTGGCAGGCCGACGAGCCCGTGCCCGTTCCCGCGTCGCAGTTCGCCAGTCAGCTGGAGCGCCTCAGGCTGGAGCACTTCAACCGGTTCTGCGACGGGCTTGACGCCGGGAAGATCAACGATTACGTACGCGAGTGGGAAGGCGTGCTCCGCGAAGCTCGCACCACTCTGGTTCCCGACAACGCTCCGAACGCAGACCTTGAGGCTGTCGTCCTGACCGATGTCGTCGGGCTGGCCGACCACCGCATGATGATGCTGGCCACTCACCCGTTGAAGCTGCGCTGGCTGGCAAAGAACTACGAGGAGACTGCCGGGAGCATCGTCACCGCCCTGAACAAGGAGGGAGGTCTGAGCCTCAACCAGGAAAACGAGGAGCTCTTCTTCGACGCCATCGACCGCATCTCCCCTCACGGGACACCGGCGGTCCTCGCCGGTCCCGGCGGCACGATTGCCATTCCGATGCGGGAATCGGCCGGGCACGAGGAGTACGCACCGGTCCGCTACGGCGGAAACGAGTCCAAGGACTGGCTCTCCAGCGTCGACGAGACCGCGATCGACGAGATGGTCCGCGTCATCACCGACTACCTGACGACCTACCCCCACAAGCTTGATGGGTTGCGCGTACTGCTTCTGGACCGCAACGGCGACCCTGTCCTGCCGATGCGCGTGGCAAAGCAGATGCGGGCCAAGAACCCTCGTCTGAAAGTCGATCTAGTCGTACTGGCTCCGCAGGCCACCCACCACGAGATCATCCAGGGTTTCGACCTGCAGTTCTCCGGTGCGGAGATGTCCGATGACAGCTTCCTGCCCGATGTCCAACTGATCCTTCAGGCGTGGGAGCCCGACCAGGAAGCAGACCTGTCAGGGCTGGAGGACACCATCGACCTCGCTCTGGCGCCGGCACTGTTCGGCACACAGACCAGTATGAAGGAGAGCACCAAGAAGGAGTCCTTGTCGGGTTCCTTCAACCCCTGGAAGCACCCAGCCTCACACAACCTGGCTCAGACCAGCGAGAATGTCGTGAGAGCGCTGTTGCCTGAGACCGCCGACGAGACTCTTGAGTCCTGGTCGACCTTGTGCGTGCGCTACGACCGCCGTTCCCCGGTCTCCCGGGAGAGTGTCGACGGCATCGACTACTTCGAGATGCAGGTGCAGTTCGACCAGCACCAGGAGCTGTTCGAGACCCTGCACCGTGTGGCCCACTGGGTCGTCACTCTCGACAGCTTCATCGGCCGTGAGCAGATCGACGCCCTGCGCAACCGCCCTGACGTCATTCTCGTCAAGCCCAGCGTCGGCAAGAACGAGTCCTACACCCTCATTGTCAGCTCGCAGACCGGTCGGCAGTTCGTCGTCCAGCGACTGCGCCGCCGCCTTGAGCAGATCGGTGTGGTCACCCCGCAGGACTCGGAAAGCACCGCTAAACGAATCTACGAGGTCGGCCGCAACGTGGCCCCTGGCGCCGTGCTGCGCTCCCTCGGCATCGGCACCACGGTCAACGAAGTCGTCGGCCTGGTTGCCACGCGGTTTGTCATCGACCAGCAGTTTCCCGTCTCTCGGCAAGGCACGAGCCTGGTCACCTGGATCAGCTTCGACGAGCATCACCGCTGGTTCGGCCGCGGACACAAGACCCGTGCCGACCTCGGCCGGTTTGTGCTGACGGTCCAGGAGGACGGCAGTGTTCGCCTGGATGTCCTGGTCGCCGAGTCCAAGTTCCGCCAGACCTTTGACGTCGGTTCGGCTGAGGAACAGCTCAACCGCACGACCGACCTGTGCAGGGATGCCTTCCGTTCGGACGGCGAGGCTCGCCACGACCGTCCCTTCTGGCTGGACGAGCTTGCCGCCGCGATCGCTCAGACCAGCGGAAAGACCACGCAGGCCGAAGACCTTCCAGCCCGCACCCTGATCGGCAATGACGACCACCGCCAGGTCGAGGCGAAGGTCCTTGATGCCCTACGCTCCGAGGATGTCCAGCTTGGCCACGTCACTGGCGTTGCCGTGGCTATCTCGGCAGAGGATGATCAGCCGGCACCCGCGGTCGGAAGCCTCGGCAGGCACACCCTGGTGAGGTTGAACAAACGGGAACTGCTGAACCTCATCGGTGCTCTGCGCGCCAAGCAAGACCCCAACAACGCCGATCCCCTTGTTCTCTCTGGGGCCCCCGGCGGGACCGCGAAGGTCGCCAACAATGCCGTCAACGCCTCCTCTGTGGGCTTCGTCGCAGCACCGCCCACTCCGGAGGAAGCAACGGCAACTGCCGAGGCCGGCGAGGTCGCTGCTCGAACAGCCCTGCTAGGAGCCGTGCTTGCGCGTCATCCTGCCGCAGAGGCAGATCCTGCCCCTCTGAAGGCTTCCCGCGGTGGGCTCTCGGATGAGGAGCTGGCGCTTCGATACAACAAGATCGTTGACGTTTTCGCTCGCCACAAGGTCGCGGTCACCGCACCGGAGGTCGGCAAATGGCAGGAGGGACCCGGCTTCTACATCTTCCGGTTCATCCCCAATCCGGGGGTCACTGTGGACAAGTTGACCAACCGACGCGACGAGATCTTTCTGGCCCTGGCACTGCCCTCCGGGTTCAGTATTCGCACTCGCAGCGATCGCGGCTCCGTGCTCTTCGAGATCCCCAAGATCGACGACGAGAAGTACGGCGTCGACGCCAAGGCGCTGTGGCGGCGGTGCCCAGCCGATCCCGAGAGTCTCATCGCCCCGCTGGGCGCCGACATCGAAGGCAACCCGGTCACGATTGATCTGTCCTCCGCAGACTCACCGCACTTGTTGGTGGCCGGCACTACCGGGTCAGGAAAGTCCGTCGCGCTGGACACGATCCTCAAGGGCCTGGTCCGGTACGACAAGAGTGCCCTGCGTCTCCGACTCGTCGATCCCAAGGGCACCGAGCTTGTCGACTTCGAGGACGACCCGCACCTTGACGGCGTGATCGGTATGGACGCTGCCGACGCCATCGAGATGCTTGAGGAAACCGTCGAAGAGATGGCCGTGCGTTACAAAGACATGAAGGCGATCCGCACACGCAAGCTCGTCGAGTATAACGCCAAGGTTGACAAAGCAGATCGAAAGCCCTGGATCGTCATCGTCCTGGACGAGTACGCCGATCTCACTAGCGATCCCGAAGAGAAGAAGCAGATCGAAACGCTGCTCAAGCGCCTGACACAGAAGGCCCGCGCTGCGGGTATCCACGTCATCACGGCCACGCAGCGACCGAGTGCGGACGTCATCTCTACGACCATCCGCTCCAACTTCCCTGCCCAACTCGCTCTGCGTGTCAAGACGGCAACTGATAGCCGCATCATTCTGGACGAGACTGGAGCCGAAGCTCTGGCCGGACAGGGCGACGCCTTTCTGCACACGGCTAAGGGCACCACGCGACTGCAGGTGGCCTATGACGGGAGCTGACCGGGTCCCGCCCTATTTGATCAGCTCTATCTGGCAGAGGGGCCAAGAAGGCCATCAGCGGTACGAACTCTTCTCAGTGGAGCTTCTGCGATGTGGCCACCGATCGGGTGACGGTCCGTGAAGCGCAACGAGCGAGGCCCCCGGCCTGTTGATCGAGATGTCTGACGTATCAATCGCGTTGCTCGGAGGCCTCGTTGGTCATGCATCCTGCCGCACTTGACCTGCCGCATATGCTCGTGGAGTGGGTCACCATGCTGGTTGTCACCCGTGAGGGCGACCGGCGCCGCAAGCTCCGTCCGTCCCAGCGGGCGATGGTGGCACTGGTGTACCTGCGCGAGCACACCACTCTGGCGAAGATCGCTGCCGGGTTTGGGATCAGCGAGTCCACCGCCTACGCCTACACGCGCGCGGTCGTCGGCCTTCTCGCCGCCCGCGCACCGGGCCTGCTCAAGACGCTGCGCGACCACGAACCCGACTTCGTCCTGCTCGACGGCACGCTCGCCGAATGCGATCGGGTCGGCGACGGCCGGGCCGACTACTCCCGCAAACACCGCCGCCACGGCGTGAACGTGCAGGTCGTTACCGATCCCGTCGGCCGGCTGCTGTGGCTCTCGCCCACCCTGCCGGGCCGCACCCACGACCTGACCGCTGCCCGCACCCATCGGATCATCCGGATCTGCGAGCGCCAAGGGGTTCCCATCGTGGCCGATCTCGCCTACCAGGGCGCCGGCCCGTGGCTGACCACGGGCATCAAACGCAAGCTCCTGCAGGAACTGAGCCCCACCGACAAGACCCGCAACCGTGCCCTGGCCGCAGCACGCGCACCCGTCGAACGCGGCGTCGCCCGCCTGAAGTCCTGGCGGATCTTCCGCAGATCCCGCTGCAGCCCCAACCGCATGACGTCAATCACCAAGGCCGTCCTCACGCTGGAGCTGCAACGCTGAAGAAGCTCAGTGAACCTGGCGGAGTTCAGCTGACCGCTGCCGTCGGCCATGCGACGGTCAGGAGGTCTTCCTCAGATGCTTCGAGGCTCGCACCTCCTGCCGCCGAGCTGCCACTGCCTCAATGACGGTGGCAGCACACGCCTCTGGTTCGAGGTGTTCCCAGAAACGGAGCACCAGCCAGCCTGCCTCCGCGAGGCGGTTGTCTGTGTCGCGGTCGCGCTGGATGTTCCGGCCGATCTTTTCTTCCCAGTACGGCTGGTTCGTCTTGGGCATCACGAAGTGCTCCGGGCAGCCGTGCCAGAAGCAGCCGTCGATGAAGACTGCGACCTTCGCAGGGCGGAAGACCATGTCGGCTGTGCGGCGCATCTTCGGGAGCGGCTTTGCCGCTACTCGGTAGCGCCGGCCAGCGGCGTGGACAAGCGAGCGGAGGAGCAGCTCGGGCGCAGTATCACGGCTTCGGTTGCCCAGCATGCTTCGCCGGATCGCGGCCGACGACGCCCACGACCCCTCCGGCGGTGTCCACCGCTCGGCCGGCGTTTTTGATAGCTCTTGCTCGCTCATATCTCAGCAGCTCAGAGACAGCTTCCTCCGGGGCCCCGCCTGGCGAGGACCGCTTTCCTGTCCGTCCACCTCCATTCTCGGCGCTTCCCTGTGGCGAGGGCGGGCGGTCGCGAGCCTCTTACACACCGACGCCACCCAGCCCCCGACGATCCCCGAGCGCTGCAACGGGAGTGGCCTGGCGATGGGATCCCCACTCACAGAGTCCCGTGCTGCAGCAGTGCCCTGAAGGCGTCTGCCTCTCGCTGCAGCACAATGCGTCCGTCGCCGTCGCTGAACGCCAGGATCCGGCCGCCTGCATCCTGCCCCGCCTCCGCAAGGAGCCCTAGCGGCAGGGACACGCGGCCGTCGTCATCGATCTGCAGTTCTGCTGGTTCGCGTATCACAATCGCAGTTTGCCCACCTTCATGGTGGGCTGTCCTGACCGTTCCGGCGATCAACCGTCCAGGAGCGTCACCCTCTGTGACAGGCGGGTCCTCAAGAGGGACCAGGACCCGCCCGAACCTCACTCGGGACAGAGCGCGGAGTGGGTTCAGGCCGCCAGGTGTCGCAGCCGACTGGCAGCCTCGTGGAGGACGTCGTCCTTCTTGCAGAAGGTGAAGCGGACCTGGCTGCGGCCGGCGTCGGGGTCGTCGTAGAAGACGGAGTTGGGGATGGCGACGACGCCGCAGCGTTCGGGGAGGGCGCGGCAGAAGGCGTAGGCGTCCTTCTCGCCGAAGGGGGTGATGTCGGTGGTGATGAAGTACGTGCCCTCCGGCTGGTAGACATCGAAGCCGGCCGCGCGCAGGCCGTCGCCGAGCAGGTCGCGCTTGCGTTGCAGGTCGGTACGGAAGCCGTCGAAGTACGAGTCGGGGAGGCGAAGCGCTTCGGCGACGGCGTACTGGAAGGGGCCCGCGCTGACGTACGTCAGGTACTGCTTTGCGGTCCGGACCGCGGAGACGAGCGGGCCGTCCGCCACGACCCAGCCAACCTTCCATCCGGTGAAGGAGAAGGTCTTGCCGGCGGAGGAGATGGAGACGGTGCGCTCGCGCATGCCGGGGAGCGTGGCGATCGGGACATGGGCGGCGTCGTCGAAGACCAGGTGCTCGTACACCTCGTCGGTGACCACGAGCAGGTCGTGCTCGACAGCGAGCGCGGCGATGGCGCTCTGCTCGTCGGCGGTGAGGACCATCCCGGTCGGGTTGTGCGGGGTGTTGAGGAGCAGGAGGCGGGTCTGCGGGGTGATCTTGGACCGCAGCTCGTCCAGGTCGGGGCGGAAGGACGGGGCGCGCAGGGTGAGCGGGACGCGCTTCGCGCCGGCCATGGCGATGCAGGCCGCGTAGGAGTCGTAGAAGGGCTCGAAGGCGATCACCTCGTCACCGGGCTCCAGCAGCGCGAGCATGGTCGCCGCGATCGCCTCCGTCGCGCCCGCGGTGACCAGGACCTCGGTGTCCGGGTCGAGGCTCAGGCCGTAGAAGCGGCGCTGGTGGTCGGCGATCGCCTGGCGGAGTTCCGGGATGCCGGGGCCCGGCGGGTACTGGTTGCCGCGGCCGTCGCGCAGCGCTCGTACGGCGGCCTCGCGTACGGACTCCGGGCCGTCCGTGTCCGGAAAGCCCTGACCCAGGTTGATCGCGCCCGTCGCTGTCGCCAGTGCCGACATCTCCGCGAAGATCGTCGTCCCGAGCCCGTCCAGCCTGCGGTTCAGCAGCGGCCTGCCGCTCATGTCTCCACCGTCCTCACCCGTGTCCGTCGGTGCTTCGCGCGCCATCCTGGCCGATGCCGGGCGGACGGTCACGCGGCCAGTGTCCAATAGGTCGGCGAATCAGGATTGACCCAGCCGACCTTCCAGCCGGTGAAGGAGAACGTCTTGCCCGCCGAGCCGATCGTCACCGTGCGCTCGCGCATGCCCGGCAGGGTGGCCAGCGGGATGTGCTCGGCGTCGTCGAAGACCAGGTGTTCGTACACCTCGTCGGTGACCACCAGCAGGTCGCGTTCGACGGCCAGCGCGGCGATCGCCGTCAGCTCCTCGCGGGTGAGCACCGTGCCGGTCGGGTTGTGCGGGGTGTTCAGCAGCAGCAGCCGGGTCCGGTCGGTCACGGCCGCGCGCAGCTCGTCCAGGTCGAGGCGGAACGCGCCCTCGTGCGGCCGCAGCGTCACCGGCACCCGCCGGCCGCCCGCCATGGCGATGCACGCCGCGTAGGAGTCGTAGTACGGCTCCAGGGCGATCACCTCGTCGCCCGGTTCCACCAGGGCCAGCAGCGCGGCCGCGATCGCCTCGGTGGCGCCCGCCGTGACCAGCACCTCGGTGTCCGGGTCGTAGGAGAGTCCGTAGCGGCGCAGCTGGTGCGCGGCGACGGCCGTGCGCAGTTCGGGGACGCCGGGGCCCGGCGGGTACTGGTTGCCGCGCCCCTCGCGCAGCGCCCGTACCGCCGCCTCCCGGATCTCCTCGGGGCCGTCGGTGTCGGGGAAGCCCTGGCCCAGGTTGATCGCGCCGGTGGCCGCGGCCAGGGCGGACATCTCGGCGAAGATCGTCGTCCCGAACTCGGCGAGCCGGCGGTTGAGGAGCGGGCGTGCGCTGGAGGTCATGCCGGCCATCCTGCGCCGAAGCTCTGGAGTTCCTCAAGTGTGCTTTGGCCCGGGCGGCGGCCGGGGATATCCGGGGCACGCAGCGAGCGTGTCGCCCACGGGGGGCGTCCCCGGGGGTCTCCCGGGGGAGCGGAAGGAGCGTGACGCCATGGTCTTCGCGATAGTCCTGGCGGTGATCGCGATGGTGTTCCTGGGCGCCGTCGCGCGGGGGAGCGGGCGCGGGCGCCGGTCCGCGAAGGGGCGGCGGACGCGGGCCTACAGCAGCGGGAGCGCGGCGGGCGGCGGGGGCGCCGGGTGGTGGGCCTCGGGCGACAGCGGTTCGTCGTCCGGCGGCCACCACTCCGGAGGGCACCACGGCCACCACTCGGGCGGCCACTCCTGCGGGGGGAACTCCTCCTGCGGCGGCGGCAGCTCCTGCGGGGGCGGTTCCTCGTGCGGGGGCGGCTGCGGCGGGGGCAGCTGACGGGGGCGGCGGGGCGGATGTCGGGGGCGGTGGGGCGGCCGTCAGGGCGGTGGGGGTTGTGAGAAGCGGCAACTCCTCTTCCGGGGAGCGGAGTTCCCGTCGGGGAAGCGGAAGGGTGACCCCCATGTCCGGCCCGGTGCGCGTCGAAAAGTGCGCCGCTGTGTACGCCCTGGCGTACGCCGTAGTTGAACAGTTGAGCTGACAGGCCCTCTGAGGGATGGAAACCGCACGAAGTTGGGTAAAAAAGCTGTGGCGGCCCCGCCGTTCGTGGTTCCCTCTAAAGTGCCGACGCAGCCCCCTGGATGTCCTGCTCACACCCCTTCTGAACTGGGCTGACCGGGCCGTCCCCCCGTGTCGTCCGGGGTGCGCCGGCCTCCTGGACCCCCTTTCTTAAGCGTGCTAGCGGAGCCGATCCATGCTCACGACCCTGAACACCTCCTACACCGACACGCGCGCGGCCGACCTGGCCTGGGCGCTGGGGCGCGAGCCGCTGCCCGCACTGGCCGCACTCGACCTCGAACTGTCCGGCGCCAAGCTCCAGTTGCGGCTTCTCGGCGCCTCCCACCAGGTGCTTCTTGAGGAGGAGCGGGGCGTCTGCTCGGAGACGGTGGCGTGCATCAAGGGGTCCAGCACGCCCCTTCCGCTCGGCGTCGCCAAGCGGGTCGGCGACTGGGAGTACCAGTTCGCCGCGCGGGTCGAGGAACTGTCGCCGGGCTCTTTCGCCGGGCGCGCCCAGGAACTGCTGGCCCTGGTCTGCGACCACCCGCACGGCCTGGCCGGCGTCTTCCCGGGCAGTCCGCACGCGTTCACCGCCATGCTGGCGCAGCGGCGGGAGGGCCAGGTGCACTGGCGCACCTGGCACGCCTACCCGCAGGACGGCCAGCTGGTGGCGACCCGCACCCGGGTCGGCGCGCGCCGGTCCGCGCCGGTGCCCCTGCCCGTCAACTGAGCCGGCCCGCACGGCCGCACGCCCGCCCGCACGGCCACACGCCCGCACGGCCACGCGCCCGCACGCCCTCGCGCTCACGCGTTCACACGTTCAAACACGGAACGCGCGGACGCCGTGCTTTCCACACGTGTGGGTGACGAAGCGTGGCGTGCCCGTGACGTAACGTCGCAGTCGTGATCGAACCGCACGCCCCGGCCCCGCCCCGCCCGGCGCCCCCGAGGAGCGGCCCCGAGCGGCCACCCGCCCGGCTGCCCGTCCGGCCGGGCACCGGCCGGTTCCTCGTCCTCGCCGGCGTCTTCGTCTGCGCGGCCTGCGGACTGGTGTACGAACTCGAACTGGTCGCCCTCGCCTCGTACCTGATGGGCGACTCGGTCACCCAGGCGTCCGTCGTGCTGTCCGTGATGGTGTTCGCGATGGGCATCGGCTCGCTCGGCGCCAAGCGGCTGCGCCGGCACGCCGCCGTCGGCTTCGGCGCGATCGAGGCGACGCTCGCACTGGTCGGCGGGTGCAGCGCCATGGCGCTCTACGCCGTCTTCGCCTGGACCGGCGCCTGGGGCGGCCTGTGGGTGGCCGGACCGCGCTGTCTGCTGGTCGCCTTCTCGCTCGCCATCGGCCTGCTGATCGGCGCCGAGGTGCCGCTGCTGATGGAGCTGATCCAGCGCATCCGCCGCCAGGACGCGGGCGGCGCGGTCGCCGACCTGTTCGCCGCCGACTACGTCGGCGCGCTCGTCGGCGGCCTCGCCTTCCCCTTCCTGCTGCTGCCGCTGCTCGGCCAGCTGACCGGCGCGCTGCTCACCGGCGCGGTCAACGTACTGGCCGGCGGCACCCTCGTCCTCGGCCTGTTCCGGCGCGACCTCACCCCGCGCGGCCGCCGGCTGCTGCTCGCCGCCAACCTCGCCGTGCTCGGGCTGCTCGCCGCGGCCGCCGCCGGCGTCGGCGCCTTCGAACAGGCCGCCCGGCAGGCGGTGTACGGCGACGGCGTGCGGGTGGCGCTGCGGACCGGCGTCCAGGAGATCGTCCTGACCGGCGGCACCGGCGGCCGTCCGCTGGACCTGTTCCTCGACGGGCGGCTGCGGGTCGGCGGCCAGGACGAGCGCCGCTACCACGAGGCGCTGGTGCGGCCCGCGATGACCGGCCCGCACGCGCGGGTGCTCATCCTCGGCGGCGGCGACGGACTGGCCGCCCGCGAGGTGCTGCTCCACCCGGGCGTGGAGCGGGTGGACGTCGTCGAACTCGACCCGGCCGTCGTCCGCCTGGCCCGCACCGACCCGGCCCTGACCCGGCTGAACGGACACGTCTACGACGACCGGCGCGTCCGGGTGCGCACCGCCGACGCCTTCGCCCGGCTGCGCACGATGGAGCCGGCGGCGTACGACGTGGTGATCGCGGACCTGCCCGATCCGGGCATCACGGCCAGCACCAAGCTGTACTCGCGCGAGTTCTACGACCTGGCCCGCCGCGCCCTGGCGCCCGGCGGCCGGCTGGCGGTGCACGCGGGGCCGGTCGCCTCCCGGCCCGGCGTCTTCTGGACGGTGGAGGCGACGATCCGCGCCGCCGGTCTGCGCACCGCCCCCTACCGGGTGGACGGCCGCGGCTCCCCGTTCGCCGCCGGTCCCGACCGGGCGACGGGCGCCCGCAGCGCCCCGGGCGACTGGGGCTTCGTACTGGCCGCCCGCACCCCGCCCCGCCTCGCCCTGGACCCGCGGGCCGCCCGCCCGCGCACGCTCACCCCCGCCGCGCTCGCCGCGGACGCCCGCGCCGCCGCCCGCACCCGGATCTCCGGCCTGCCCCCGTCGACCCTGGTCCACCCCCGCTACGCCGGCTGAGCGGCCGTACCGCCCGGACCCGGAGCACCGTGCGCGGCCCGGCGGCCCGTCCCTCCCCCGAAGCGGAACGGACCGCCGGGCCGCCTCCCCCGCGGCGGCCCCCCGGCCGGTGGCGCGGAGCCCCGCCGCTCGGCCGGCGCACCGAGAACGTACGGCCGGACGGCCGGGCCGCGCATCCCGCGCCGGGTGGAGACCGCCGCCGACCGGCGCGGTAGCCGCCCGGTCCCGGCAAACTCCCGCGGTACCGCGAAAGGTTGACGCCGCCGGGCCCGTACCGGGTCTACGCTGCGGCGGTGCGGATCCACCCCCTCGTGGTCGACGGCCTGACGGCCCTGGTGCCGACGGCCGTCGCGTGTCTGCTCGGCATGGAGGCCGGCGCGCAGAAGTGGCCCCCGCTCGACGCGTACGCCTGGGCGCTGGTCGCCCTGACCAACCTGCCGCTCGCCCTGTGCACCCGGGCCCCGGTCGCCGTCCTGCTCTCCGTCCACCTGTGGTGGTCCCTGTACATCGCCCTCGGCAACTGGCCGGTGGTCAACTCCCCGGCCGCCATGGTCGCCCTCTACATGGTGGCCGGCACCCGGCCCCCTCGGACCACCGCGTGGTGCGCGGCCCTGATGGGCGGCGTGTGGATCTACGCCGGCGTGTACAGCCACTCCGACATGCTGGCGTCGGTCGTCGGCCAGGCGATCGGCTACCCGCTGGCGCTGTGGTGGTTCGGCCACCTCGCCCGCAGGAGCGCCGAGCTGACCGTGCGGCTGCGCGCCGAGCAGGCCGAACGGGCCCGGCGCGAGGTCGCCGAGGAACGGGTCAGGATCGCGCGCGAACTGCACGACGTGGTCGCCCACCACATGGCCGTCATCAACGTCCAGGTGGGCCTGGCCCGGTTCGTCTTCGACTCCGACGCGCCCACCGCGCGCGCCGCGCTCACCACCATCGGCAGTGCGAGCGGCGAGGCGCTGACCGAGCTGCGCCGCATGCTCGGACTGCTGCGCGCGGACGATCCGCACGTCCCGCGGGAGGGCGCCGCGGACGAGCCGACGCCCGGCCTCGACCGGCTGGAGGAGATGGTCGAGCGGGTCCGGTCCGGCGGCGTACCGGTCGAGCTGCGGGTGCGCGGCGCGCCGCGCGCGCTGCCGTCCGGGATGCAGCTGTGCGTCTACCGGGTGGTCCAGGAAGCCCTGACGAACGTCCTCAAGCACGCCCCGGGCAGCCGCGCCGCCGTGGAACTCGCCTACGGCGCGGGTGAGATACGGGTGTCGGTCACCGACGACGGGAGCGGCCCGGGCGCCCGGCACGGCAGGGAGCAGGGCCGCGGGCAGGGCCGGGACGGCGGCCGGGAGCGGGGGAAGGGGGTGGGGATGGGAGTGGGGAAGGGGGTGGATCCGGACAGAATGCGCCGGTCCGGCGGCCACGGGTTGATCGGCATGCGCGAGCGCGCCAAGCTCTACGGCGGGACGATCGCCGTCGGCCCGCGGCGCGAGGGGGGATTCGGCGTGCGGCTGACCCTTCCGACGTCGGAGCAGGCCGCACGCCGGGGAGACGCCGTCACGGAATGATCAGAGTGCTGGTGGTCGACGACCAGTTCCTCGTGCGCAGCGGACTGGTCGCGCTGCTGCGCGCCGCCCCCGGCATGGAGGTCGTCGCGGAGGCCGCGGACGGCGCGGAGGCGGTGGCCCTGGCCGCGCGCACCCGTCCGGACGTCATCCTCATGGACATCCGCATGCCCGGGCTGACGGGCATCGAGGCGACCCGGCGCATCCTCGCCGACGCGGCGGACCCCGCGCCCCGCATCCTCATCCTCACCACGTTCGACCTCGACGAGTACGTGTACGGCGCGCTGCGGGCCGGGGCCGCCGGGTTCCTCCTGAAGGACGCGGGCCCGGAACGGCTGCTGGCGGCGGTCGCCGCCGTGCACGGCGGCGACTCCCTGTTCGCCCCGGTGGTCACCCGGCGGCTGGTGGAGGCGTTCACGGAGCGCGCGGACGTCCCGCCGGCGCCCGCGGAGCCCCCGGCGGACCTGCGCGCGCTGACCGGCCGCGAGGTCGAGGTGCTCCAGCTGGTCGCCCGGGGCCTGACCAACGCCGAGGCGGCCGACCGCCTCTTCATCAGCGAGGCCACCGTCAAGACCCACCTCAACCGCACGATGGCCAAACTCCACCTGGCCAGCCGCGCGCAGGCGGTGGTAGTGGCGTACGAGACGGGGCTGGTCCGGCCGGGGGTGGAGGGCTAGCGGGCCGGGCGGGGTGGGGGACGGGAGCGGTCGGGGGGACGGGGGAGGGTATTCGGGGCCGTCACTGGGTAATGTCGGCTGACATGGAGCACGAGGTGTTCGTTCCGGTTCCGGTCCCGCGACTGCGGGCGGTGCTCGCCGACCCCGACCGGGTCGCCCGGGCGCTGCCCGGGTTCCAGCAGGACGCGGGCGCCGAGCCCGTCGCCGGCCGGCTGAAGCTGCGGATCGGCGGCACCTCCATCACCTACCGGGGTGCGCTGCGCGTCCACGCCCGCGAGGACGGCTCGTACGCCGTCGAGGGCGAGGCGGGCGAGTCGCGCGGCGCCGGCGCGGTGAAGCTCGCGCTCACGCTGCGCCCGCGGGAGACCGACGGGGGTACGGCGCTGGGCGTGCGGGGCACGGCGTCGGGCGACGGGCGGGTCGCCGAGCTGGACCCGGAGGCCGTGCGGGCGGCGGCCGTGCGGTTGCTGGACCGGTTCGCGCGGAACCTGGCCGCGGGGCCGGACCCCGACGCGGGGCCGGGCGCCGACACGGGGCCGGGCGCCGGCGCGGGGCCGGACCACGGCGCGGGGCCAAGTGCCGATGCTGGGCCTGGTTCCGGCGCGGGACCGGAGGCGGAGACGCCGGAGACGCCGGAGACCCCGGAGGAGCTCGCCACCGAGGACTTCGCCCCGCTCGCGACGGGCGACTTCGAGGCCGCGCCGGACGCGGACGACGCCCCCGTACCGCCCCCGGCCGAACCCACCGAGCCCGCCGACCGCGCCGTCGGACGCGCCTCCGTCTTCGACACCGAGGTCCCGCCGTCCTCCCTCGACCCGTCGGCCGAGGACGGCTCCGACGATCCCGACGGCTCCCATGACTCCGACGGCTCCGACGGCTCCGACGGCTCCGATGAAGACGAGTCCGACGAGTACGACGGGTACGGGGCCTACGACGGGGAGGAGCAGGCGGGCGCCGGGAGGCGTGGCGCGGCCGCGGCCGTCGGGCCCGGGGGTTTCGGCGAGGCCGCCGGACCGCCCGCCGAGGCCGCGCACGCGCGCCGCACGATGATCGGCCGCAGCGCGGAGGAGGTGGACCACGCGCCGCCGCGCGGCCGTTACGCGCCCGTGCCCGCCCCGCTCACCGTCTCCGCCGGCTCCGCCCTGCGCTGGGCGGCGCCCGCCGCGGCCCTCGCGGTGGCCGGGGCGATCGTCGTGGGCCGGGCGCTGCGCCGCCGCCGCTGACCTCCCGGACGCCGTCGTCCTGCCTTCCGGCCGCCGCCGCTGACACCCCGGCCGGCGTCGGCGCGCACCGGCCGCCCCTTTCGGCCCAGTAGCCTCGTCACGTGAGTGACGAAGACATCATGCTGACCGCGGGCGACGCGGAAGCGACCGTTCAGCCGGGCAACGGCGGCCGCGTCGGCGGACTCCGGGTGGGCGGTCTGGAGCTGCTGCGCCAGGGCGACAGGTTCGGCTGCTTCCCGATGGTCCCCTGGTGCGGACGGACCCGGAACGGCGAGTTCCGCGACGGCGCCGCCGTCCACCGGATGCCGCTCAACTCCCCGCCGCACGCCATCCACGGCACCGCGCGCGACGGCGCCTGGCGCACCGCCCGGGTCTCGGCGGACGAGGCGGTGATCACGTACGACCTCGTCGAGCCGTGGCCCTACCCCGGCCGCATCACCCAGGTCGTCGGCCTGACCGAGGACTCCCTGACGCTGACGATGTCCGTGGAGACGTACGGGTCCTCCTTCCCGGCGCAGATCGGCTGGCATCCGTGGTTCAACCGGAACCTGGCCGGCGCGGACGCGCGGCTGGACTTCCGGGCCGCCTGGCAGGAGGAGCGCGGCGAGGACCACCTGCCCACCGGCCGCCGGATCGAGGTGACGCCGGGTCCGTGGGACGACTGCTTCGGGATGCCGGACGGCGTCGGCGTCACCGTGGAGTGGCCCGGGCGCCTCGAACTGACGGTGCGCAGTCCGGAGAAGTGGGTTGTCGTCTACGACGAGCAGGAGGCCGCCGTGTGCGTGGAGCCGCAGACCGGGCCGCCCAACGGGCTGAACACCCATCCGCGCCTGGTCACGCCGCTGGAGCCGCTGGAGGCCACGACCACCTGGTCCTGGCGCCGCGCTTAAGCTGGCTGCCATGAGCGACGTTCGCGGCGAGCTGCTGCAGCAGATCAAGGACAAGGCCGTGGTGCACGGCAAGGTGACCCTGTCGTCGGGTCTGGAAGCCGACTACTACGTGGACCTGCGCCGGGTCACCCTGGACGGCGAGGCGGCCCCGCTGGTCGGCCAGGTGCTGCTGGACCTGACGGCCGGGTTCGAGTTCGACGCGGTCGGCGGGCTGACGATGGGCGCCGACCCGGTCGCGGCGTCGATGCTGCACGCCGCCGCCGCGCGCGGCCGGAAGCTGGACGCCTTCGTGGTGCGCAAGGCCGCCAAGGCGCACGGCATGCAGCGGCGCGTGGAGGGGCCGGAGATCCGGGGCCGCCGGGTCCTGGTCGTCGAGGACACGTCCACCACCGGCGGCTCCCCGCTCACCGCGGTCGAGGCGGTGCGGGAGGCGGGCGCCGAGGTGGTCGCGGTCGCCACGATCGTCGACCGGGCCACGGGCGCGGCCGAGAAGATCCAGGCGGGTGCCGGGGTGCCCTACGTGTTCGCGTTCTCGAAGGACGAGCTGGGCCTCGACTGAGCCGCAGCGTTCCGCCTGGCCGGTCCGGCGGCCGGCCCGGCCGCTCGATCCGCCGGGCGGGCGGCCGGGGTTGAGGGGTGGTGCGGGGCGCGCGGAGCGGAGTGCGGGGCGCGCTCCGCCGTCCACAGGCGACCTGTTATCCACAGGCTGGACGGGGTGTCCGTGAGGGCGGGCGATGTCTGCGAAGATGGGGCCGACGATGACGTCACTCCCTAGGTCAGGGCCGTAAGCACGCAGAACGCACCCCGCACATACAAGGAGCGGACAGATGCCCATCGCAACCCCCGAGGTCTACAACGAGATGCTCGACCGGGCGAAGGCAGGCAAGTTCGCCTACCCGGCCATCAACGTGACGTCCTCCCAGACCCTGCACGCGGCCCTGCGCGGATTCGCGGAGGCGGAGAGCGACGGCATCGTCCAGATCTCCACGGGTGGCGCCGAGTTCCTGGGCGGCCAGTACGACAAGGACATGGTCACCGGCGCCGTGGCCCTGGCCGAGTTCGCGCACATCGTCGCCGAGAAGTACCCGGTCAACATCGCGCTGCACACCGACCACTGCCCCAAGGACAAGCTCGACGGGTACGTGCGTCCGCTGATCGCGCTCTCCAAGAAGCGCGTCGACGCCGGTCTGAGCCCGCTGTTCCAGTCCCACATGTGGGACGGCTCCGCCGAGACCCTCGCCGACAACCTCCAGATCGCGCAGGAGCTGCTGGAGCAGGCCCGCGCCGCGAAGATCATCCTTGAGGTCGAGATCACCCCGACCGGCGGCGAGGAGGACGGCGTCTCGCACGAGATCAACGACTCCCTCTACACCACGGTCGACGACGCGGTGCGCACCGCCGAGGCGCTGGGTCTGGGCGAGAAGGGCCGCTACCTGCTGGCCGCCTCGTTCGGCAACGTGCACGGCGTGTACAAGCCGGGCAACGTGGTGCTCCGTCCCGAGCTGCTGAAGGAGCTCAACGAGGGCGTGGCCGCGAAGTACGACCGGCCGGCCGGCTCGCAGCCGTTCGACTTCGTCTTCCACGGCGGCTCCGGCTCCTCGGAGGAGGAGATCCGCACCGCGCTGGAGAACGGCGTGGTCAAGATGAACATCGACACCGACACCCAGTACGCGTTCACGCGTCCGGTCGTCGACCACATGTTCAGGAACTACGACGGCGTCCTGAAGGTCGACGGCGAGGTCGGCTCGAAGAAGACGTACGACCCGCGCACCTGGGGCAAGCTGGCCGAGGCCGGCATGTCGGCGCGGGTGGTCGAGGCGTGCGGCCACCTGCGTTCGGCGGGCACCCGCATCAAGTAGGCGGTACTCCGAGCGGACGGACCCGGTGCCTTCTTCGGTGCCGGGTCCTCCGTGCGAACGGGCCGGGAGAGCCGCGGGCGGCGGTTCCGGCCGGTTCTCGGATGGCCCGGCGGCGGCCGGCGGGGGAGGATCGCCGCATGGCGGTCCCTTCGCAGAAGTCGCCCGACGTCAGGATCTCCAGCCCGGCCGGCCGATGGATCCTGTTCACCACCGTGCTCGGCTCCAGCATGGTCCTGCTGGACTCGACCGTCGTGAATGTCGCCCTGCCGCGCATCGGCCGCGACCTGGACACCGATCTGGCCGCCCTCCAGTGGACCGTCAACGCGTACATGCTGACGCTGGCCGCGCTGATCCTGCTCGGCGGCTCGCTGGGCGACGCCTACGGCCGCCGGAAGATCTTCGTGATCGGCGTGGTGTGGTTCGCGGCGGCCTCCCTGCTGTGCGGCCTCGCCCCGGGCACCGGTGTGCTGATCGCCGCGCGCGCCCTCCAGGGCGTCGGCGGCGCGCTGCTCACCCCCGGCTCGCTGGCGCTGATCCAGGCGTCCTTCCACCCGGACGACCGGGCGCGGGCGGTCGGTCTGTGGTCGGGGTTCGGCGGCATCGGGGCGGCGGTCGGGCCGTTCCTCGGCGGCTGGCTCGTGGACGGTCCCGGCTGGCGCTGGGTGTTCCTGCTCAACGTCCCGCTGGCGCTGCTGTGCGCGCCCGTCGCCGTCCGGCACGTGCCCGAGTCCTCGGCCGGCGGGCCGCACGGCCGGTTCGACGTCGCCGGGGCGGCCCTGGGGGCGGTCGCCCTGGCGCTGGTGACGTACGCCCTCATCGAGGCGCCCGGCGGCTCGCCGGCCGTCGCGGTGGCCGGGATCGCCGGGGTGGCGGCGGGCGTCGTCTTCTGGCGGGTGGAGAAGCGGCGCCCGGACCCGATGCTGCCGCCGGACATCTTCGCCTCGCGCCAGTTCACCGCGGTCAACCTGGTCACCCTGTGCGTGTACGCGGCGTTCGGCGGCTTCTTCTTCCTGACCGCGCTCCAGCTCCAGGTGGTGGCGGGGTACTCGCCGCTGCGGGCGGGTACCGCGCTGCTGCCGACGACCGTGCTCATGCTGCTGTTCTCGGCCCGCTCGGGCGCCCTCGCCGACCGGATCGGCCCCCGGGCGCCGCTCACCGTGGGGCCGCTGCTGTGCGCGGCGGCGATGCTGCTGATGCTGCGGGTGGGGAAGGACGCGCACTATCTGACGGACGTGCTGCCCGCGCTGCTGGTGATGGGGGCGGGGATGGTGACGCTGGTCGCGCCGCTGACCGCGACCGTGCTCGCGTCCGTGGACGCGTCCCACGCGGGGCTTGCCAGCGGGGTCAACAACGCGGCCGCGCGTGCGGCGGGGCTGATCGCGGTGGCCGCGCTGCCGTTGCTGGCCGGGATGGGGCCGGAGGCGTACCGGTCGGCGGACGCCTTCGACGCGGCGTTCCGGCGGGCGATGCCGATCTGTGCGGGGGTGTTGGTGGTGGGGGCGGGGCTCGCCTTCGCTACGGTGCGGCGGCCGTCGCGTGCGTGTCGTCGGCCCGAGGGCCGTACGCACGGGTCTGTGACGTGTCCGCCGCTGGAGGTGGGGCGGGGGCGGTGAGGGGGCGGGTTTTTCCTCGCCCCCGCCGCCCCTACCCGTCCCATCCCTGGGAGCCGCGCCCCCAGACCCCCGCTGTCGGCCTGAACGGCCTCGTCCTCAAACGCCGGACGGGCTGGGAGGGTGGCGTGGGTGGGTGGGCAGGGTCTGCGCCCCCAGACCCCCGCTGTCGGCCTGAACGGCCTTGTCCTCAGACGCCGGACGGGCTGGGAGGGTGGCGTGGGTGGGTGGGTAGGGGCTGCGTTCCCGGGTCCCCGCTGTCGGCCGTGGGTCGGGCAGGGTTACGGCTTCAGCTCGGCGTAAGCCTCCTCGCTGCTGTCGCGGAGGAAGGTGCGGCAGCGGTCCGCCTCCTCCGTTTCCTGGATCGCGGTGGCGGCGCGGGCGAGGGCGGCCAGGCAGCGCAGGAAGCCGCGGTTGGCGCGGTGGTCCCAGGGGACGGGGCCGTGGCCCTTCCACCCGGCCCGGCGGAGCTGGTCGAGCCCGCGGTGGTAGCCGGTGCGCGCGTACGCGTACGACTCGACGACCCGGCCGCCCGCGTACGCCTCCTCGGCGAGTTCCGCCCAGGCCGGCGAGTAGGTCGGGTGCTGGGCCGCGACCTCGGCGGCGGGCCGGGACTCCTCGGCCAGCAGGCGGTGGGCGGCCTCGTCCTCGGGGAGGTACGTCGGGTCCGGGCCGCCGAGCAGGTTCTTGTGCGTCGTCATGGCAGAAGTCTGCCACTGGGGCGCCGGCCGGACGGCCTGCCTTGCGCTCCGGCGCCCCGGCTGCGCAGGATGCGGGTGGGGACCGGGGCCCCCGTGCCGGCATCGGCAGGGGCGGACCGCTACCCGGAGTACATGCAGGAGACAGCGATGTCGCACCAGGCTCAACCGACCGCCAGGCCCGTCGAGGCCGCCGCTGAGCCCGAGACCCCGCATCTCGACTTCGAAGGCACGACGCCGTACGAGGACTACGTCAAGGCGGACGTGCTCACCCACCTCCAGCACACCCTCTCCGACGATCCCGGAGAGATGGTCTTCCTGGTCACGACCCAGGTCATGGAGCTGTGGTTCACCGTCATCGTGCACGAGTGGGAGACCGCCGCGCACGCCCTGCGCACGGACGACGTGCCGACGGCGATCGCCGCGCTGAAGCGTTCGGTCCGGGAGCTGGAGGCGCTGAACGCCTCCTGGCGGCCGCTCGGCCAGCTCACCCCGGCCCAGTTCAACAGCTACCGCGGCGCGCTCGGCGAGGGCTCCGGCTTCCAGTCGGCGATGTACCGCCGCCTGGAGTTCCTGCTCGGCGACAAGTCCGCCTCGATGCTCGTCCCGCACCGCGGCGCCCCGCGCGTCCACGCCGAGCTGGAGAAGGCGCTGCACGAGCCGAGCCTGTACGACGAGGTGCTGCGGCTGCTCGCCCGGCACGGGCACGCCGTACCCGAGGCTGTGCTGCGGCGTGACGTGGCGCTGCGCTACGAGCCCTCCCCGGAGGTGGAGGCCGTCTGGACGGCGCTGTACGCCGGCGACCCGGACGACGGACTCGCCCGCCTCGGCGAGGCGCTGACGGACGTCGCCGAACTGGTGTGGCGCTGGCGCAACGACCACCTCGTCGCCACCCGCCGCGCGATGGGCGCCAAGACGGGCACCGGCGGCTCGGCCGGCGTGGCCTGGCTGGAGAAGCGGGCCCAGAAGTCCGTGTTCCCCGAGCTGTGGACGGCGAGGTCCCATGTCTGAGCCCACGGAGCTGACGGAGCCGGCCGAGGTCTCCGGGGCCTCACCTCTGGCGGACCGGGCGGCGGAGCTGGACGCCGCCGATCCGCTCGCGCCGCTGCGCGACCGGTTCGTCCTGGACGACGGCGTCTACCTGGACGGCAACTCGCTGGGCGCGCTCCCGGCGGGCGTACCGGACCGGGTCGCGGACGTGGTGCGCCGGCAGTGGGGCGAGCTGCGCATCCGGTCCTGGGGCGAGAGCGGCTGGTGGACCGCGCCCGAGCGGACCGGCGACCGGATCGCCCCGCTGGTCGGGGCCGCGCCGGGACGGATCGTGGTCGGCGACTCGACCAGCGTGAACGTCTTCAAGGCGCTGGTGGCGGCGGTGCGGATGGCCCGCGAGGACGGCGGCGCGAGCCGGGACGAGATCCTGGTCGACGCCGCGACCTTCCCCACCGACGGTTACATCGCGCACTCCGCGGCCCGGCTGACGGGCTGCACCGTGCGGCCGGTCGCGCCGCACGAGGCGCCCGCGGCGCTCTCCGCGCGCACCGCCGCCGTCCTGCTCAACCACGTCGACTACCGCACCGGCCGCCTGCACGACCTGCCGTCCCTCACGGCGACGGTGCACGCGGCGGGGGCGTACGCCGTGTGGGACCTGTGCCACAGCGCGGGCGCGCTGCCGGTCGGTCTCGACGAGCACGGGGTGGCGCTGGCGGTCGGCTGCACGTACAAGTTCCTGAACGGCGGGCCGGGTTCACCGGCCTTCCTGTACGTGCGCGGCGACCTCCAGGAGCGGTTCGACTCCCCGCTGCCGGGCTGGAACTCGCACGCCGAGCCGTTCGGCATGCGGCCCGACTACGAGCCGGCCAAGGGCGCGGTGCGCGGCCGGGTGGGCACCCCGGACATCCTGTCCCTGCTCGCCCTGGAGGCGGCGCTCGACGTGTGGGAGGGGGTGTCGGTCGAGGCGGTGCGGGCCAAGTCCCTGGCGCTGACGGACTTCTTCCTGGAGTGCGTGGCCGCGCACGTGCCCGCCGGGCGCGTGACGTCGCTGACCCCGGCGGCGCACGCGGAACGCGGCAGCCAGGTGGCGCTGCGTTGCGCGGACGCGGGCGAGGTGATGCGGCGGCTGATCGAACGCGGGGTGGTCGGCGACTTCCGTCCCCCGGACGTCCTCCGCTTCGGCTTCACCCCCCTGTACGTCGGCTTCGCGGACGCGGAACGGGCGGCACGGGTGCTGGCGGAGGTGCTGGAGGAGTTCTGACGACGCGGGGGCCGGGCCCAGCGGCCCCGGCGCCGGACCCGGCCCGGCGGTGCCGGGGGTCCTGCGCCGCCCGGCACGGCGGGGCCGGGCGGGGCCGGGCGGGGCCGCGCCCGTCTCGCCCGGCCCGCGCTCCGGCCCGCCCGTCCGGTCCCAGCTCCGGCTCGCTCGCCCGGCGCTCGTCCGGCCCGCCCGGTTCCCGCTCCGGCCCGCGCGCCTGCGCCTTGCCTGACCCCCGCTCCGGCGTCTCGCCCGGCGTCGTGTCCGGCCCGTCGTCCGGTGTCGCGTCCGGTCCGTCGTCCGGTGTCGCGTCCGGTCCCCGTTCCGGCCGGGGCGTCGGTTCGGTGGGGGCTCCGGTCCAGGGGGCGTACGTGCGTGTCGCTGCACGTCACCTGCCTGGTACCGTCCCGCCAACGGCTGAACCGACGCCGAGCCACGCTCCCGGTTCGCCGGTTCCGTTGCGTCGCCGTTTTGCCGCAACGCCGTTTCACCGCTGAGAGGTTGGAGCCATGCCGGACGCCGCCGTACCCCGCGATGCCGCAGGCGACCCGGCGGCGCGGGACGCCGCCGAGGAGGCGTCCGCCTTCTCGCACGCGCCCGTCGAGCCCGACGGCACCGCCGCCTACGGCGACCACCCCGACCAGGTCGTGGACTTCTACGCCCCGCGCGGCCCCGGCGGCCCGGCGCCCGCCGGTTCGGCCCCGCTCGTCGTGGTGCTGCACGGCGGCGCGTGGCGGGACCCGTACGACCGGCGGCACGTCACCCCGTTCGCGGACTTCCTCGCGCGGCGCGGCTTCGCGGTGGCCAACGTCGAGTACCGGCGCGGAGCGGCGGGCGGTCAGGGCGGCGCGGCGCCGGTCGCGGGCCGCTGGCCGGACACCTTCGACGACGTGGCCGCCGCCCTGGACGCGCTGCCCGCGCTGGTCGAGCGGGTGCTCCCGCAGGCGGACGTACGGCGCACGGTGCTCACCGGGCACTCGGCGGGCGGCCACCTCGCCCTGTGGGCGGCGGCCCGGCACGTCCTGCCCGCCGACGCCCCCTGGCGCACCGGCGGCCCGGCCCCGCTGCGCGGCGTGGTCGCCCTCGCGCCCATCGCCGACTTCGAGGCCGCGGGCAAGCTGGACGTGTGCGGCGGGGCGGCCCTCCAATTGCTCGGTGAGGAAGCGGAGTTCGCCGCTCGTCGGCCCTACGCCGATCCGGCCCTGCTGCTGCCCACCGGCATCGCGACGACGGTGGTGCAGGGCCGGGCGGACCTGGTGGTGCCGCAGGCGGTGGCGGAGGCGTACGCGGACGCGGCGGCCCGGGCGGGCGAACCGGTGGGCCTGACGCTGCTGGAGGAGGTCGGCCACTTCCCGCTGATCGACCCGGCGGCGGACGCCTGCGCGGTGGTCGCGGAGGAGATCGCCCAACTGGCGTGGTGAGGGCCGTGCCTGCGCGCCTTCGCCCGTCCGCCCGTCTGTCCGTCGGCTCGCGTCGATGCCGCCCGTGCCGCCGGGCAGTCGCCGGGCACCGTAACGTCCCGCTCCGGCAGCCCTGTTGGACGTGCCCGAGGTGATCGGGACGCGAGGCCCCAGGGTGGACGGGTGAGGCGAAGGGGCGGGGGCCGCGTCCTGGTGAAGCTGGGTCTGCGGGGCCGCACCCAGGCGGCGGTGTACGCGTACGAGTCGGGGCCGGTGCGTCCGGCGGGCCGGTGAGCGCGTCCGCGGGGCTGCGGTCCGCCGGACGCGGCGGGCCCGTAGTACCTGAGACGGACCCCGTGGAACCCCCTCACTGAGGACGACCGCGGGCCCGGCCGCCGCCTACCGTTTCACCGTGACCGAGACGACCCGGACCCAGGCCCGCACCCAGGCCCAGGCACAGACGCAGCCCCGGACGCGGCCCGACGACGCGTTCGCCCCGTACCAGCCGCGCAGCCCGGAGTACCGGGCGGCGGCGCAGGCCCTGCGCGGGCTGCGCCAGAGCCTGTTCCAGGACGCCTTCGCCTACCGGCCGCTGCCCCGCCGCGGCACCGACGGCCCGTTGACCGGGTGGCTGCCCGGGCGGCTGCGGGAGTACGCGGCCTGGGCGCCGCACCTGCTGGTGGGCGGGACGGGCGCGGTGATCGCGCTCATCGCCGCGACGGCCGCCGCGAACGACCTGACGGCCCCGGTGTACGGGCTGGCGCTGCTCGTTCCGGTGCTGCTCACCCTGGTCCGTCCGGTCGGGGCGTTCTGGCTGGTCCTGGCGGCGACCGCGGTTACGTCGGCGCTGCCCGGCGTGGACGGCAGCCGGCCCTGGTCGCCGCCCGCCTTCGCGGCGCACCTGACGGTCCTCACCGTCGTGGCCGTACGCACCCGGCCGCGCACGGCGGCCTGGATGTGGGGCGTCACCGCGTGCTACGCCGCCGCCGCCCAGGCCCTCGGCGGTTACTACTACGACAACGACTCCACCGCGATGCTGGTGCTGTCCGCGCTGGTGCTGCTGGTCGTCACCGTCCGGCACGTGCACCAGGAGGCCGAGCGGACGGTGACCGCGCAGCAGACGGAGACCGAGCACGAGCGCTCCCGGCGCACGCTGCTGGAGGAGCGCACCACGATCGCCCGTGAGCTGCACGACGTGGTGGCCCACCACATGTCCGTGGTCGCGATCCAGGCCGAGGCCGCCCCCTACCGGGTCCAGGACCCGCCGCCCGAGCTGGAGAAGGCGTTCGCCACGATCCGGGAGAACGCGGTGGCCGCCCTGACCGAGCTGCGCCGCGTCCTCGGCGTGGTGCGCGCGGAGGACTACGCGGCGCCCGACGCCCCGCAGCCCACCCTCGCCGACCTCGACGCTCTGCTGGCCAACGTGCGCGGGGCCGGCCCGGCGGTGTCCAAGGCGGTGACCGGCGCGGTGCGCGAACTGCCGCAGGGCGTCGAGCTGTCGGCGTACCGGATCGTGCAGGAGGCGCTGAGCAACGTGCTGCGCCACGCGCCCGGCGCGGACGCCCGGGTGGAGATCGGCTACGTCATCGGCGGCCTCGGGCTGCGCGTCGTCAACGACCCGCCGCCCGCGCCGTCCACGGGCCGGCCCTCGCCGGGGGCGGGGCACGGCCTCACCGGGATGCGGGAGCGGGTGTCGATGCTGAACGGCGAGATGACGGCGGGGCCGACGCGGGAGGGCGGCTACGAGGTGACGGTGTTCCTGCCGGCCACCCCGGCCGCCCCAGCTGCCCCAACCTCCCCGGCCGCCCCAACCACCTCCGCCGCCGGGGCTGTCGAGTCCGGGGCCGTGGACGACGCCGGGAGCGCGATATGACGGCCGGTGCGATCCGCGTGCTCATCGCGGACGACCAGATGATGGTGCGCGAGGGCTTCTCCGTGCTGCTCAACGCGATGCCCGGCATCGAGGTCGTCGGCGAGGCCGTCAACGGGCGCCAGGCGGTGGAGCGGGTGCGCGAACTCGCCCCGGACGTCGTGCTGATGGACATCCGCATGCCCGAGCTGAACGGCATCGACGCGACACGGGAGATCGTCGCGGCGGACAGTGCGGCGAAGGTGCTGGTGCTGACCACGTTCGACCTCGACGAGTACGTGTACCAGGCGCTGCGGGCGGGCGCGTCCGGGTTCCTGCTCAAGGACGCCTCGGCGCGCCAGCTCGCCGACGGGGTGCGGGTGGTGGCCGCGGGGGAAGCGCTGCTCGCCCCTTCGGTCACCCGGCGGCTGATCACCGAGTTCACCCAGCTGTCCGGGACGTACCGGCCGTCGGCCGTCGCCCGGTCGGCGTACGGGGAGCTGACGGAGCGGGAGACGGAGGTGCTGGTGCTGATCGCGCAGGGCCTGTCGAACCTGGAGATCGCGGACCGGCTGGTGGTCGCCGAGTCCACCGTCAAGACCCACGTCAGCCGCGTCCTGGTGAAGCTGGGCCTGCGGGACCGCACCCAGGCCGCGGTCTTCGCCTACGAGGCCCGGCTGGTCACACCCGGCTGAGCGGCGAGTTCGCACCACACGTACTTGCCCCGGTTGCCGAACCTGGAGAGGGGATGCCACCCCCATACGTCCGCGCAGGCCTGTACGAGGCCGAGCCCCCGGCCGGTCTCGCCGTCGCCGAGGTCCGCCAACCGCGCCGGCGCGTCCGGCGGTTCGGGGTCCGCGTCCCACGCCCCGATCCGCAGCGCCGTGCCCGACCAGCGCACCCGCAGCGCGGCAGGCCCCTCGGTGTGCAGCACGGCGTTGGTGACCAGCTCCGCCGCGAGCAGCTCGGCGGCGTCGACAAGGCGGATCAGTCCGTGCATCGTGAGGATCAGACGGAGGGTGCGGCGACAGATGGTGACGGCGCGGGGATCGTTCGGGATGTAGAGGGAGTACTCCCAGGGCGCGTTTTCGGGCATGCGTCGGCTCCGGTTCGATGAGGTGGGAGGGTGGCGGCCTTCGGTCGGTGGCATTGCCGCACCCGCCATGGCAGGACGGAGCGGTGCGCTTCCGGTGCCCCGGGGTGCCACAGCGTGTGCGTCGCGTCACTGACGGTAGGGCAATAAATATTGCCCGCGCACCCGCCTGCCGTATTCTGACGCTCGAACGAGGCACGCCTACTTGAGGAGAGCGGGTGCCGCTGAGGAGTCACGCCACCGCACGGCAAGTGCGACTGGGTACCGAGCTGCGGCGCCTACGGGAGGCGGCCGGGCTGAAGGCGCGCGAGGCAGCGCAACTGCTGAACTCGACATCCGCCCAGATCAGTCAGATGGAACTGGGGTTCGCTGGTGTCAGCGAGGAACGAGTGCGGCGGCTCGCGGCCCACTACGCGTGTACGGACGAGGCGTTGATCGACGCACTCGTGGCGATGGCGACCGACCGCACGCGTGGCTGGTGGGAGAGGTACCGGGGAGTGCTGCCGCCGGTGTTTCAGGACACGGCTGAGGCCGAGTATCACGCGACGTTCTTGCGCGAGGTCGTCATCACTCACGTCCCAGGGCTTCTGCAAACTGCTGAGTACGCTCGGGCGCTCTACACCTACGTTCACCCCGCCATGCCCGCGAGTGAGCTGGAACCTCGGGTGGAACACCGGATGAAGCGACGTGTTGTGATCGAGGGCGGCACTCCGACCCCTTACGAGACACTGATCCACGAGTGCGCTCTCCGTGTCCGTGTGGCCGACCGCAATGCCTCGCGTGCTCAACTCCAGCAAGTCCTCAACCGGATCGAAGAGGGCCACGCCAAGGTCAGGGTCATCCCGTTCGATCAGGACGGCTTCGGCGGTGCGGGGATCTCGATGATGTACGCGGGCGGCCCTCTGCCCAAGCTGGACACTGGTCTTCGGGACGCTCCCACTGGTGTCGCGTTCATCGACGCGGACGCACAACTGAAGCAGCTTCGGACACTGTTTCGTAGAATCCAGAGCGCGTCGCTGGACTCTGCCGCGTCGCGGGACTTCATCCACCGCTTGACGAAGGAGCTGTGAGCCGAGCCATGACCGAGGCCCCGCGCTGGCACAAGTCCACCTACTCAGGCGGCGGCGACGGCGACACCTGCGTAGAGATCGCCGCCCTCCCCGCTCGGATAGCCATCCGTGACTCCAAGGCCCCCGCCCGCGCCGTCCTCTCCGTTCCCGCCGCTTCCTTCGCCTCGTTCATCGAGTCCGTGAAGCGGTACCACCAGCCGGCCGAGTGACGAAGGAGCGCTGATGAAGTGGCGTAAGTCGACGTACTCCGACGGCGGTGAAGGCGACACGTGCGTCGAGGTCGCCGCCCTCCCCTCCCGCGTGGCCATCCGTGATTCCAAGGCCCCTGCCCGCGCGGTCCTCTCCGTGCCTGCCGCTTCCTTCGGCGTCTTCGTCGAGTCCGTGAAGCGGTACTCCCGGCCGGCTGTGTGACGAAGGAGCGTTGGTGGACTGGAGGAAGTCCAGCTACTCCGGGGGCGGCGAGGGCAACACCTGTGTCGAGGTCGCTGTCCTTCCCGCCCGCGTAGCGATCCGTGACTCCAAAGCCCCCGCCCGCGCCCTCCTCTCCGTTCCCGCCGCCTCCTTCGCCGCGTTCGTCGAGTCCGTCAAGCGGCGCCCCCGGTAGGGGATGGGCACGGGGCGGGGTGGCGGCCTATCGTCCGTTCATGACGGCTGCCTTCGACCCCTGGGACCCGGCGTTCGTCGCCGACCCCTATCCCGCCTACGCCGAGCTGCGCGCCCGCGGGCGGGTGCTGCGCTACGAGCCCACCGGGCAGTGGCTGGTGCCGCGCCACGCGGACGTCTCGGCGCTGCTGCGGGACCGGCGGCTGGGCCGCACCTATCAGCACCGGTTCTCGCACGAGGAGTTCGGCCGCACCCCGCCCCCGGCCGCGCACGAGCCGTTCCACGTCCTCAACGACCACGGGATGCTCGACCTGGAGCCGCCGGACCACACCCGCATCCGGCGCCTGGTGTCCAAGGCGTTCACGCCGCGGACGGTGGAGCGCCTCAAGCCGTACGTCCGGACGCTCGCCGGTGAGCTGGTGTCCCGGCTCGTGGAGGCCGGCGGCGGCGATCTGCTGGCGGACGTCGCCGAACCGCTGCCGGTGGCGGTGATCGCCGAGATGCTGGGCATCCCCGAGCAGGACCGGCGGCTGCTGCGGCCCTGGTCGGCGGCGATCTGCGGGATGTACGAGCTGAACCCGTCCGAGGAGACGGCTGAGCGGGCGGTGCGGGCGTCGGTGGAGTTCTCCGGCTATCTGCGCGAGCTGATCGCGGCCCGCCGGGCCCGGCCGGGCGACGACCTGGTCTCCGGGCTGATCGCGGCGCACGACGAGGGCGACCGGCTCACCGAACAGGAGATGATCTCCACCGCGGTGCTGCTGCTGAACGCCGGCCACGAGGCCACCGTGAACGCGACGGTCAACGGCTGGTGGGCGCTGTTCCGCAACCCGGACCAGCTGGCCGCCCTGCGCGCCGACCACACGCTGATCCCGACGGCCGTGGAGGAGCTGATGCGCTACGACACGCCGCTCCAGCTCTTCGAACGGTGGGTGCTGGAGGACATCGAGATCGACGGCACGGTGATCCCCAGGGGCGCGGAGGTCGCCCTGCTGTTCGGTTCGGCCAACCACGACCCGGAGGTCTTCGCGGCCCCGGAGCGGCTGGACCTGGCCCGCGGCGACAACCCGCACATCTCCTTCAGCGCGGGCATCCACTACTGCATCGGCGCCCCGCTGGCCCGGATCGAGCTGGCCGCCTCCATGGCCGCCCTGCTGGACCGCGCCCCGGCCCTCGCCCCGGCCGCCGAGCCGCGGCGCGGCCCGAACTTCGTGATCCGGGGGCTGGAGGGGCTGGACGTGCGGGTGCGCTGAGCGCGGACCGGATGCCTCGGCCGCGGGTTCCGCGCGCCCCGGGGTTTCTTCCGCAAGCGGCCCGAATTCGGCTGGAAGACACCGCCGAAAAACTGAACAGGGCTCACATTCGGTGCCGACACCTTTCGGTCGGGGGCTCCTTTCGACCGGATGTGCTGCCCTTACCGTCGGTCATCCGCGCAGTACTGTTCAGTAGCCACTTTCGTCGTCGTATTGTTGGCGCCAGGGGCAGGCCGTCCGGATTCTGACGGCAATCGGGGCGATCGGACTACCGCTTCCGCCGTCCGGGGAGCACGGGGGTCATGGGCAGCATGGAAAAGCGGCTGGAATTCCGCGTTCTCGGACCGCTCGAAGTACGTGCCGGGGAGGTCCCCGTCCCCCTGGGCGGACGCCGGCACCGCACCATCCTGACCGTTCTGCTGCTGGCGCCGGGGCATGTGGTGTCGGTGGACTCGCTGATAGAGGCGGTGTGGAACGAGCACCCGCCCGCCACGGCACGCACCCAGGTCTCCATCTGCATCGCCGCGCTGCGCAAGGCGTTCAAGAACGCCGGCTGCCCCGATGAGGTCATCGTCACCGCGCATCCCGGCTACCTGCTGCGTCTTGGCCGGCACTCGCTGGACACCGCCGAGTTCGCCGACCTGGTCGCCGGCGCCGACGCGGCGGTGCGCGGGGAACGGCTGGCCGAGGCGTCCCGCGCCTACACCGAGGCGCTCAGGCTGTGGCGCGGCCGGCCGCTCGCCGGAGTGACCGGGCACCGGGTGGAGGACGAGGCGCAGCGCCTGGAGGAACTGCGGCTCAACACCTTCGAGAACGCCACGCAGGTGCGGCTCCAGCTCGGCGACCACCAGCGGGCCCTGCCCGACCTGGCGGCGATGGTCCGCAGCCATCCGCTGCGCGAGCGCGCCCGCCACCAGCTGATCACCGCCCAGTACCGCTCCGGCCGGCGCGCCGAGGCGCTGGAGACCTTCCAGGAGGGGCGGCGGTGGCTGATGGAGGAACTCGGCATCGAGCCGGGCCCGGCCCTCACCGAGCTGCACCAGGCGATCCTCCAGGACCGGCCGTCGCTGTCGGCGCCCGAGCCGGACACCGAGCCGGTGGCGCCGCCCACGCCGGTCGGCGACCCGCTGGAACTGCCGCCGGACGTGCCGAGGCTGGCCGGCCGCAAGGAGGAGCTGGCGCAGCTGGGCCGGCTGCTCGACGCGGACAGCACCGCGGGCGGCCCGGCCACCGGGCTGATCACCGGCGTCGCCGGCATCGGCAAGACCAGCCTGGCGGTGCACTGGGGGCACAGCGTCGCGGACCTCTTCCCCGACGGCCAGCTCTTCGCCGACCTGCACGGCTACGACGAGCACCTCGAACCGACCACGGCCGACGAGGTCCTCGGCCGCTTCCTGCGGTCCCTGTCCGTGCCCACCGCCCAGATCCCGGCGGCCCCCGAGGAGCGGGCGGCGCTCTACCGGAGCCTGCTCGCGGACCGGCGGGTGCTCGTCGTCCTCGACAACGTTCGCAGCGACGCCCAGGTGCGCCCGCTGCTGCCCAGCGGCGCCGGCTGCTGCGTGCTGGTCACAGGCCGCGAGCAGCTGCCCGAGCTGGTGGCGTGGCCGCCGCGGGCCTGGGTGCGGCTCGGGCCGCTGTCCCCGCACGAGGCGGTCGAGCTGCTGGGCCGGATCGTGGGCGAGGAGCGCGTCGCGGCCGAGCCGGGCGCCATCGTCACCCTGGCCGAGCTGTGCGACCTGCTGCCGCTGGCGCTGCGGATCGCCGGGGCCCGGCTCGCCTCCAAGCCGCACTGGACGGTGGCCCACCTGGTGCGCCGGCTCAGCGACGAACGGAGCCGGCTGGACGAGCTGAGCCAGGGCGCCTCGCAGGTCAGAGCCAGTTTCGCGCTCACCTACCAGGGGCTCGCCGGGCAGGCCGCGCAGCTCTACCGAAGACTGGGCCTGCTGGACGTGCCGGACTTCACCTCCTGGGTGGCGGCCGTCCTGCTCGACACCGACCTGCGCACCGGCGAACGGCTCATCGAGGAGCTGGTCGACGCCCAGTTCCTCGACGTCGTCGGCCCCGACGTGGCCGGCCACACCCGCTACCGGTTCCAGAACCTGCTGCGGCTGTTCGCCCGGGAGCGCGCCGAGGAGGAGAGCGCGCGGGAGCGGGCCGCCGTCCTGGACCGGGTCCACCGCACCTACCTGTTTTTGGCGGCCGAGGCCCACCGGCGCTCCTACGGCGGCGACTTCAGCATCATCCACGGCTCCGTCGCCCAGCTCCCGCTGTCGCCGGAGCTGACCGACCGGCTGCTGGCCCGGCCGCTGGACTGGCTGGAGGCCGAACGGCTCCCGCTGGCGGCGCTCGTCGGCCGGGCGGCCGCCGCGGGCCAGGACGAGCTGGCGTGGGACCTCACCCTGTGCGTCCTGGTCCTGTTCGAGACCCGCAACTACCTCGACGACTGGCGCGAGTGCGCCGAGCGCTCGCTGGCCGCGGTGCGCGCCGCGGGCAACACGCGGGGCGAGGCGGCCATGCTGCACGTGCTGGGCGCCCTGGAGATGCGGCTGCGGGACTTCACCACCGCCTACCACCTGTTCACCCGGGCACTGCGGCTGCACGAACGGGCGGGCGAGGCGCACGGCGGGGCACTGGTGCTGCGCAACATGGCGATGATCGATGAGATGCGCGGCGAGCTGGACTCCGCGATGCGGCACAGCACGGCGGCGCTGGCCGTCTTCCGGCAGGTCGGCGACCGCTCCTCGGAGGCCCATGTACTGAACAACATGGCGCAAATACGCCTTGACCAGGGGGATGTCGACGAGGCGCAGCGGCTGAGCGAGGAATCGGTGCGGGTCTCCGCCGCGATCGGCGAGGGCGGCGCCCGCAGCCTGGCGCTGGGCACCCACCGCCTCGCCCGGGTGCACCTGGCCCGCCAGGAGTACGACCTCGCCGAGGAGGCCCTGCTGCGGGTCATCCACATCGTGCGGGGCCAGATGGACACCCTCGGCCTGGCCCACGGGCTGCTGGCCCTCGGCGAGGCCCGGATGGGCGCCGGACGGTGGCGGCAGGCCCGGGCCACGCTGCGCCGGGCCACGGAGGTCGCCGCGCTGGTGGACAGCCCGCTCGTCGAGGGCCGTATCAAACTCGCCCTCGGCACGGCTGCCCGGAAATGCGACGATCCCGACGAGGCCCGGCGCAATTTCGCGGGCGCATTGGCGGACTTCGGGCGTATCGGTGTGGAGGAGTGGATGCGGCGGGCGCGTACCGCCCTCGCGGAACTGCCCGGTGCGAACTGACCGGTACGAACCGACGAGTACGAACCGGTGAGTACGAACCGGTGAGTACGAACTGACGAGTACGAACTGACGGGCAGGAAAACACCGGTCGATTTCCGGTCGAGGAGGAGATGACTCCGCTCCCGGAAGGCTGAACGATAATGAGGGGAAAGCGCATTGCTCTAACGTGTGCCTCGGCATTCCACTCCATGGGGGGACGAAGAAATGACGAGCATCCGTGTGATCCACCCGCGCACCGCCCGGGCGTACGGCTCCGACGACGAGAGCTGGCACTAGGGCCTGAACGCTGACGCGTTCCACAGCACGGCGGCCGCGGGGCCGGACAGGCCCCGCGGCCGCCGTGTGTGTGCGGGTGGTCGCGGCGGGCCGGTCAGCCGGCCGCGGGGGACGAGGAGGAGACGCGGGGCGGCACGGGCTGCGCGGCGGCGAACAGTTGCACCAGCCCGTGGAAGCGGTAGAGGGGACGCCCGCGCAGGTCCACGCCGCACAGGTCGAGCAGCGCGCCGTCCACGAGTTCCTCCAGCCACTGCTCCGCGGCCGCCTCGTCCAGACCGAGGCGGCCGGATGCCCGGTGGGCGTGGAAGGGCTCGGCGCCGATGCCGGCGAGCCGCGCCAGCACCGTGCGGGCCGCCGCCGGCAGGGCGTGCAGCGACGGCTGGAGCGCCGTGGCCACGTCCATGCCGTCGAAGGACAGTTCGCGCAGCCGCAGCTCGGGCGCTGCCAGCCGCTGCGCGAGCCGGGCCACCGGCCAGAACGGGCGGGCGGTGAGCCGGCTGCCGACGATGCGCAGCGCCAGCGGCAGACCGCCGCAGTAGCCGATCAGGTCGTCCGTGGCGTCCGGTTCGGCGAGCAGCCGGGCCCGGCCGGCCGCGGCGGCCAGCAGATCGAGGGCGGCCGCGTCGGCGAGCGGCGCCAGCGCCAGGGTGCGGGCGCCGGTCACCTGGGTGAGTCTGGTGCGGCCGGTGATCAGCACCACGGCGTCCGGCAGGGCGGCCAGCAGCGGATCGAGCAGCCGCCCCTTGGCCGCGCCGTCCAGCACCACCAGCAGCCGGCGGCCCCGGGTGCGGGCCCGGCACAGCCGGACCAGGTCCTCGTACGTGGCGCGGTCGGCGCCCGGCCCGGCGGCGGGCCGCCCGGCGCCGGTCTCCCCAAGGCGCTCGCCGAGGTGCTCGCCGAGGTGTTCGCCGAGGTGTTCGCCGAGGTCGCGCAGGAGATCGGCGAGGACGTCGCGGGGGCGGCGGGGCCGGCCGTCCGCCTCCGACAGTTCGGCGAAGAGCCGCCCGTCGCCGAAGTCGTCGGCGGCCAGATGCGCGACGTGCACGGCCAGGGCCGTCTTGCCGACCCCCGCCATGCCGGTGACCAGCAGCCGGCCCGGCGCCCGCCCCGCCGCCGACTCGGCCAGCTGGGTGCGCAGCGCCCGTACGTCGCCGTCGCGGCCGACGAAACCGTCCACGTCCGGCGGCAGGGTGCTCGGGGTGCGGCCGGCGGCCGCAGGCTGCGGCACGGGCCGGGTGGCGCCGCCGGGACCGGGCCCGCGGGTGCCCTCCAGGATCGCCGCGTAGGTCGAGCCCAGCGCCTCGCCCGGGTCGATGCCCAGCTGCTCGGCGAGCAGCGAGCGGCCCTCGTAGTAGCTCTGGAGGGCGTCGCTCTGCCGGCCGCTGCGGTAGAGGGCGGTCATCAGCTGGGCGCGCAGCTTCTCGCGCAGCGGGTACTGGGCGACCATGCCGGTGAGTTCGGCGGTGAGCTGCTCGTGCCGGCCCAGCGCCAGATCGGCCTCGATCCGGCTCTCCAGGGCGTGCATCCGCGCCTCTTCCAGCTGCGGCAGCTCCGCGTCGGCCAGGTGCTCGGTGACGTTGGCGAGGGCGCCGCCGCGCCAGTGCCCGAGTGCCTCGGCGAGCAGCCGCCCCGCCTCCTGGTGGTGCTCGCGGGCCAGGGCGGCCCGGCCGAGCCGGTCGAGCCGCTCGAACTCCAGCAGGTCCACCGCGCTGTGCGGGGCCTGGAAGAGGTAGCCGGGCGGCCGCCGCTCGATGCGCACCTCGTCACCGAGCAGCTTCCGCAGCCGCGACATGTACGTGTAGATCTGGGCTCCGGAGGTGGCCGGCGGTTTCCAGCCCCAGAGCAGGAAGTTGAGTCTGCTGTCCGACACCACGCGGCCCCTGGCGAGCAGCAGGGCCGCCAGCACCGTGTGCACCTTGGAGCCCGAGAGCGGGATCCGTAAGCCGTTCCTGTGCGCTTCCACTGGGCCGAGGACTCGGAAGTCCATGCGACGCCCCCCCCGTCTGGCATGTATGAACGTCTGCTCGCGTAGAAGCTATGCGGGGCCTCCATTCTCGCGTTATCCGTTCGGTAACACCACCGGTTCCCGGCCGTGACGCCGCCGCGGTAGGCGGTGGCAGGCGGCGGGGCGCGGTGGCGGGACGCGGCGGCGGACGGCGGCGGCGGCAGGCGGCGGGGCGTCGCGGCGGGTCAGTCGTCGGCGACGACCAGCTCGCGGCCCAGGGACGCGGCGACCGCCTTGTGCACGTGCTTCCCGCCGTCGCCGTTGGTCAGCACCACGCAGCCGCTGCCGGACCGCAGCCGGACCGAGACCAGCGCGCGGAACCCGGCGGTCTGCCCGCCGTGCCCGAACTCCGGCTCGCCCAGCGACCCGTCGACGACCGTGCCCAGACCGTAGAAGCTGCCGGGGAAGGTCTCGGTGAGCATCTGCGTGGCCAGCGCGGCGGGCAGCAGGTCGGAGCAGCCCAGATGGGCCTGGCGGATCTCCACGGCGAGCTGGGCGACGTCGGCGGCGGTGGACCACAGGCCGCTGCCGGCCCGTACCGGCCGCACCCGGAAGCCGTCCAGCAGCGGCCGCCCGTGCTGGTCGTGGCCCCAGGCCCAGTCGTCGCGCGCCCCGGTCCCGTCCGGCGGCGGCGTGAAGGAGCTGTCCGCCATGGCGAGCGGCGCGAACACCAGTTCGTCCACCAGGTCGGGGAAGTCCCGGCCGGTGACGTCCATGAGCAGCCGTTCGGCCAGCGCCCACTGGCTGCCCGCCTTGCGGAACCGGACCCCCGGCTCGTCCTCGGCGGTGACGTCGTCCAGGACGGCGTCCAGATCCGGCATCGGCTCCCCGGGCCGCCACCAGGTGGCCGCGGCGCTGGAGAAGCCCGCCGTGTTCGACAGCAGGTGGCGCAGCGTGACCGGGGCGCCGGCCGGGGTGCGCGGCGCGCGCCGCCCGGCCAGGTAGCGGTCCAGGTCCGCGTCCAGGTCCAGGTCGCCGCGGGCGACCAGGCGCAGCGCCGCGAACGCGGTGACCTGCTTGCTGACGGACCCGGCCTGGAAGCGGGTGTGCAGCGTCACCGGCAGACCGCCGTCCGCCGACCGCACCCCGTGCGCCTGCACGCCCACCAGCCGGCCTTCCCTGAGCAGGGCCACCGCCGCGCCCGGCACCCGGTGCGCGGCCATGGTGCGGGTCAGGTCCTCGGCCGGCCCGGTCCGCACCACCCCCGTCGCCGACGCCGTTCCTGTCATCGCCCCGTCCTCCGCCGTGGTGCCGTCCGTGCCGCCGTTCGGCGCGGCGCCGCCGGGCAGGGCGCCGTCGAGGGCCTCGGCCAGGTCCTCGACGGTGTCGCTGTCCAGCAGCATCCGCAGGGTCAGGTCCAGCCCGGCCCGCCGGGCGGCCGCCATCACGTGCACGATCCGCATCGAGTCGGCACCCATGTCCTGGAGCCGGTCCGTCACGCCGACGCCGCTCACGCCCAGCACCTGGACGCAGATGTCGGCCAGCAGCTGTTCGGTGGCCGTGCGGGGGGCCACGTAGGGGCGGTCGGAGGCGAGGGCGGAGCGGCCGGGCGCGGGCAGCGCCGACCGGTCGACCTTGCCAGCCGCGTTCAGCGGCAGCGCCGGGAGCGGCACGAAGGCCGCGGGCACCATGTACGCCGGCAGGGTCGCCGACAGCCGGTCGCGCAGCGCCGCCGGATCCGGCCCCGCGCCGACCGCGCCGTTCCCGCCGTCCGCGCCGTCCGCACCGCCTGTGCCGCCGGTGCCCACGACGTATGCGATCAGCCACTTCTCGCCCTGCTCGTCGTCGCGGGCCACCACGGCGGCGTCCCGTACGTCCGCCCCGGCGCGCAGCACCTCCTCGATCTCGCCCAGCTCGATGCGGAAGCCGCGGATCTTGACCTGCGCGTCCACGCGCCCCAGGCATTCGAGCTGACCGTCGGTGCGGAACCGGGCCAGGTCGCCGGTGCGGTACATCCGGGAGCCCGGCGGCCCGCCGTACGGCTCCGGGAGGAACCGCTCGGCGGTGAGCGCCGGCCGGCCCGCGTAGCCGCGGGCCATGCCCGCGCCCGCCACGTACAGCTCGCCGACCACGCCCACGGGCACCGGCTGGTGCGCCGCGTCGAGCACGTAGGCGCGGTAGTTGGGCAGCGGCCGGCCGATCGGCACCGTCGTGTCGTCCGGCGTCAGATCGGCGCCGGTGCACCAGACGGTCGTCTCGGTCGGCCCGTACAGATTGCTCAACCGGCCGACGCGGTCCACCAGTTCGCGGGCCAGGTCGGGCGGGCACTCCTCGCCGGTGGTGACCGCGGTGACCGGCAGCCGGTCCATCCCCGCGGCCAGCAGCAGCTTCCACCCGGCCGGGGTGGCCTGCACGTGGGTGACGCCCTCGGCGGCGACGAGCCGCAGCTGCGCGGCCGGGTCGTGGGCCTCCTCGTCGTCGGCGAGCACCACCCGCCCGCCGGTGACCAGCGGCAGGTACAGCTCGGCCGTGGACACGTCGAAGGCGAGCGAGGTGGTCGCCAGCCAGCGGTGCTCCGGCTGCGAACGGTGCCAGCGGCGCATCGAGAACAGCACGTTGAGCAGCGCGTAGTGCCCGATCTGCACCCCCTTGGGGCGCCCGGTGGAACCGGACGTGAACAGGGTGTACGCCAGCCGGTGGGTGCGCGCCGGATCGTCCGGGTCGCGGTCCGCCGCCCGGTCGGGCGGGGTCGCCGGGCCGGCCGCGATCCGCTCGCGCTCCCGGTCCAGGTCCAGGATCTCGCCCCGGTGCCCGGCACCGAGCAGCCCGGCCCCGCCGCCGTCCGTCACCGTCAGCCGTGCTCCCGCCGTCTCCAGCATGTAGCGCAGCCGCTCGGCCGGCAGGGCGGTGTCCAGCGGCAGGTGGGAGCCGCCGGCCTTCCAGATGCCGAGCAGCACCGGCAGGGTGTCCGGCCCCCGGCGCAGCAGCACGCCGACCACCGACTCCGGTCCCACCCCGGCCTCCCGCAGCCGGTGGGCGACGCGGTTGGCCGCCTCGTCGAGCCGCCGGTAGGTGAGCCGGTGCCCGCCCGTCCGCACCGCGACGGCGTCGGGAGTGGCCGCGGCCTGCCCCTCGAACACCTCATGGACGTAGCGCCTCATTCCCACTCCATATCGGTGTCGTTGAAGTCGCCCAGGACCTGGGCCATCTCCGCCGTGGACAGAAGCGGGGCGTCCACGTCGCCGTCCGGGTCGGCGGCCATCGCCTCCAGGACCGCCCGGTACATCCCCGCCACCCGCTCCGCGTTGGCCCGGTCGAGACCGGTGCTGACCGCGCGCAGGACGAGCCGGCCCGGCACGTTGGCCACGGACAGCGTGAACTCGTTGGAGCTGTCCCCGGCGCCCGCCTGCACGTCCACCGCGCTGCCGACGGTCTGGTGGAAGTCCTGGTAGCGGTACATCACGTCGAACAGCCGCTTTCCGCCCGCCAGTTGCTGCACGGCCGGCAGCGGGTACCGGCGGTGCGGATACACCTCGGCCTCCCGGTCGAAGACCTGGCGCACCAGCTCGCGCCAGGTGCGCGCGGACCGGTCGTGCCCGAACGGCAGCGTGTTCAGATACATGCCGAACACCCGCTCGGCGCCCGGCGCTTCGGGACGCGCGCTGTAGACCACACCGGTGTGGAAGGCCGCCTCGCCGGTGACCGTGCTCAGCACCCTGAGGTGCGTGGCGAGGAGCACCGCCTTGAACGAGGTGTCGGTGGACCTGGCCAGCTCGCGCAGGGCCGGCTCGATGTCGCGGAAGTCCACGGACAGCTTGAAGTCCTCCCGCGGCCGGGTGATCCCGGCGCCCCACTCCTCCGGCAGCCGGCACGGCGCGTACCGGTCCACGACGCCCTGCCAGTAGGAACGGTCCTCGTCGGAGGCGAGCGAGTCCCGCTCGGCCGCGACGAAGTCGGCGTAGCGCACCGCCACCGCCTCCGGCTCCCGCGGCACGTTACCGGCCGCGTACGCCTGGTAGAGGTCCAGGACCTCCCGCAGCAGCGACTGCTGGCTCCAGCCCTCCGTGATGGCGTGGCAGTGGGTGAAGCCCAGGTGCCACGCCTCCTCCGACTCGACCAGGGCGGCGAGCCGCAGCAGCGGCGGCCGCTCCAGGTCGAACAGCGCGGCCCGCTCGGCGGCGATGTGCTCCTGGCGCGCCTCGGCGAACCGCTCCGCGTCCGCCGACCGCAGATCCTGCACGGTCACCTGCGGCTCGGCCGTCGGGTGCACCAGCTGCAACGGCACGGAGAAGTTCTCCAGGTCGAAGCCGGTACGCAGCATCTCGTGCCGCTCCACCACGGTCCGCGCCGCGCGGCGCAGGGCCTCCGCGTCGAACGGCCGTCCGTCGTTGATCCGGAAGGTGGCCGTGTTGTGGTACTTGTTCAGCCCGTCGTCGGCGAGCATCTCCACCAGCATGCCGAGCTGCATCCGCGCGACCGGGTACGCGTCCACCAGCCCGTCCGGCAGCCTCCCCCGGTCCTCCTCCCCGACCAGCACGAACCGCTCCACGGGACGGAACGCGTCGAGCGGCTCGCCGGCGCCGGTGAGGTTGGCGGCGAGGTTGGCGATGGTGCGGTGCTGGAAGACGTCGCGTACGGCGGCTTGGAAGCCTTCGGCGCGCAGGGCGCCGACGAGGGCGATGGCTTTGATGGAGTGTCCGCCGAGGTCGAAGAAGCTGTCTTCGACGCCGACGGTTTCGAGGCCGAGGACCTTGCTCCAGATGGCGGCGATGCGTTCTTCGGTGGGGGTGCGGGGTGCGGTGTGGGTGTCGGCGGTGTCGGTGTCGTCGGGGGAGGGGAGGGCGCGGTGGTCGAGTTTGCCGTTGGGGGTGAGGGGGAGGGCGTCGAGTTGGATGTAGGTGGTGGGGGTCATGTAGTCGGGCAGGGTGTCGGTGAGGTCGGGGATGTCGCCGACGATGTAGGCGATGAGGCGTTGGTCGTCGGTGGCGATGACGGCGGCGTCGGTGACCTGGGGGTGTGCGGTGAGGGCGGCGCGGATTTCGCCGAGTTCGATGCGGTAGCCGCGGATTTTGACCTGGTTGTCGATGCGGCCGAGGAATTCGACGCTGCCGTCGGTGCGCCAGCGGGCGAGGTCTCCGGTGCGGTAGAGGCGGCTGCCGGCGGGGCCGTAGGGGTCGGGCAGGAAGCGTTCGGCGGTGCGGGCGGGGTCTCCTGCGTATCCCCTCGCCACTCCGGTGCCGCCGACGTGGAGTTCGCCGACTGCTCCGACGGGGACGGGTTGGAGGTGGTGGTCGAGGATGCGCATGACCATGTTGGGCAGCGGTCGTCCGATGGGGACGACGCCCTCGAAGGGTTCGGTCAGCGGGTAGGTGCAGGTGCCGACGGTGGTTTCGGTGGGCCCGTATTCGTTGATGACCTGTCCGTCGCCGAGGATCTGCCGCCACCGCTCGACCAGTGAGCCGGGGAGTGCTTCGCCCGCGACGACGACCTTGCCGGTGAGGGTGCTGATCTGGGTGTCGGTGAGCTGGCCGGAGAGGATTTCGAGGTGGCCGGGGGTGAGCTTGATGAAGGAGAACGGTCCCGCGGCTGCCAGAGCCGTTCCCAGATCGGTGAGTTCGCCGTGGAACAGCCAGGTGCGCTGGCCTGTGACGAGGGGTGCCCATAGGTTGGGGACGACGAGGTCGAAGGCGGTGGAGGAGAAGACCGGTGCGCCGCCGGTTCCTGCCGTGGTGAGTTCTTGTGCCGCCCAGTGGATGTGGTTGGTGAGGTTGCGGTGGGTGACCTGGACGCCCTTGGGGCGGCCGGTGGAGCCGCTGGTGAAGATGGTGTAGGCGAGGGAGTCCGGGTCGGGCGCCGTCTCGGGCGCCGTGTCCGGCTGGTGGGAGTGGTCCTCGTCCACCCGTACGACGGGGACCGTGAACCGGTCGGCGTATGCCTTGGTCGTGAGGGCGGTCTGTACGCCGCCGTCGGCGACCATGCCCGCGATGCGTCCGGCGGGCAGCACCGGGTCCATCGGGACGTAACCCGCACCGGCCCGCCACACCGCCAGCAGCGCTACGACGAGGTCGGTCGAGCGGTCGAGGAGGACCGCCACGGAGGACTCCGTGCTCACGCCCGCTTCGCGCAGTGTGTGGGCCAGGCGGTTGGCCCGGGCGTCCAGTTCGGCGTACGTCAGTGTGGTGTCGCCCGAGGCGACCGCGACCGCGTCGGGCCGTTCGGTCGCCTGGCGGGCGATCAGCTCGGGTACCGACACGTCCGGCACCGCCGCCGCCGAGTCGTTCCACGTCATGAGGACGTGCTCCAGCTCGCCGTCCGGCAGGAACGCCTCGCGTGCGTCGCCGTCCACGTCCGTGGCGATGGCCTCCAGGACCGCCCGGTACATCGCCGCGAGCCGGTCCGCCGCCGTACGGCCGAGGACCGCCGGGTCGGTGGTGAGCAGCAGCCCGCTGCCGCGGGCGGCGATCGCCAGGCCGAACTCGGTGGCACCCTCGCCGTCGCCGGACTCGGTGTCGACCAGGTCGCTGTCGGCCTGGGCGTCGGAGAGGTCGAGGTAGCTGAAGCGGACGTCGAGGAGACGGGCGCCGTCGCCCAGTTCCCGCTGCATGACGGGCATCGGGAAGCGGCGGTGCGGCCAGAGTTCGGTCTCCTGCTGGAACACCTGGCGGATGAGCGCGGCCCAGGTGCGGGCGCCCCGCCGGTGGGCGAACGGCACCGTGTTGAGGTACATGCCGTAGACGCGCTCCGCGCCCTCCACCTCGGGGCGGCCGCTGGAGACGAGGCCGGTGCAGAACGCCTCCTCCACGGTGAGCTGGCTCATCACCTTCAGGTGCGCTGCGAGCAGCACCGCCTTCAGCGAGGTGCCCGTGGTGTGCGCGGCGGACCGCAGCGAGGCGGTGAGGTCGCCGAGCGGCACGTGCGTGGTCACGGCGTGGTCCCCGGGCTCCGGGGCGCCCCAGCCGGTGGGGAGTTCGAACTTGGCGTGCTCGGTGAGCACGTCCCGCCAGTAGGCGCGGTCCTCGTCCGAGTCGAGCGACGCCTGCTCGGCCGCCACGAAGTCCGCGTACCGGACCTCGGGCACGGCCACCTCGCGCAGCCGCTCGCCGGCCCGCAGGCGCAGGTAGCCCTCGACGATGTCGCTGAGGAGGTTGCGGTGGCTCCAGCCCTCCGTGATCGGGTGGCAGACGCTGACCGACAGCCACCACGCCTCGTCGGACTCGACCAGCGCGGAGACCCGCAGCAGCGGAGCGCGGTCGAGTGCGAAGGCGGTGGCGCGTTCGGTGACGATGTGCCTGCGGCGCGCCTCGGCCTGCTGCTCGGGGCTCAGGGCGCGCAGGTCGTGCACCGTCACGGGGAGGTCCGCCGAGGCGTGGATGAGCTGGAGCGGTACCGCGTACGTCTCCAGGTCGAAGGAGGCCCGCAGCATCTCGTGCCGGTCCACCACGGCCTGACCGGCGCGGCGCAGGGCGGCCACGTCGAACGGCCGCCCGTCCTTGATCCGGAACGTGGTGGTGTTGTGGTACTTGTTCCGCCCGTCGTCGGCGAGCATCTCGACCAGCATGCCGAGCTGCACCTGCGCCAGCGGATAGGCGTCCACCAGGCCCTCCGGCAGCCGCTCCCGGTCCTCGTCCCTGACCAGGGCGAACGGGGCGACGAGGGTGTCCTCGGTACCGGTGTCGGTGTCCTCGGCGCCGGTGAGGTTGGCGGCGAGGTTGGCGATGGTGCGGTGCTGGAAGACGTCGCGTACGGCGGCCTGGAAGCCTTCGGCGCGGAGGGCGCCGACGAGGGCGATGGCTTTGATGGAGTGTCCGCCGAGGTCGAAGAAGCTGTCTTCGACGCCGACGGTTTCCAGGCCGAGGACCTTGCTCCAGATGGCGGCGATGCGTTCTTCGGTGGGGGTGCGGGGTGCGGTGTGGGTGTCGGCGGTGTCGGTGTCGTCGGGGGTGGGGAGGGCGCGGTGGTCGAGTTTGCCGTTGGGGGTGAGGGGGAGGGCGTCGAGTTGGATGTAGGTGGTGGGGGTCATGTAGTCGGGCAGGGTGTCGGTGAGGTCGGGGATGTCGCCGACGATGTAGGCGATGAGGCGTTGGTCGTCGGTGGCGATGACGGCGGCGTCGGTGACCTCTGTGCTCGCGGTGAGGGCGGCGCGGATTTCGCCGAGTTCGATGCGGTAGCCGCGGATCTTGACTTGGTTGTCGATGCGGCCGAGGAATTCGACGCTGCCGTCGGTGCGCCAGCGGGCGAGGTCTCCGGTGCGGTAGAGGCGGCTGCCGGCGGGGCCGTAGGGGTCGGGGAGGAAGCGTTCGGCGGTGCGGGCGGGGTCGCCCGCGTAGCCGCGGGCTACTCCGGTGCCGCCGACGTGGAGTTCGCCGACTGCTCCGACGGGGACGGGTTGGAGGTGGTGGTCGAGGATGCGCATGACCATGTTGGGCAGGGGTCGTCCGATGGGGACGACGCCCTCGAAGGGTTCGGTCAGCGGGTAGGTGCAGGTGCCGACGGTGGTTTCGGTCGGCCCGTACTCGTTGATGACCTGTCCGTCGCCGAGGATCTGCCGCCACCGCTCCACCAGGGAGCCGGGGAGTGCTTCACCCGCGACGACGACCTTGCGGGTGAGGGTGCTGATCTGGGTGTCCGACAGCTGCCCGGACAGGATCTCCAAATGTCCGGGGGTGAGCTTGATGAACGAGAACGGTCCCGCGGCTGCCAGAGCCGTCCCCAGATCGGTCAGCTCACCGTGGAACAGCCAGGTGCGCTGGCCTGTGACCAGGGGTGCCCACAGGTTGGGGACGACGAGGTCGAAGGCGGTGGAGGAGAAGACCGGCGCGCCGCCCGAGCCCGCCGTGGTGAGTTCCTGTGCGGCCCAGTGGATGTGGTTGGTGAGGTTGCGGTGAGTGACCTGGACGCCCTTGGGGCGGCCGGTGGAGCCGCTGGTGAAGATGGTGTAGGCGAGGGTGTCCGGGTCGGGCACCGTCTCGGGCGCCGTGTCCGGCTGGTGGGAGTGGTCCTCGTCCACCCGCACCACAGGCACGGCGAACCGGTCGGCGTACGCCTGTGAGGTCACCGCCACCCGCGCCCCCGCGTCGGCGACCATGCCCGCGATCCGCGCGGCCGGGAGCACCGGGTCCATGGGAACGTAACCCGCGCCGGCCCGCCACACCGCCAGCAGCGACACGACAAGGTCCACAGAGCGGTCAAGCAGGACCGCCACCGAGGACTCCGCGCCGACACCTGCTTCGCGCAGCGCGTGTGCCAGGCGGTTGGCCCGGACGTCCAGCTCGGCGTACGTCAGCGTCGTGTCGCCCGAGGCGACCGCGACCGCGTCGGGCCGTTCGGTCGCCTGGCGTGCGATCAGCTCGGGTACGGACACGTCCGGGACCGCCGCCGCCGAGTCGTTCCACGACGTCAGGACGCGGTCGCGTTCGCCGTCCGGGAGGAAGACCTCCTGGGCGTCGCCGTCCACGTCGGCGGCCATGGACTCCAGCACCGCCCGGTACATCGCCGCGAGCCGGTCCACCGCCGCGCGGCCGAGGTAGTGGCGCTGGGCCGTGATCACCATGAAGCCGGCCCGGGTGGAGACGCCGAGCGGGAACTCGGTGGGGCTGTCGTCGATCGTGGCCGGGTAGTCGACCAGGTCCTGGTCGACCTGGCGGAAGTTCTGGTAGCTGAACCGGACGTTGACGAGGCGTCCGCCGGCGCCGAGTTCGCGCTGCATGGCGCCGAGCGGGAAGCGGCGGTGCGGCCAGACCGAGATCTCCTGGTCGAAGACCCGCCGGACCAGGTCCCGCCAGGTGCGCGCGTCGCGCCGGTGGGCGAAGGGCAGCGGGTTGAGGTAGACGCCGTAGACGCGCTCCGCGCCGGCGGCCTCCGGGCGGGCGTTGGTGACGAGGCCGGTGAAGAAGGCTTCCTCGGGGGTGAGCTGGCTCATCACCTTCAGGTGCGCCGCGTGCAGCACGCTCTTGATGGGCGCTTTGGCCTGGGTGGCGAGGGCGCGCAGCCCGGCCTCCAGGTCGTGGTAGGGCACCCAGGACCGGTTGAGGCCGCTCGGGGTGTTTGTCGGGTCGTCGCCGAGGCCGCCGGGGATCTCGAAGGGCGCGTGCTCGGCGAGGACGTCCCGCCAGTAGGCGCGGTCCTCGTCGGCGGCGAGCGACTCCAGTTCGGCGGCGACGAAGTCCGCGTACCGGACGGCGGGCGCGTCCGTCTCGGGCAGGGGCTCGCCGGTGCGCAGGGCGTGGTAGGTGGTGACCAGCTCCATCAGGAGGGAGTGGTGGCTCCAGCCCTCCAGGACGGCGTGGCACTCGGTGAGGGTCAGCCACCAGGAGCCGTCGTCGCAGGCGTGGCCGGTGAAGCGGACCAGGGGCGCGCGGGTCAGGTCGAAGAGGTGGGTGCGCTCCTCGGCCATGTAGGCGCGCAGCGACCGCTCGACGGCGTCCGGGTCGAGGCCGGTGAGGTCCCGTGCGGTGACGGCGGTGGTCACGGCGTCGGCCGGGTGCACCAGCTGGAGCGGGACGGAGTAGCCCTCGATGGCGAAGGAGGAGCGCAGGATCTCGTGCCGGGCGAGGACGGTGTCCACGGTCCGCTGGAGGACCTCCGGGTCCAGGGGGTGGTCGTCCAGGATCCGGAAGCAGGTGGAGTTGTGGTAGTGGTTGCGGCCGTCGTCGGCGAGCATCTCCACGACCATGCCGAGCTGCACCTGCGCCAGCGGATAGGCGTCCGCCAGGCCCTCCGGCAGCCGCTCGCGGTCCTCGTCCGCGATCAGGGCGAACGGGGCGACGGGCGGGCGCGGTGCGGCGGGGGCGGGGCGGCCGGTGGCGAAGGTGACGAGTTCCGCGGGGGTGCGGTGCTCGAAGACGTCGCGGACGGTGACGTCGTACTCGCCGCCGCGCAACGCGCCGACGAGGGCGACGGCGCGCAGCGAGTCGCCGCCGAGGTCGAAGAAGTTGTCCTCCACGCCGACGGTCTCCACGCCGAGGACGTCGCGCCAGACGGCGACCATCTCCTCCTCGGCCGGGGTGCGCGGCGCGACGTGCACGGCGTCGACGCCGAGCGCCCCGCGGTCGGGGGTGGGCAGGGCGGCCTGGTCCAGCTTGCCGTTGACGGTGAGCGGGATGCGGCCGACGACGAGGAACGCGGCCGGGATCATGTACGCGGGCAGGCTGCGGGCGAGCAGGGCGCGCAGTTCGCTGGGCGCGGCCACGGCGTCGCCGGTGGGCACGACGTAGGCGATCAGGCGGCGGTCGCCGGGGGTGTCCTCGCGGGCGACCACGACGGCGTCGCGGACCCGCGGGTGGGTGGTGAGCGCGGCCTTGATCTCGCCGAGTTCGATGCGGTGGCCGCGGATCTTGACCTGGTGGTCGATGCGGCCCAGGTAGTCGAGGCTGCCGTCGGGCCGCCGGGAGGCGAGGTCACCGCTGCGGTAGAGGCGGGTGCCGGGGACGCCGTACGGGTCGGGGACGAAGCGCTCGGCGGTGAGGGCGGGCCGGCCCAGGTACATGAGGGCGACGCCCGGGCCGCCGACGTGGATCTCGCCGGGCACGCCGACCGGGACGAGTTCGCCGTGCGGGCCGAACAGGTGGACCTGGAGGTCGGGCAGCGGCACGCCGATCGGGTTGCCGGTGTCGGAGTCCAGGTCGGCCTCGGTGACCAGGTGGAACGTGGTGTGCACGCAGGTCTCGGTGATGCCGTACAGGTTGGTGAGGGCGGTGCGGTCCAGGCCGCGGCGCTCCACCCAGGGCCGCAGGGCGGGCACGTCGAGCCGTTCGCCACCGAAGGAGACGACGCGCAGGGCGAGTTCGCCGATCAGCGGGTGGTCCTCGGCGGCCAGGGCGACCAGGCCGCGGAAGGCGGACGGGGTCTGGTTGAGGACGGTGACCCGCTCGGCGGCGAGCAGCCGCAGGAACTCCTCGGGCGACCGGGAGGTCTCCGGCGGTACGACGACGAGCCGTCCGCCGTGCATCAGGGCGCCCCAGATCTCCCACACCGACATGTCGAAGGCGTACGAGTGGAAGAGGGCCCACACGTCGTGCTCGCCGAAGCCGTAGTACCGCTCGGTGGTGCTGAACAGGCGCAGCACGTTGGTGTGGCTGAGGCCGACGCCCTTGGGGCGGCCGGTGGAGCCGGAGGTGTAGATGGCGTAGATCAGGTCGCCGGGGGTGGCGCCGGAGTGCGGGTCCTCGGCGGGCCGGGCGGCCAGTTCGGCGGCCTGCCCGGGGTCGTCCAGGACGACGAGGCGGCCGGGTATCGCGCCGCCCAGGTGGTCGGCGTGGCCGACGGTGGTGACGACGAGGTCGGCGCCCGCGTCCTGGAGCGTGTACGCGATCCGGTCGGCGGGGTGCTGCGGGTCCAGCGGGAGGTAGCCGGCGCCGGACTTCAGCACGGCGAGCAGGGTGGGCACGAGGTGCGGTCCGCGGTCGAGCAGGACGCCGACCAGGCGGCCGGGGCCGGCGCCGAGGGAGCGCAGGTGGTGGGCGAGCCGGTTGGCGCGGGTGTTCAGCTCGGCGTAGGTGAGGCGTTCGGCGCCGCAGACGACGGCGACGGCGTCGGGGGTGGCGGCGGCCCGCTCGGCGACCCGTTCGTGGACGCAGCGGGTGGGCGCGTCGAAGGTGTGGACCTCGGGCAGCAGGGCGGCGAGGTCGGCGGCGTCGAGCATGTCCAGGCGGGACAGGGGGCGGTCGGGGTCGGCGGCGGCCGACTCCAGCAGTCGCACCAGGTGCCGGGCCATGCGCTCGACGGTGCCGCGGTCGTACAGGGCGGTGCTGTACTCCAGCGTCCCGGTCACCGAGCCGTCGTCGCTCTCGCGCAGCTGGAGGGTGAGGTCGAAGCGGGAGACGCGGGAGGTCGCGGTCAGGGCCTCGGCGTCTACGCCGGGCAGGGCGAAGCCGGTGGCGCGTTCGCGGTGCATGGTGAACGCGACCTGGCACAGCGGGGTGCGCGACAGGTCGCGGACCGGGGCCAGCTCGTCCACCAGGCGGGCGAAGGGGAACTCCTGGTGGTCGAAGGCGTCCAGGACGCATCCGCGGGCGCCGGTGACCAGCTCCCGGAAGGTGGGGTCGCCCTGCCAGCTGCCGCGCAGCACCAGGGTGTTGATGCCGTAGCCGATGAGCCCTTCCAGCTCGGGCCGGTTGCGGCCGGAGACCACGGTGCCGACGGCGATGTCGTCGCGGCCGGTGTAGCGCGACAGCAGACCCTGGTAGCCGGCGAGGAGGGTGTGGAAGAGGGTCGCGCCGTGCGCCGCGCCGACATCCCGCAGCCGGGCGGCGAGCGGGGCGGGCAGGTGTACGGGCACGGCGTCGCCGGCGTAGGAGCGGGTGGCGGGGCGGCGCCGGTCGGCCGGCACCTCCAGCGGGTCGAGGCCGGCCAGGCGCTCGCGCCAGTGGTCGAGCTGGTGGTCGAGCGCGCCGCTGTCGAGGCGGCGGCGCTGCCAGGCCGCGTAGTCGGCGTACTGGACCGGCAGCGGGGCCAGCGGTGACGGCTCGCCCCGGCCGAACGCCTCGTAGAGCGCGGCGAGTTCGGACAGGAACAGGCCGACGGACCACTCGTCGCAGGCCACGTGGTGGAAGACGACGACCAGCAGGTGGTCCTCGGCGTCGACGCGGATCAGCCGGGCCCGCAGCGGCGCGCCCTCGGCCAGGTCGAAGGGGCGGCCCGGTTCCGCCTCGGCCAGCGCACGGGCCCGCCGCTCCCGCTCGGCGGGCGTGCCGCCGCCGGTGAGGTCGTCGACGGGCAGGTCGAACGGGCCGGGCGCGTCGATCAGCTGGACGGGGTCGGCGCCGTCGAGGCCGTAGCGGGTGCGCAGGATCTCGTGGCGGGCCACCAGCTCCTCGAAGCCGCGGCGCAGCAGGCCGGTGTCGACCGGTCCGCGCAGCCGGAGCGCCACCGGGACGCTGTACTCCCAGCTGTCCGGGTCGAGCCGGCTGAGGAACCACATCTGCTGCTGCCCGTGGGAGAGGGCCAGCGGGCCGTCCCTGCCGATCGCGGTGACGGCGGCCCGCCGCCCGCCGCGGCCGCCGGCGAGCCGGGCCCGCACCAGTTCCTCGCGCCTGCTGTCGACCTGTCCGTCCGTGCCAACTTCGCCCGTAGCCATGCTGAGCGCCCCTCCCGACCTTCGTTCGAACGACGTGCTGCGTGTGCTGACTGCTGTCTGCTGCCTGCTGGGTGATCGCGGTGCGGCGCCGGCGCCGGCACGGCGGCCGTGCGGCACGGCCGGCCCCGGTGGGACGAGCCGCCGGGGCCGCCCGCTGCCGCTCGCGCCTCCTGCCGTGCCCGGGCGGCAGCCCTCAGGCGGCCGTCTCGTCCATGCGGCGGCGCAGGCTGGCCGGACGGAGGTCCGTCCAGAGTTCCTCGATCCGCTGGAGGCAGTGCTCGCGCGGACCCTCGGTGCCCTCGGCGTGCCAGCCGGCCGGGAGTTCGCGGTGCGCGTCCCAGATCGAGTACTGCTCCTCGTCGTTCAGGACGACCCGGTAGGTGCGGTGGTCGGTCTGCTCGTCAGCCATGACGGTGCCCCTTCTGTGGTCGGATGCCCGCTCAGCGTCGGACGGCGAGCTATATCGGGGCTCTTACGGGCTCTCTTTTGCACCTGCGGGCCACCGCGGCCGCGCCCGGGGGCGGCCGCGGAGACGGCGCGGCGCCCGCCGCGGACAGCACACGGCCCGGTCCCGCGGGGGTCGGGACCGGGCCGTGTGGGTCCGGGAGAGCTGGAGGGGGCCGGGCGGACTGTGCGTCCGGGAAGACCGCGGGGCGGGCCGCCGCCCGCCCCGCGGCGGGCTACTCGCGGGCGCCGATCAGCTGCACGGCGCGGGCGCGCAGGGCCGCGCCGACCGGAAGCACCGTGCCGACGACCGCGAGCAGCGCGGAGACCACCGTGACGCCCAGGACGACGGTGTACGGCACGACGATCGGGGTGGCGCCGAACAGCTGGTACAGCGCCCCCCACAGCCCGGCGAGGTTGGCGGCGCCCGCGGCCAGCGCCAGCACCACGCCGATCGCCGACACCAGCAGCGACTCGGCGACGAAGAACCGCAGGACCTGGCGCGGTGTGGCGCCCGAGGTGCGCAGCACCGCCAGGTCGCGGCGGCGGTCGGCGGTCGCCATGAGCAGCGTGTTGAGGATTGCGATGAAGCAGAACAGCATGATGATCAGCGCGGTGGAGCGCTGCCGCACCTCGTTCAGGTGCCGTGCGTAGGCGGCCTCCGAGGCGACCAGTTCGTCCCGGGTCAGGAAGGTGGCGTCCGCGCCGGCGACCGCCTTGCGGATGGCCGCCTCGGCCGCCGCGCGGTCGGTGCCCGGGTCCAGGGTGATGTAGGCGCGGCGGGCGAGGCCGTCACGCGCGTACTGGGCGGTGCGGGCGAACCGCGGCGGCAGATAGGCCACGTCCTCGCCGCGCAGCGCCTTGTAGACGGCGGCGACCTTGAGGCGGACGGTGCTGCCGTCGGCCATCAGCAGGGTCTGGGTGGAGCCGACGTCCAGGTGCCACAGGTCGGCGACGGCCATGCTGTCGTCGTTCAGGTCGTCCAGGGAGCCGGCGACGACCTCCAGGTTCATGGCCCGCTTCAGCGCCGCGGTGTCCACCACCATGCCGTCGTTCTCGTCGTAGCGGTCCTCGTCCTTCTCGTAGATCGTGGTGAGCAGGGGGGCGGCGATCTTCACGCCGGGCACCCGCGCCACCCGGTCGACCACCTCGGTGCTGATGCCGGGGGTGCCGTCGGGGGCGAGCGCGTACGGGGCCGTCACCTGGTGCTGGAGGCCGCTGTCGCGGGCCGCGCCCAGCGAGTCGGTCGCGGCGAGCAGGGAGAACGCCAGGCCGACGGTGAGCAGCACCGGCGCGACGGTGGCCGCGGTGCGGCGGCGGGAGGTCAGCGCGCTCTGCCGGACCAGCAGGGCGGTGGGTCCGGCGGAGTTGCGCCACGGCCACATCAGCAGCCGGGTCAGCGGTCCGACGGCCATCGGCGCGAGGATCGCGGCCGCCAGCACCGGCACCATCAGCGACACCACATAAACGGTCGGCGAGAGCACCGTCACCGGGGAGCCGGTGGCGATCCACGCGGTCCAGCCGAGGCCGCCGACCAGCGCGGCCCCGCCGAGCAGGGCACGGCCGGGGGTGACGCCGGTGTCGTCGACGGCGGCTTCCCGCAGCGCCTCGATCGGCTGGACGGCGCCGGCCCGGCCGGCCGCGGCCGCCGCGCCGCCCACCGACACCAGCAGCCCCACCAGGAAGGCGCCGGCCAGCGGCGCCAGCACGGTCCAGTGCAGCGAGGGGGTGATGGTGAACCAGCTCGGCGACACGCCCATGGAGATCAGCATGTCGGCCAGGAGCTGCGCCCCGAACAGGCCGAGGACGACGCCGGCCGCGGACGAGACGCCGCCCACCAGGAGGGCTTCGTTGCGGACCATCTTGCGCACCTGCCGGGGCGTCGCGCCGACCGCGCGCAGCAGGGCGACCTCCCGGCGGCGCTGGACGACGGCGAAGGCGAAGGTGGACGCCACCACGAAGACGGCGGTGGTTCCGGCGACGCTCGCCATCACCGGCACCAGGGTGATGGTGTTGTCCAGGGTCTCGCGGTCCTCGGCCTCGCTGGCGTCGGCCTTGTGCCGGTCCGCGCCGGTGAGCACGTCGGCCTGGTCGCCGGCGGCGGCTTTGACCGCCGCCGGCGGGCCGAGCGCGGCCAGCGCGTCGATCCGCGGCGACAGCCGGGCGGCCTCCTGGTCGGAGAAGAAGACGGCGTCCTCGTAGCCGACCGGGGCGACGGTGCCGCTGACGGTGTACGTCCGGACGGCCGACGCCGTCAGCACGGTCACCTTCGCGCCGGTGCGGGCCTGGTCGGAGGGGACGACGATCTGGTCGTCCCCGGTGGGCGCGGCGCCGGAGGTGAGCCGGTAGCCGCCGAACCGGGCCACCGCCCACGGGTGGCCCACCTGGTCCTTGGGGCCGTCGCTCAGCTGCGCGTAGAAGGCGCGGTCCACGACGGTCTCGCCGGTCGCGGCGACCTTGTCGCGCAGTTCGGGGCTCAGCCCGCGGGCCGCCTGGGGGGAGCGGATGCCCAGGTCGTGCTGGGCCGGGTCCCAGTTCGGCGAGTCGGGGACCACCACGGCGGGCGCGCCCGCGAAGCGTTCCACCGGCCGGTCGGGCAGGTCGAACGCGGTCGTCAGCAGCAGTCCCATGGCCGCGACCTGCGCCACGCCGAGGACCAGGGCGACGACCGTGCCGAGGAAGGAGACCCAGCGGGCCCGCAGGGTCTGGAAGGCCACGCCGATCACGAGGACACCGCCAGGTAGGTCATGCGGGCGGCGACGGCCTCGGCGGTCGGCCGCTGGAGTTCGCCGACCAGACCGCCGTCGGCGAGGAACAGCACCCGGTCCGCGTAGGCGGCCACGTTCGGGTCGTGGGTGACCATGACGATGGTGGTCGTCACCTGGCCGTCGCCCTCGCCCGGACCGGCCAGCTCGCGCAGGGTGGAGAGCAGTTCGCGGCCGGTGGTCAGGTCGAGGGCGCCGGTGGGCTCGTCGGCGAACAGCACCGCGGGCCGGGTCACCAGGGCGCGGGCGATGGCCACCCGCTGCTGCTGGCCGCCGGAGAGCTGGCTGGGCCTGCTGCCGGCCTTGTGCTCCAGGCCGACCTGGGCGAGCGCCTCGCGCACCGCCCCGCGCGGCGGCTTGTGGCCCGCGAGCCGCATCGGCAGCCCCACGTTCTGCTCGGCGGTCAGCGACGGCAGCAGGTTGAACGACTGGAAGATGAAGCCGGTGGAGGCGCGGCGCAGTTCGGTCAGCTGGGTCTCGTTGAGTGCCGAGATGTCCTGGCCGTCGATGAACACCCGCCCGGAGGTGGGCCGGTCGAGACCGGCCGCACACTGTAAGAGGGTGGACTTGCCGGAGCCCGAGGGCCCCATGATCGCGGTGAAGCCGCCTCGGGGAAAGGACAGCTCTACGTCGCGCAAGGCGCTGACCGCATTGTCGCCGGACCCGTAGGTCTTGGTCAGCGACTCCAGCCGGACTGCGTCATCCATCGGTTCTCCGCGCTTCCAGTGTGGTGAGGGGATCAGCCGGCGTCCCGTCCACGACGGAGGCCGGTGCGGGCGGGTCCAGCGCCGGCGGCACGGCCGGCTCGGGGGGTGTCAGCGCCGCGTCGGGAGGTTCGGTGCTGTCCGCGCGGTCCTCCCGGGCCGCTCCGGGTCTGCTGAACACGGCGGCCGCCACCAGGGCCAGCACGGCCATCACGGCCGAGAGCCCCATGAGGGTGTGCCGGCTGCCGACCGCCTCCAGCAGATATCCGGTACCGAGCGCGCCGAGCGAACTCGCCCCCGACACCAGGAGCATGACGACGCTGCCGACCCGCCCCTGCATGTCGTTGGGGGTGATGCGCACCTGATAAGACATGCCGGAGACGGTAACAGTGGCTCCTATAAACGACGTTATGTAGAAAAGCGCCCCAAGTGCCATCGCTTGCCGGAAAAACACCGCACTGGGCATCACCACGGCCCAGGCGGTGTGCGCCAGGACCACGATGTGCCGCATCGGCAGCCGCCGGTTCAGCCAGCCGCCGGACAGCGCCCCGCACAGACCGCCCATGCCGCCCGCCGCCATGATCAGACCGATGGTGCCCGCGGCGCCCCCGTCCTCCCTGATCACCACGGCCACCGTCAGGATGAGCCCCTGGAAGACCAGGTTGCTGCCCGCGATGATCAGCAGCGCCGTCCTGAAGTAGGCCCTGCTCCACACCCAGCGCAGCCCGGCCGAGACCTCGGCGCGCAGCCGCCGCCCGCCGGGCCCCTTGCGCGGCGGCGGCTGGTTCTCCTTGCGCAGCCGCACCAGGGTGATCAGCGAGAAGAGGTAGAGCCCCACGCTCGACAGGAACGGCACCCACGCCGACAGACCGAACATCGCCCCGCTGGTCGGGTTGGCGATGAAGTTGACCCCGCGCGAGCGGGCCTCGTTGGTGGCCATCGCCGCGCTCAGCTGCTGGCGCGGCACCACACCGCGCACCATGGCCCGCTCGGACAGCTGGTAGAAGACGGTCATGCTGCTCTGCACGAACGCCACCACGGCGATGTGCGACACCCGCACCTGGTCCCCCGCCAGGGAGGCGGCGACCGTGGCCACGGCGATCATCCGTACCACGACGCACGTCATCATGACCCGCCGCCGGTTCATGCGGTCCACCAGGACGCCCGCCGGCAACTGCACGAGCAGCGACGGCAGCAGTCCGGCGAACCCCACGAGACCCGCGGCGCTCTTCGACCCGGTGTGCCACAGCACCAGCAGGGTGAAGGCCATGCCCGAGCAGCGCTCGGCCATCACCGACATCGCCGAGCCGGTCCACAGCAGCCGGAAGTCGCGGTAGCTGCGCAGCGACGGCAGCTTGTGTCCGCCCTCGGCCGGGCCGGGCGTCAGCCTCTTTCTCATGGACGGCCGGCCGCCCGGCACCACTCCAGGACCGCCATGGCGCTGTGCAGCTTGTGCGTGGCCTGCGTGAACGCCAGGCTCGCCGGGCCGTCCAGCACCTCGGCGGTGACCTCCTCGCCCCGGTGGGCGGGCAGGTCGTGCAGGAACACCGCCTCGGGGCTGTTCTCCCACAGGGCGCCCGTCACCTGGAACGGGGCGAACACGGTCCGCCAGTCGGCGGTCGGCTTGCTGGTGCCGGTGGTCTGCCAGCGGGTGGTGTACACGGCGTCGAAACCGGCCGGCAGCGCGGCCATGTCGTGCTGCTCGGACAGCTTCGCGCCGCTGCGCGCCGCCTGCTCGGCGGCGGTGGCCAGGATGTCGGGCGCCAGCCCGTAACCCGGTGGGGTGCGCAGCTCCAGCTCGGTGTCCGGGTAGCGGGTGAGGGCCAGCGCGAGCGCCGCCGCGCTGTTGTTGCCCTCGCCCACGTACAGCACCCGCAGCCCCTCGATCCGGCCGAAGTGACAGTGCAGGGTGGTCAGATCGGTGAGCCCCTGCGTCGGGTGCTCCTCCGCGCTCATCGCGTTGACCACCGACATCGGCCCGGCCGCGGCCCAGGACCGCAGTTCGTCCGTCGCGTCCGCGGTCCGGGCCACCAGCAGGTCCAGCATCCCGGACAGCACCCGGCCGGTGTCCTCGGTGCTCTCCCCGGTGTTCAGCTGGAGGTCGTCGGGTCCGAAGGTGATCGTCCGCGCGCCGAGCCGCAGCGCCCCGCTGGTGAAGGCGGTACGGGTACGGGTCGAGGTGCGGCGGAAGTAGACGCCGACGATCGCGTCCCGCAGCGGCTCGGCGACCGCCCCGGCGGCGAACTCCGCCCCCCGGGCGACCAACGCGTACAGCTCGTCGTCGGTCAGATCGGTCAGTGAGATCAGGTGACGCATGCAGACGTCCTTCGTTCGGTGGCCTAGACGCTCGGGAAGGGCTGGTACGGCGTGCTCGGTGCCCGCGTGCTCGGTGCTCGGCGCGCGCTCGGTGCTCGGTGCCCGGCGCTCAGGACGAGCCGGCCAGCTCGGCGTCGATCTCGGCCCGGACGCGGTCCTCGATGTCCACGGCCAGCTGCGCGATGGTGGGCCGCTCGAAGACGACCCGCATCGGCAGATCGAGGTCGAAGTCCTGTTGCAGCCGCGCGACCAGCCGCACCGCGAGGATGGAGTGCCCGCCCAGCTCGAAGAAGCTGTCGTGCGTGCTGGCGTCCTTGCCGAGCAGGTCGTGCCAGATCGCGGCGATGCGCTCCTCGGTCGGAGTGCGGGGCGCGGTGTGGGCGTCGGTGCGGAGGGCGTCGGGATCGGGCAGGGCGCGGTGGTCGAGCTTGCCGTTGGGCGTGAGCGGGAGCGCGTCGAGCTGGAGGTAGGCGGTGGGGATCATGTACTCGGGCAGGGTGTCGCTCAGATCCGGTACGGCGCCGACGACGTAGGCGATGAGGCGCTGGTCGTCGGTGGCGATGACGGCGGCGTCGGTGACGTAGGGGTGTGCGGTGAGGGCGGCGCGGATCTCGCCGAGTTCGATGCGGTAGCCGCGGATCTTGACTTGGTTGTCGATGCGGCCGAGGAATTCGACGCTGCCGTCGGTGCGCCAGCGGGCGAGGTCTCCGGTGCGGTAGAGGCGGCTGCCGGCGGGGCCGTAGGGGTCGGGGAGGAAGCGGTCGGCGGTGCGGGCGGGGTCTCCCGCGTAGCCTCTCGCTACTCCGGTGCCGCCGACGTGGAGTTCGCCGACTGCTCCTACCGGGACGGGCTGGAGGTGGTGGTCGAGGATGCGCATGACCATGTTGGGCAGCGGTCGTCCGATGGGGACGACGCCCTCGAAGGGTTCGGTCAGCGGGTAGGTGCAGGTGCCGACGGTGGTTTCGGTCGGCCCGTACTCGTTGATGACCTGACCGTCGCCCAGGATCTGCCGCCACCGCTCGACCAGGGAGCCGGGGAGTGCTTCGCCGGCGACAACGATCTTGCCGGTGAGGGTGCTGATCTGGGTGTCGGTGAGCTGGCCGGAGAGGATTTCGAGGTGGCCGGGGGTGAGCTTGATGAACGAGAACGGTCCCGCGGCTGCCAGAGCCGTTCCCAGATCGGTGAGTTCGCCGTGGAACAGCCAGGTGCGCTGGCCTGTGACGAGGGGTGCCCATAGGTTGGGGACGACGAGGTCGAAGGCGGTGGAGGAGAAGACGGGCGCGCCGCCCGAGCCCGCCGTGGTGAGTTCCTGTGCCGCCCAGTGGATGTGGTTGGTGAGGTTGCGGTGGGTGACCTGGACGCCCTTGGGGCGGCCCGTCGATCCGGAGGTGAAGATGGTGTAGGCGAGGGAGTCCGGATCGACCCCCGTCACGGGCGCCGTGTCCGGCTGGTGGGAGTGGTCCTCGTCCACCCGTACGACGGGGACCGCGAACCGGTCGGCGTACGCCTGTGAGGTCACCGCCACCCGCGCCCCCGCGTCGGCGACCATGCCCGCGATGCGTCCGGCGGGCAGGACGGGGTCCATGGGGACGTAACCCGCACCGGCCCGCCACACCGCCAGCAGCGACACGACAAGGTCCACAGAGCGGTCCAGGAGGACCGCCACCGAGGACTCCGTGCCCACACCTGCTTCGCGCAGCGCGTGTGCCAGACGGTTGGCCCGGACGTCCAGCTCGGCGTACGTCAGCGTCGTGTCGCCCGAGGCGACCGCGACCGCGTCCGGCCGTTCGGTCGCCTGGCGGGCGATCAGCTCGGGCACGGACACATCCGGCACCGTTGCCGCCGAGTCGTTCCACAGCCGCAGCAGGCGGTGTTCGTGGACGGTGGTGAGGTCGAGGGCGGAGAGCGGGGTGTCGGGGGCGTCGGCGACGCTCTGGAGGAGCCGGACGAAGTGGTCGGCCATGCGTTCCACGGTGCTGTGCGCGAAGAGCGCGGAGGCGTACTCGAAGGCGCCGGTCAGGGAGCCGTCGGCGTGCCGCCAGACGAACATCGTGAGGTCGGTCTTGGCGACCCGCCAGGCACCCTGGAAGGCGTCCATGAGCACCCCGTCGGCGGCCACCGCGGTCGCGCCCTCGTCCTGGAGGTCGAAGGCCACCTGGTAGAGGGGGGTGCGGGACAGGTCGCGGACCGGCTGGAGTTCGTCCACCAGCCGCTCGAAGGGGAGTTCCTGGTGCGCGAAGCCGGAGAGCACGGTCTCCCTGGTCCGGTCGAGCAGCTGGGCGAAGGAGGGGTCGCCGGTCAGGTCGGCGCGCAGGACGAGCGAGTTCAGGAAGAAGCCCACGGTGTCCTGGATCTCCGGGCGCAGCCGGCCGGTGACGGGGCTGCCGACGCCGAAGTCCTCCTGGCCGCTGTAGCGGGAGATCAGCGCGGCGAACGCGGCGAGGAGCGTGGCGTACGGGGTGGCGCCGTGCCGTCGGCCGATGCCGCTGAGGGCGTCGGCGAGTCCGACGGGTACGGAGAAGCGCACGCCCTGGCCCCGGCCGTCGCGGCGGGCCGGGCGGGGCCGGTCGGTGCGCAGCTGGAGTTCGGGCATGCCGCGCAGGGCGGTCTTCCAGTACTCCAGCTCGCGGTCCAGGACGGTGTCGTCGGAGCGGGCCGCCTGCCAGGCGGCGTAGTCGGCGTACTGCACGGCGGGCGCGGGGAGTTCGGGTGCGCGGCCCGCGTGGGCGGCGGCGCACAGCTCGCGGATCTCCCGCTCCAGGACGACCGTGGACCAGCCGTCGCTGGCGATGTGGTGGACGGTGACCAGCAGCACGGGGCCGCCGAGCGGGACGCGGACCAGCAGGGCGCGCCACAGCGGGCCCTCGGCCAGGTCGAAGCCGCGGTGGAACTGCTCGCCGAAGAGACGCTCCAGGTCCGGTTCGCCGGCGTCCTCCACGCGCAGTTCGACGGGCCGCGCGGCCACCACGGTCTGCCGGGGCTCCTCGCCCTGGAGGAGGTAGCGGGTGCGCAGCGCCTCGTGCCGCTGCTCCAGGGTGTCCAGGGCGGCGCGGACGGTGTCCTCGGTGGTGCCGGCGGGCAGCCGCAGGAAGAGGGGGGCCACCCATTCGGGGCTGCCGGGGTGCATGCGGTCCAGGAACCACAGGCGGTGCTGGCCGAAGGAGAGCGGCAGCGGCGCGCCGCGGTCCACGGGGACGACCTCGGGCACGGCGGGCCGCGACTCCTCGACGAGGCGGGCCTGCGCCTCCACGGTGGAGGCGCCGAACAGGCCGCGCAGCTGGACGTCGTCGCCGGACGCCTTGGCGAGCGCGACGGCGAGGCGGGTCAGGACCAGGGAGGAGCCGCCGAGGGCGAAGAAGTCGTCGTGCACGCCGACGTTCTCCACCTGGAGGAGCTGTTCCCACACGTCGGCGACGAGCCGCTCGGCGGGGGTCCGGGGCGCCACGTGGTCCGGGGCGCCGGCGGTGGCGTCGGCGGCGGGCGCGGCGGCCGGGTCGGGCAGGGCGGAGCGGTCCACCTTGCCGTTGGCGGTCAGCGGGAAGGCGTCCAGGGCGATGAACCGGGCCGGGATCATCGGCTCGGGCAGCCGGCGGCGCAGGAAGCTGCGCAGCTCGTCGCGGGGGATGCGGCGGCCCGCCACCAGGTGGGCCACCAGCCGGGCGCCGGCGGCGGACGGGTACGCCCCGACCACCGCGCCCCGCACGTCGGGGTGGGCGTTGAGCGCGGCCTCCACCTCGGCCGGTTCGATGCGCACCCCGTTCACCTTGACCTGGTGGTCGACGCGGCCCAAGTAGGCGAGGGTGCCGTCGGAGCGCCAGCGGGCCAGGTCGCCGGTGCGGTACATACGGGCGCCGTCGCCGCTGTGCGGGTCGGGCAGGAAGCGTTCCGCGGTCTGCGCCGGGCGGCCGGCGTAGCCGCGGGCGAGTCCGGCGCCGGCGGCGTAGATCTCGCCGACGACGCCGATCGGCACCGGGTCGAGTTCCTCGTCCAGCACGTACACCCGCACGCCGTCCAGGGGCCGGCCGATGGGCACGGCCTCGGTGTGCAGCTGCGGGTCGAACCGCTGGGCGGTGACGTCGATGGAGCACTCGGTGGGCCCGTAGGTGTTCCACACCGTGGCGCCGGTCGGCTCGGCCAGCCGGCGGCACAGCTCGGCGTCCAGGGCCTCGCCGGCGGAGAAGACCAGCCGCAGGTCGGCGCAGTCGGGCCAGCCGGGCTCCTCGACGAGCAGGCGCAGCACGGACGGCACGCCCTGGAGGACGGTGACGCGGCGCTCGGCGAGGGTGCGCACCAGGAGCGCGGGGTCGGACTCGGCGCCCTGCGGGGCCATCACCACGGCGCCGCCCGCGACGAGGGGTGCGAAGAGTTCCAGGGCGGCGGCGTCGAAGGTGAGGACGGTCTTGTGCACCATGCGGTCGGCCGGGCCGAGGCCCTGGCGCTCCACCGTCCAGGCGACCCGGTTGGCGATGCCGGCGTGCTCGACCAGCACGCCCTTGGGGCGGCCGGTGGAACCGGAGGTGTAGGTGAGGTAGGCGGCGCCGGACGGGTCGGCGGCGGGCAGGTCCGCGGGCGTGCCGGGCAGCGCGGCCAGGCCGGTGGCCGGGTCGTCCAGCAGCAGCACCGCGGCGTCGGAGGGGTCCTCGGGCGCCGAGCCGTGCACGGCCAGCACGAGGCGGGCGCCGCTGTCCTGGATCATCCACGCGGTGCGCTCGGCGGGGTGGGCGGCGTCCAGCGGCACGTAGGCGGCGCCCGCCCGCCACACGCCGAGGAGCGCGGCGAGCAGGTCGCGGCCGCGGGGCAGGCTGACCGCGACCCGCGTCTCGGGGCCGGCGCCGCGGTCCGCGAGCAGTCGCGCGACGCGGTTCGCGTGCCGGTCCAGCTGCTCGTACGTCATCGTCCCCTGGGCGTCGTCGACCGCGATGGCGTGGGGGGTACGGGCGGCTTGGCGGGCGATCAGTTCGTGCAGCGGGACAGACATCTCTTCTCCAGAGGTGTTGATCAGGTGCGGATCTGCGGTGCGGGAGGGCGTTCCACTTCAGGAGCCTCAGGCCGTGCGGCCGGGCAGGAAGCCGTCCACGGTGGTGCCGACGCCGCGGGCGCGGGCCTCGTCGTGCACGAAGCGGGCCAGCGCCAGGTCCAGCACGCCGAGTCCGAACGGGGAGAACACCACGGGCCGCCCGTCGTGCGGCACGGGCTCGGCGGCGCCCTTGAGCAGCGCGCCGAGGGAGGCGTGGAGGAAGCCGCGTCCGCCGGTGTGCGTCTCGGCCAGGTGCGGCGAGGTGTTCTCGCGGCACACGTGGTCCGGGTCGTCGACGACGTTGTGGGCGCCGAGGATCGCGGGCACGGTGAGGTCCCGCAGCGACACGTGCAGGACGACGGCGCCGGGCGGGCAGGCGTCGAGACCGGTGTACGGGGTGGCGGCGGTGGTCGCGAAGGACACCAGGTCGTGCGCGGCGAGCGCCTCGTCGAGGCTGTCGCAGTGCCGTACCCGGGCGCCGGGCAGCAGCCGGGCGTGGTCGGCGGTGAAGCGGGCGGCGCGCCGGGGGTCGGTGTCGTAGACGGCCAGCGAGCCGAGGTGGGGGTGGACGACGGCGAGGAAGCGCAGCACCTCGCGGTTGATGACGCCGGTGCCGATGAGGGTGACGCCGGTGGGCCGGCGGCCGTCCAGCAGGGTGCGGGAGGCGAGCGCGGCGGAGGCGGCGGTGCGCCGGGCGGAGATGAGGGAGCCCTCGATGAGGGCCTTGGGGTGCCCGGTCTCCAGCGAGTTCAGCAGGATGGCGGCGCTGGCCCGCTCGTGGCCGGCGTCGACGTTGCCGGGGAAGGACGAGATCCACTTCATGCCGGCGACCTCGCCGTCCGCCGCGGTGTCCCCGGCGGGCGCGCCGAGGTAGCCGGGCAGGCCGATGATGCGGTCGCGGGGGCGGTCCGGGAAGCGCAGGAAGACGGAGTGCGGCAGGACCGTACGCCCCTCCTCGTGCCGCTCGTAGGCCGCCGCGACGAGGTCCACGACCTCCTTCTCGCGTCCGGACAGCAGTCCGTCCGCCTGCCCGTGCGTGATGATCAGCATGTGCCCACCGCCGGTGTGAGTTCGGGGTCCTGCCACAGGAGCTCGGGGTCCTGCCACAGGTGGGAGACCTCTCCGAAGTGGGCGCGCACCCAGTCGTCGGAGTAGATCGTGTCGAGGTAGCGGTCGCCGCGGTCGGGGAAGACCAGGACGACGTTGCGGCCGGCCGGGATGCGGGCCGCGAACTTGCCGAGCGCGGCGGTGACCGCGCCCGAGGAGCCGCCCGCGAGGATGGCCTCGCGGGCGATGAGGGTGCGGCAGGCCACCACGGACTCCAGGTCGGAGACGTGCACCACCTCGTCGGCCAGCGTCGGGTCGAACAGGGCGGGCCGGACGGCGGCGCCGTGCCCGGGCAGCAGCCGCGGCGCGGAGACGCCGCCGAACAGCACGCTGCCCAGCGCGTCCACCCCCACCAGGGTGGTGGACAGGCCGTGGGCGCGGATGTGGCGGGCGCAGCCGGTGAGGGTGCCGCCGGTGCCGGTGGAGCAGAACAGGTAGTCGACGCGGCCGTCGAGCGCCTGCGCGATCTCCGCCATGGTCCGCTCGTGGGCGAGCGGGTTGAGCGGGTTGGCGTACTGGTTGGGCCAGTACGCGCCGGGCAGGGTGGCGAGGAGTTCGCGCACCCGCTTGATCCGGGCCGGCAGGTACGCCTTCGTCTCCGGGTCGACCTCGGTGACCATGTCGACCGTGACGCCGTAGGCGCGCAGGACGGCCAGGTTCTGCTCGGTGGTCTTCGGGTCGACCACGCAGACGAGGTCGATGCCGAAGTAGCGGCAGATCTGCGCCAGGCCGATGGCGAGGTTGCCGGAGCTGGACTCCACCACGGTGGACCGGCCGGGCACCAGGTCGCCGCCGCGGATGCGGCCCAGCAGCATGGAGAGCGCGGAGCGGTCCTTGACGCTGCCGCCGGGGTTGTGGGACTCCAGCTTGGCGAAGACGCGGGAGCCCAGGCGCGGCAGCAGCCCGGTGAGTTCCACCAGGGGCGTGTCGCCGACGCCGTCGAGGATGCCGTGGAGCACGCGCCCGGTCATGAGGCGCCGCCGGGATGTCCGGAGCCCGCGCCCGCCGTGCCCACGCCCGCCGTGCCCGCGTCCGTTGTGCCCGCGGCGGCCGGACCGGCGCCGAGGGCGAGCAGGGCCCGCCGGTCGTCGCCGCCGGTCAGCGGGACGCGTCCGACCGGACGGCCGGCGTCCTCGACGGCCGTGGTGAGGAACCGGACGTACTGGTCGAACAGCCGCTCCACGGTGTCCCGTTCGAACAGCGCGGTGTCGTAGCGCAGGGCGAGGCTCAGTCCGTTGGCGTCGCTGGTCACCTCCAGGGAGATGTCGCACTGGCCTTCCAGGTGCGGGATCTCCAGGTAGGTGAAGCTGTGCCCGGCGATCCGCAGCGGCACTCCGGCGGCGGCGACCGCGAAGCCGCCGCCGAAGCGGTCGGTGGCGACCATCGTCATGGAGATCCGGTACAGCGGCCCGCCGGACGGGGCGGCCTGCGCGACCAGCGGGTACGGGTAGGTGGCGCGCGCGGTGGCCTGCCGGAGCCGGTCGGCGGCGCGGTCGATGACCTCGCCCAGGGTGTCCGCCCTGCCGACCTCCGCGCGCACGAGCACCGGGTTGACGTAGTAGCCGACGTCCTCGCGGGCCGCGCCGCGGCGCACGGAGGCGGGGCAGGCGATGAGGAAGTCCCGCATGCCGGTCCACCGGTTCACCAGGGCCTGGAGCGCGCCGAGCGCCACGGCGAACGGGGAGACCTCCCGGTCGGCGGCGGTGCGCCGGATCCGCTCCGAGAGGTCGTCGGGCAGCCGCCGCACCAGGCTCGCGCCCTGGTACGACGGGGTCCGCGGCCGGGGCCGGTCGGTGGGGAACTCCGCGGCCTGCGAGCCGGCGCACTGCTCCTGCCAGAACTCGGCCTGCCGGGCGCCGCGGGAGGACTCCAGCAGGGTGCGCTCGGCCGCCACGAAGTGCCCGTAGTCGGTGACCGGGGGTTTGAGCGCGGGGTCCGCGCCCTCGGCGGCGGCCGCGAAGGCGGTGAGCAGGTCGCGCCAGAGCAGCCACTGGGAGAGCGCGTCGGTGGCGATGTGGTGGGTGACGACGAGGACCACCGCGTCCGGGCCGCGGTTGATCAGCACGGCCCGGAACGGGCCCTCGCCGCCGAGGTCGAACGGCGCGGCGACCTCCGCGTCGATCAGCCGGCGCAGCTCCTCGTCGTCGGCGCCGGGCGCCTCGCGCACCGTGAGCCGGCCCGTCCGGCCGGGCGGCAGGACGCGGCGGCGCGGGCCGGCCTCGGTGCCGGCGTACACCGAGCGGAGCATGGAGTGCCGCTCGGTGACCGCGTCGACCGCGCGTGCCAGGATCCCGGGATCCGGCACCGGCTCCATCCGCACCCCGCCGGCGAGGTGGTAGGTGGAGCTGTCGGGAGCCAGTTGGTGGAGCAGCCACAGGCCTTCCTGGCCCACCGAGAGGGGCAGTCCGCCGTCCTCGGGATCCGTGTGGGCCATGGGTCAGACTCCCGCCTTGTGCGCGAGGAGGAAGTCCGCGACGTCGCTGACCCGCAGCAGGTCACCGACCTTCTCGTCGGGGACGGAAAGGCTGAATGCTTTTTCCACGGCGGCCAGGAGGTCGATCCGGGTCAGGGAGTCCATGCCCAGCTCCTCGAAGCTGGAGTCGGGGGTGACCTCGGCCTCCAGGTCGGGCGCGGTGCGCAGGGTGAGGTTGATGATCTCGGCGAGCATTTCGTCTCTGGTCATGGCTCTTTCCGTTTCTGTGAGAGGGGTCGCTCTGGTGCGGGTGCGGGTGCGGGTGCGGGTGCGGGTACGGGGCGGTGGTCAGGGCATGTCGACGACCTGGCCGGCGTAGGTCAGGCCGGCGCCGAAGCCGAGCAGCAGGACCTTCTCGCCGGGGGTGGCGCGGCCGCTCTCCTTGAGCCGGTTGAGCGCCAGCGGCACCGAGGCGGCGGAGGTGTTGCCGGTGTCGACGACGTCGTTGACGACGCGGTCCTGCGGCAGGCCGAGGTTGGCCGTCAGGGTGTGGATGATCCGCTTGTTGGCCTGGTGCGGCACGAACCAGGCGATGTCCTCCAGCGTGATGCCGGCGGCGGCGCACGCCCGGTGCGCGACGTCCGGCATGGTGGCCGTGGACCACTTGTAGACCAGCGGGCCGTTCATGGTGACGTACTCGCGGCCGTCGGCCTTCTCGGTGATGCCGAGCACCTCGTGCCGGGCGCCGTCGCTGCCCCACACCGCCGGGCCGATGCCGGCCGTGTCGGAGCGGGAGACCACGGCGGCGCCCGCGCCGTCGCCGAAGATGACGAAGGTGTCGGGGTCGTTCGGGTCGATCCACTCGCTGGTGCGCTCGGCGCCGATGACCAGGACGTGCCGGGCCTCGCCGAGCCGTACCGCGTTGGAGGCCATGGCCAGCGAGTAGGTGAAGCCGGCGCAGACCGCGTTCAGGTCGTAGGCGCCGGAGTGGGGCAGTCCGATGCGGCTGGCGACCTCGGGGGCCACGCCGGGCATGCGGACCCGGCGGGTGGCGCTGGCGACGATCGTGAGGTCGACCTCGCCCGGGTCGATGTCGGCCGTCACCACGGCCTTCTCGCCGGCGGCCGTCGCCATCGCGGCGATGGTCTCCTCCTCGTCGGCGTGGTGGCGGGTCTTGATGCCGGTGCGGCTCTCGATCCACTCCGGGGAGACCGTGGTCCGCGCGGACAGCTCCTCGTTGGCCACCAGCCGGTGGGGCCGGTACACGGCGAGTCCCGATATGCGTGATCCGTAGGTGGTGAGCATCTCTCTTCCCAACTGCGCGTCGAAGGAGTCGAAGGAGCTGAAGCGGCCGGGGCGGCCGAAGCTGCTTGAAGCGGCCGCGAAGCGGTTCGGAGCGGCCGGAGGCGCCGGAGCGAACCGGGGGCGCCGGAGCGGCCGAGGCGGCCGGAGGCGCCTTGGCGGGCCGGCCGGAGCGGCCGAGGATCAGGCGTCGGACGGCTCGGCCATGGCGACCGCGATCCGGCGCGGCCCGGTGAAGGGCTCGCGGGCGTGCGCGGCCAGCATGTTGTCGACGATCAGGACGTCGTCGCGCTGCCAGTCGAAGCGGACGGACGCCGCCCGGTAGCAGCCGCGCAGATGGTCCAGCACGTCGTCGGGGATGGCGCCGCCGTCGCCGTAGAAGGTGTGCGTGGGCAGGTCCTCGTCGGCGAAGATCGCCCGCAGCCCGGCGGACACCTCCTGGGGCAGCGTGCCGGTGTGGAAGAACGTGGCGTGGTTGAACCACACCCGCTCCCCGCTGACCGGGTGCCGGTGCACCGCGTCCCGGACGGCGGTGGTGCGCAGTCCGCCGTCGGGCCGCCACTCGGCCCGCATCCGGCGCTCGGCGCAGTACGCGGCCACCGCGTCCTGGTCGGAGGTGTTGAACGCCTCCTGCCACGGCACGCCGAAGCCGGGGTGGAAGTTGCGCACCACCTGCCAGCCGCGGGCCTCGAACTCGGCGCGCACCTCCGGGTCGATCGAGGCGAGGACCTGGCGGGTGTCGGCGAGCGGGGTCGCGCCCTGGGTGGTGGGCGGCTCCACGCAGTAGAAGTACAGGGTGCGCGGCCACACCGCCTGGTAGGAGTTCTCGTTGTGCAGGAAGATCTCCTCGGCCGGCGGGTAGTCCGTCGACGTGTACACCTGGCCCTTGATGGTGGAGCGGGGCGAGGAGCGCTCGGCGTAGGTCAGCGGCGGCGTGCCGGAGAAGACGCGGACGATCTGGTCGAAGCCGTCCACGCCGCCCACGTCGAAGCCGCGCAGCAGCAGGGCCCCGCGCCGGGCGAGCAGGGCGCGCAGCTCGGCGCGGTGCTCGGTGAGGTAGGCGTGCACGCCGGTGCCGGGGGCGTCGGGCCGGCACAGGCCCGGCACGGTTCCGCTCCCCGCCCAGCCGGCGGGTGTCTCTTCCGAGGTGATGGTCATGGGCAACTCGCTTGATCGTCGCGGAGTTTCGGGAGCGGGGTCCGGAGCGGGGTCCGGCCGCGGCGCGCTGCGCGCGCGAGGCCGGACGGCGGGCGCCGGGGGCGTCAGTCGGACATCGCCACCAGCACCCGCCGGTCCCCGGTGTAGGGGCGCCGGCCGTGCGCCAGCAGCACGTTGTCGATGAGCAGCAGGTCGCCGGCGTGCCAGTCGACGTCGACCGCGGCGTCCAGACCGCGGTCGCGGACCTGGAGCACGTACTCGGCCGGGATGGAGCCGCCGTCCGCGAAGGTCACCGACTGCGGCAGCTCGTCCTCGCCGAGGATCTGGGCGAGTTCCTTGGAGGTCTCGTCGCCGAGGCCGGCCGGATGCCACTGGTCGGCCTGGTTGAACCACACCTCGGCGCCGGTGACCGGGTGCACGGTGGTGGCCGGGCGCAGCGACTCCACGCGCAGGCTGCCGTCGCGCCGCCAGTCCCACTCGGCGCCGGCGACCTTCAGGAACGCCTCCACCTCACCGCGGTCGGAGGTCTCGAAGGTGTCCTGCCAGCTCTTGCCGAGGCCGTAGCCGTCGTGCAGGTTCTGCACGTAGCGCACCCCGTCGGCGAAGGCGGAGCGCACCTCCGGGTCCAGCGAGGCGAGCCAGAGCGCCGCGTCGAGCACCGGGGTGGCGCCGCCGCCGCCCGGGGTGATCTGGCAGAAGAACGCCAGCCGGGTCGGCCAGGCGTGGGCGTAGCTCATCTCGTTGTGCATCGAGATGGTGAATTCCTGCGGGTACTCGGTCGAGGTGTAGACGTTGCCGCCGACCTTGGTGCGCGGGGAGTTGCCGTGCACGTAGGCCAGCCGGTTGGGCAGCAGCCGGTCCAGGACCGGGTCCAGGGTCTCGGGGGTGATGCCGAAGCCGCGGAACACCAGCGCCTTCTCCCGTACCAGTGCGCCGGACAGGCCCTCCCTCAGGTCGTCCACGCGCCGCAGCAGCTCCTCGGGCCCGCCGCCGTCCGCCGCCTCGATCTCCTTCGGTGCCCAAGCCGTGCTGCTCGCCATGTCACCGCTCCTCTCCTTGCTCGTCCTTGCTCGTCCTGTGGGTGTGCGGGTCGCCGGTTCAGACCGGCCGTGCCGTCGCCAGGCGCGCCAGCCGCTGAGCGATGTCCGCGGTCAGCTCCGCCTCGCGGGGCGCGAGGTAGAAGTGGTCGCCGGGGAAGGAGCGCACGCTCAGGCCGCCCTCGGTCAGCTCCGCCCAGGCGTCGATCCCCGGCCCGCTGACCGCCGGGTCGCGGTCGCCCGCGTAGACCACGAACGGCGCCCGCAGCACGGCCGGCCGCTCGCGCCGGTACGTCTCGATGAGCCGGTAGTCCGCCCGCAGCACCGGCAGCAGCAGCTCGCGCAGCTCCGGTACGGCGTAGGCGTCGCCGCCGAGGGTGCCCAGCCGGGTCGCGCCGGCCACCAGCACGTCGTCCGCGGCCCGGTGCAGCGCGGTGGGCGCGGTGCGGTGTGGGGCCGAGCGGCCGGAGAGCATCAGCAGGGCCGGGCCGGCGCCGCCGGCCGGCCGGTCCTCCAGGCGGGCCGCGACCTCGTAGGCCACGGCGGCGCCCATGCTGTGGCCGAACAGGGCGAGCGGCCGGTCCAGCTCGGGTTCCAGGGCCCGGGAGATCCGGTCCGCCAGCTCGTCCATGGACTCCACGCACGGCTCGTCCATGCGCTCCACGCGGCCCGGGTAGCGCACGGCGAGCACCTCGACGTCGGCGGGCAGCCGGGCCGCCCAGCCGTGGAAGAGCCGGGCATTGCCGCCCGCGTGCGGGAAGCACACCAGCCGCAGCCGCGGCGACGCGGTACGCGCGTAGCGCCGGAACCAGACCCCGGACTCCGTCACAGCGCCATGCCGCCGTCGATCCGGACCACCTGGCCGGTGATGTACGCGGCCTGCGGCGAGACCAGGTAGGACACCAGCGAGGCGACCTCGTCGGGGGTGCCGAAGCGGGCGAGCGGGATACGGCTCATCGCGTCCTTGGCGACCGACTCGGGCACCCCGGCGACCATCTCGGTGTCGATGAAGCCGGGGGCGACCGCGTTGGCCCGCACGCCGTAGCGGCCGAACTCCTTCGCCAGCGCCTGGGTCAGGCCGATGATGCCGGCCTTGGACGCCGAGTAGTTGGTCTGTCCCGCGTTGCCGACGACGCCGGCCACCGAGGACAGCGTCACCACGGTGCCGGTGCGGCGGCGGATCATCGACCGCACCACGGACCGCAGCAGGTTGTAGGTGCCGTCGAGGTTGGTGCGCAGGACGGAGTCCCACTCGTCGTCCTGCATCAGGGCCAGCGGCCGGTCCCGGGTGATGCCGGCGGACGTCACGACCGCCGTCACCGGGCCGAGGCCCGACTCGACGTCGGTGACGAAGGCCCGTACCCCCACCCGGTCGGCCACGTCCACCCGGCGGGTCAGCACGCGGCGGCCCGCGGCCTTGATCTCCTTGGCGACCTGCTCCGCGGCGTTCTCGTCGGAGCGGTAGCAGATGGCGACGTCGAACCCGTCGTGCGCGAGGCGGGTGGCGACCGCGCGGCCGATTCCGCGCGACCCTCCGGTCACCAGCGCCACCTGAGTTGCTTCGTCCGGCATGTCTCCCCCATCCGTTCGGATGGGTCGAGCGTGTGTTCGCTGGCTATATCCGGCCTATAGCCCCCCTGCACCCGCCCCTCACCAACCCCCCACGCAGCCCTCACCACCCGACGGAGTACGCCGCCGCACTCCTAGGCAAGCTGGTGCGCGCCTACGGGAGGAAGCGGCATGACGGTGATGGCAGAGCGCACGTGGCACGCGTCCCAGATGTCGGTCGAGGAGAGGGACCGGGCCCGGGCCGGGGCGGTGCGGGGCGGCCGGGGTCAGCCCGCTGCCTTGTCGGCTGCCGCGCGGTCCGCCGTGGTCACCGGTACCACCAGGCCCCAGGCGCCCTCCCGGACCCGCCAGGTGCGGGTGCGGACCGGGCCGGAGACCGTCGCGTCGGCGCGGTAGCGGAAGTCCGCGCCGGAGACGGTCACCGTGCGGCCCCGCGCCCGCAGCGGCGACACCTCGGCGCCGGGGCCGGACAGCGGCCGCACCTCCACCTCGGCCCGTCCCGCGCCGCCCGGGGCGACCGACACCGCCGCCACCGGCCGGTCCAGGTCCACCACCGTCACCCCGTCCACCTCCACCCGCAGCCGCGCGGGCGCGGCCGGCACGGCGTCGGCGACCGGCCGGGCCGGACGGGCGACCAGGGTCCGCACCAGCGACTGGCAGGTGCGCAGCCAGTCGCGCCCCGCCCCCGGATCGCCCACCGCCCCCGCCGCGTCCCGCGCGAGCAGCGGCGGGATCCGCAGCGCCCCCAGTACCACCCCGTCGCTGTCGTCGACCAGCAGGTCGAGGCGGCGTTCGGCGCCGTCCAGGACCGCCCGGGCCGCCGCCACCGGACCGGCGGGCACGCCCAGCGAACGGGCCAGCGAGACCGCGCCGCCCACCGGCACCGCCGACAGCGCGCAGCCGGCCAGTTCCCGGCGCCGGTGCAGCACGGTCACCGCCCGCAGCAGCGCCCGGTCGTCCCCGATCACCACCGGCCGCCGCGCCCCGCGCCGCGCCAGCGCGCGGGCGAATTCCTCCGGGTCCTCGGGCAGGCACACCTTCACGGCCGCGCCCGCTCCGAGCACGTCCTTCGCGATCCGCACGGACTCCCCGTCCGTCCGCCGGGCGACCGGGTCGATGACCACCAGCAGCTGTTCGGACGTCGGATATGTCGCCACCTCGGTCCTGCCTCGCTTCCTCGGGTAGCATCTTTGTGCAAGAGCCCCTTGCGCTATTGCGCCAGGGGCTTCGTCTATTCCGGGGCATCCGGTCCGACGGTTGTGCGGCCAACGACGGTCGCGCGGTGCACGCGGCGGTGAACCCGCGTACGCCCCTGACCTTGGACATGCCCCGCCCGGAAGGGGTGTACGCGCGTGCCCGCACTTGTGCTGCTCGGTGCTCAGTGGGGTGACGAGGGCAAGGGAAAGGCCACCGACCTGCTCGGCGGCTCAGTGGACTATGTAGTGCGTTATCAGGGCGGCAACAACGCCGGCCACACGGTCGTCGTCGGCGACCAGAAGTATGCACTGCACCTCCTCCCTTCCGGAATCCTCTCTCCCGGATGTACGCCGGTCATCGGCAACGGCGTAGTCGTTGACCCGTCGGTCCTGCTCTCCGAGCTGAGCGGTCTGAACGAGCGCGGCGTCGACACGTCGAAGCTCCTGATCAGCGGAAACGCTCACATCATCACGCCGTACAACGTCACCGTCGACAAGGTGACGGAACGCTTCCTCGGCAAGCGGAAGATCGGCACCACCGGGCGCGGCATCGGCCCGACCTACGCGGACAAGATCAACCGCGTGGGCATCCGGGTCCAGGACCTCTACGACGAGTCGATCCTGACCCAGAAGGTCGAGGCGGCGCTCGACGCCAAGAACCAGATCCTCACCAAGCTCTACAACCGCCGCGCGATCGCCGCCGACCAGGTGGTCGAGGAGCTGCTGGGCTACGCCGAGCAGCTGCGGCCCTACGTCGCCGACACCGTGCTGATCCTCAACCAGGCGCTGGAGCAGGACAAGGTGGTCCTCTTCGAGGGCGGCCAGGGCACGCTGCTGGACATCGACCACGGCACGTATCCGTTCGTGACCTCGTCCAACCCGACCGCGGGCGGCGCCTGCACCGGCGCGGGCGTGGGACCGACGAAGATCGGCCGGGTCATCGGCATCCTCAAGGCGTACACGACCCGCGTCGGCTCGGGCCCGTTCCCGACCGAGCTGCTGGACGAGGACGGCGAGGCGCTGCGCCGGATCGGCGGCGAGCGGGGCGTGACCACCGGCCGCGACCGCCGCTGCGGCTGGTTCGACGCGGTGATCGCCCGCTACGCCACCCGCGTCAACGGCCTGACCGACTTCTTCCTCACCAAGCTGGACGTGCTCACCGGCTGGGAGCAGATCCCGGTCTGCGTCGCGTACGAGATCGACGGCAAGCGCGTCGAGGAGCTGCCCTACTCGCAGACCGACTTCCACCACGCGAAGCCCGTCTACGAGTACCTCCCCGGCTGGCAGGAGGACATCACGAAGGCCAAGACCTTCGCCGACCTGCCGAAGAACGCCCAGGGCTACGTCAAGGCGCTGGAGGAGATGTCCGGCGCCCCGATCTCCGCGATCGGCGTCGGCCCGGGCCGCGACGAGACGATCGAGATCAACTCGTTCCTCTGAGCGCCCGCGCCCGGCGGGGCGACGCGCGCCCCGGCGGGGCGCCCGGCACGGACCAGCCGTGCCGGGCGCCCCGCCGCGCGTGCGCTCCCGGAAACGGCGCGGAACGCGGCCGGCGGCGTGACGCGGCCGCAGACGGCCGTCAGCTGAAGACGATCATCGACCCCTGCGCCAGGCTCCGCGTCGCCGCCGCGTGCAGGCCGAGCCAGACGTGGCGCTCGCGGGCGAAGGGGCTCGGGTCGTAGGGGGCGGGGGCGGCCGGCTGCTCCAGCTCCGTGGGGGCCGGCGGGGGCGCCGGCGGAGCGGGCGGGTTGGCCGGGTCGATGCCGAGCGCCGGCGCGACCTGCTCCAGCTCCCGCAGCAGCCCCTGCGAGGAGCCCAACGGGCCGCCGCCCGCGAGGAGTTCGTTGTTGGACAGCGGGTGCGCGAAGTCCAGCGGGACGTAGGCGCCCGCGTGGTCGTAGTGCCAGACCAGGTGCGACTGCTGGGCCGTCGGCTCGAACATCTCCAGCAACTGCTCGTAGTCGCCGCCGAGTTCGTCCACCGGGGCGAGCGGGAGGCCGCACAGCTGGAGCAGGTGGGCGCGGCGCAGGAAGTGCAGCGCGTCGTAGTCGAAGCCGGCCACCGGCGCGACGTCCCCGGACAGGCCCGGCATGTACTGGTACACCGGCACCGGCGGCAGCCCGTTCTCCGCCAGCACCTTGTTGTACTGCGCCAGTTCCTCGGCGAACGGATTGTCGGGCGTGTGGCACAACACGTCGACGAGCGGTACCAGCCACAGGTCACAGGCCAAGGAGGGCTCCTCGCGTAGCGGAGTGGGTGCGTGCGGACGGGTCGCGGGACGGTCCTGAGCGGCCGTCGGGGGAGTGTAGAGCGTAGTCGGTGCGGGTTCCCTCAGCGCCCCTCGTGCAGGTCCCATACCCACACCCCGCCGGTCCACGTGCCGTCGCGCCCCACCAGCTCGGTGACGACCCGGCGCAGCCGGTCGTCGTTCGGCTGGGGCGCCAGCACCAGGACGCCCGCGTGCCAGTACGCGAAGTCCTCCCGCGCCTGCCGCCGCCACGCCGCGCCGATCTGCGGCGCCCTCCCGGTGTAGCGCACGTCCCGCAGCATGCTGGAGGTCTGCCGGGGCACCGCGCCGTAGATGCCGACGCGGTCGGGTCCCCAGGGACCGTTGAAGTAGCCGCCGGGGAGCTTGAATCCGAGCCCGGCCGCCGTCTGCCAGTGCAGCGCCTCCGCCGCGCCCGGGTCGGGCAGCGGCACCGGCACCAGCGCCTCGCCGTCGCGCAGGTACGGCTTCCACCCGCCGTCCGCGACGAAGGCCGGCACCGGCGCCCGGTCCACCGCCTTCAGCGGGGCCGGCACCAGCGGCAGCAGGGCGAGGGACACGGCGAGCAGCCCGCCGTACAGGGCGCCGATCCGGGGCGTGTCCGACAGGCGGGCCAGGGCGAGTGCCAGGAGCATGCCCAGCGCGGGCGCGCAGACCATCGCCACCCGCCCCTCGATGACCGACTCGAACAGCGGCGCGTGGGCGAGCAACGCCCACGGGCCCGGGTAGACCGTGTCGGTCATCGGCAGCCGGACCTTCGGCCCCAGCGACAGCGCGGCCGCGCAGACCGCCGTCACCGCCAGCGCCTTGACCAGGGCGTTCTTCCACATCCGCACGGTGATCGCGAAGGCGACGAGGAACAGCGGCCAGCCGTAGAAGGCGTTCTGCTCGGTGGGGTTCAGGGACAGCGCGTCGGCGCGCCGCGCGTCGCCCGCCAGCAGGGAGCGCTCGGCGAAGGAGAGCAGCGCCAGCGGGCTGTTGCCCGCGTTGTCGCCGTGCGGGACGCTGCCGTAGCTCTGCGCGCCCGCGAACTGCCAGTACAGCGGGTAGGCGACGAGCGGCAGGCAGACCGCGCCGCCGATCACCAGCCCGGTCAGCAGCGGCCGCCAGGCCGCCCGCGCCACGTCCGGGCGGACGGCGCCGTACGCGGCGGCGAACAGCGCCATGCCGAGCGCGGCGAGCAGCAGCGGCTCCTCGCCCAGGAAGACCTGGTACGCCGCCATCAGCCCGAGCACGATCCCGTCCCGCCGCACCCGGTCGCCCGCGCACAGCCGCAGCGCCCGGTCGATGATCAGCGGGATCATGAACAGGACGACGAAGTTCGGGTGCGCGTTGGCGTGGCTGACCATCGGCGGGGCGAACGCGGCCAGCGCCGCGCCGACCACGGCCGCGCCCCGGTGCGCCGTCACCCGCCGCACGATCAGCCAGTACCAGGCGGCGGCCGTCGCGGCCAGGCCCACCGCCATGCACACGCTCAGCGAGAGCGCGGGGCCGAAGGCCAGCGTGAGCGGGGCGAACGGCACCGACAGGCCCGGCATGGCCGTGTTGGCCATCAGGTTCACGCCGCCGGGGAAGTTCTGGAGGTCGGTGAAGAGCGGATCGCGCAGGTGGGCGACGTTGTCGGCGGTGACGGCGAAGAACCACTCCCACTGGTTCTGGTCCTGCATCGAGTCGGTCAGGTAGCGGTGCGCCGGGTCGAAGAGGCGCCCCGAGTACAGCAGCGCCGACAGCAGCGCGAACAGGGCGACGGCGAGCAGATCGGCGGGCCGTACGGCGCGCATCCGCAGCCGGACGAGTTCGGCCAGGACCCGGCCGTAGGCGAGCGGGCCGACCTTGGAGCCGGGCTGGTGCGACCAGCGCACCGGCACCTCGGCGACCGGCCAGCCGGCCCGGTGGAAGTGGCGCAGCACCTCCACGTCGATGCCCCAGCCGTTGAGCCGGGAGGCGGCGAAGGCGGCGCGGGCGCGCTCGCCGTCGAACAGCTTGAAACCGCACTGGGTGTCGCGTATCCCGGGCACCGCGACCTGGCGGATGAGCAGGTTGCCGGCCTGGCCGAGCAGTTCGCGCACCCGGTGCTGGTGGCGCTCTATCGCCGCGCCGGGCACCGAGCGGGAGCCGATCGCGGCGGCGCCGCGCGCGCCGATCGCCTCGTCGAGCCGCGCCAGCTCCTCGATGGGGGCGGCGAGGTCGGCGTCGGTGAGCAGCACCCGGCGGCCGCGGCTGGCGGCGACGCCCCGCCGCAGCGCGTCGCCCTTGCCGCGGTTGCGGTCCCCGGCGACCAGCCGGACGCGCGGGTCGCGGCGGGCGGTGACGAGGCCGGCGGTGCCGTCGGTGGAGCCGTCGTCGGCGACGACGACCTCCCACTCCCCGAAGCGGTCCTCGTGCGCGCGCAGATAGGCGGTGACGGCGTCCAGCGAGGGACCGAGCCGGCTCTCCTCGTTGTAGGCGGGGATGACGACGGACAGGCCGACGGTCCGCTCACCGGGCGCGGACCCGTCGGCGGTGGCCGCGTCCGGGGCGGTCCCGCTCACGCGCCGGCCAGCCGGTCGACCAGGGACAGCGAGTGCGCGTGGTGGGCGGCGACGACCGCCCGGGCGGCCGGCAGGTCGCCCCGCGCCAGGGCGTCCACGAGTTCGGTGTGGCCGGCCCACAGCAGACCGCGCAGATCGTCCAGCCGGCGCAGGTGCTGCACCGCGCACACCCAGCACCGCACCCGCAGCCGGTGCAGGAAGTCGGCGAGGTAGGCGTTGCCGAACAGGGCGCTCAGCTCCCGCCAGAAACGCAGGTCGTAGCCGATCAGCACGCTCAGGTCGCCCGCGGTGGCCGCGCGCTGCGCCTCCTCGCCGCGCCGGCGCACCCCGGAGAGCGTGGCCGCCGTCCAGGGGTCCAGCGGGGAGCGGGGGCGGGGCGGTACGGGGTCGGCGCCGGCGGCCGTACGGGCGCTGCCGAGCCGCTCGGCCAGGGTGCGGAACATGCCGTCCACGACCAGCCCGCGCGCCTCGATCATCTCCCGGAAGTCGGCCGGCGAGAACTCGTGCACCCTGAAGCCGCGGTGCTGGTCGGCCTCCAGCAGCCCCTGCGCGGACAGGTCGACCAGCGCCTCGCGCACCGGCGTCGCGGAGACCCCGTACTGCTCGGCGATCTCCTTGACCGTGAACTCCTGCCCCGGTTGCAGCCGCCCCGCCAGCACCTCGTCCCGCAGCGCGTCCGCGATCTGCTGGCGCAGGGTGCTGCGCGTCACGGCGCCTGGGCCGCTGATGCCGGGCATGGTCGGAGCGTCTCCCTTACGCGCGCGAACGGCGTGCTCGTCCATGTGTCTCGCACATGTGTCTCTACGAGCACGCCACCTTACGCGTTCGGTTTTCCTCGCGACCGGCTCGTCACACGGTGTGCTCGTCGGCCACGGACAGCGCCGCGTCCAGCGCGGTCAGGCCCTCCTTCAGCTCGGCCTCGGTGACGTTGCACGGCGGGACGACGTGCGTGCGGTTCATGTTCACGAACGGCCACAGGCCGTGCGCCTTCGCGGCGGCGGCGAAGGCGGCCATCGGCGCGTTCGCCTCGCCGGCCGCGTTGTAGGGGACCAGCGGTTCGCGGGTCTCGCGGTCCTTCACCAGCTCCAGCGCCCAGAACATGCCGACGCCGCGCACCTCGCCGACGCTCGGGTGCCGCTCGGCCAGCGCGCGCAGCCCCGGCTCCACGACCTCGGCGCCGAGCCGGGCGGCGTTCTCGACGACGCCCTCCTCGGCCATCACGTTGATCGTCGCGACGGCGGCGGCGCACGCCAGCGGGTGCCCGGAGTAGGTCAGGCCGCCCGGGTAGGGCCGCTTGCCGAACGTCTCTGCGATCGCCCCGGAGATCGCGACGCCGCCGAGCGGCACGTACCCGGAGTTCACGCCCTTGGCGAAGGTCATCAGGTCCGGCACGACGCCCGACAGACCGGCGGCGAACCACTCACCGGTCCGCCCGAACCCGGCCATCACCTCGTCCAGGACGAAGACGATGCCGTACTTGTCGCACAGCTCCCGCACCCCGGCGAGATAGCCCGGCGGCGGCACCATGATGCCGGCCGTGCCCGGAACGGTCTCCAGGACGATCGCGGCGACGGTCGACGGCCCCTCGAAGGCGATCGTCGTCTCCAGGTGCTCCAGCGCCCGCGCGCACTCCTGCTCCTCGGTCTCGGCGTAGAAGCGCGAGCGGTAGAGGAACGGCGCCCAGAAGCGGACGACCCCGGCCGAGCCGCTGTCGGAGGCCCAGCGGCGCGGGTCGCCGGTCATGTTCACGGCCTGCTGGGTGCCGCCGTGGTAGGAGCGGTACGCCGTGAGCACCTTGGGCCGCCCGGTGTGCAGCCGCGCCATCCGCACCGCGTGCTCGACGGCGTCCGCGCCGCCGTTGGTGAAGAAGATCTTGTCCAGGTCGCCGGGCGTGCGCTCGGCGATCAGCCGCGCCGCCTCCGAGCGCGCCTCGACGGCGAACGCCGGCGCGAACGTGGTCATGGTGGCGGCCTGCTCCTGGATCGCCGCGACGACCTTGGGGTGCTGGTAGCCGATGTTGGTGAAGACGAGCCCGCTGGTGAAGTCCAGATACCGCCTGCCGTCGTAGTCCCAGAAGTACGACCCGTCGGCGCCGGCCACCGCCGGCGGGTCGATGAGGTCCTGCGCGGACCAGGAGTGGAACACGTGCGCGCGGTCGGCGGCCTTGACGGCGGCGCCGGCTTCGGGGTTCGGCCGGGGCGACGCGGACGACTGGGACGACTGGGAGGACTGAGGGGACTGAGGGGTCATACGGGGAGGGTAGGCGGCCGGCCGGTGGGCGCGGCATGGGCGTCCTGTCTGCGGACGCCGGGTTTTAGCGACATCTTGTCGGGGTGCGCCGGCCCGCGACCGCGGCCCCCGCTCCGCTCCGCCGCACTATTCTCGGTCCGTCGCACGGGGGCGGTGCGGGGGATGTCGGGGGAGGCGTGGTCGCCATGGAGGAGCTGAGGGCGGACGATCCGCGGCGGATCGGGGCGTACCGGCTGCTGGCGCGGCTCGGGTCCGGCGGGATGGGGCAGGTGTACCTGGCCCGCTCGGACCGGGGGCGCACCGTCGCGGTGAAGCTGGTGCGGTGCGAGCCGGAGCGGCGCGAGGAGTTCCGGGCGCGGTTCCGCCAGGAGGTGCGGGCCGCGCGGCGCGTCGGCGGGCACTGGACGGCGCCCGTGCTGGACGCGGACACCGAGGCCGAGGTGCCGTGGGTGGCCACCGGTTACGTCGCCGGGCCCAGCCTCCAGCAGGTCGTCGGCCACGACCACGGCGCGCTGCCCGAACGCTCGGTGCGGGTCCTGGCGGCCGGACTCGCCGCCGCGCTCCAGGACATCCACGCGGCCGGGCTGGTCCACCGCGACCTCAAGCCCTCCAACGTGCTGGTCACCCTCGACGGCCCGCGGGTCATCGACTTCGGCATCGCGCGGGCGCTGGAGAGCGTCGCGGACGGCGGGCTCACCCGCACTGGCGCGCTGATCGGCTCGCCCGGCTTCATGGCCCCCGAGCAGGTGCGCGGCGACCGGGTCGGCCCCGCGTGCGACGTCTTCTGCCTCGGCTCGGTGCTCGCCTACGCGGCGACCGGCGCCCTGCCCTTCGGCGGCGCGGACAGCGGGGCGCACGTGCTGATGTACCGCATCGCGGAGGGCGAGCCCGACCTCGCCGCGCTGCCCGAGGGCCTCGCCGACCTGGTCCGCGCCTGCCTGCGCAAGGACCCGGCCGCCCGGCCCGGCCTCGCGGAGATCATCGGCCGCACGGGCGCGCGGGACACGGTGTCCGACGGCCGCCTCCGCGACCCGTGGCTGCCGAGCGCCCTGGTCGCCCAACTGGGCCGCCACGCGGTACGGCTGCTGGACACGGAGCATCCGGTGGAGACGGCCGGCCCGTCCGGTACGGCCTTGCTCCCCGCGCCCCCGGTCACACCTCCCGCGCCCCCGGTCACGCCTCCCGCGCCCGCGAACCCTCCCGCCGCCCCCCTGGGCATTCCCTCCGGGTACGCCCCCGCCGGCCCCGTCCCGCCCTGCGGGCCGGGCGCCGTGCCGCCGCCGTACCCGCCGCCGCGCCGCGGCAACGGCCGGGCCACGGCGGCGCTCATAGCCGTAGCCCTGGTCGTCGCGCTCGGCGCGGGCGGTTCCGTGTACGCCCTGATGCGGGACGGGGCCGGTGACGCGAAGACCGGCGGCCCCCACCCCTCGCCGACCGCGACGGACGACTCCCGAGGCTCCGAGGGCTCCGACGCCGCCGACGGCTCGCACCCGGCGACCCCGTCCCCCGACCCGTCCTCCCCGGCGGACGGCGTCGTCCCGTCCGGCTACCTCGGCACCTGGCTCGGCAGCGTCGAGAACCGGTACGGCCCCAACCCCCGCCGGCTCACGATCAGTCAGGGCGAGGTCGGCGACACCGTGCTCCGGCTCGTCGCCGACGGCACCGGCCAGGAGGGCGACTCCTACCACTGCGTCTTCGAGGCCCAGCTCACCCAACCGCCGACCGAGCAGGGCCCGTTGAAGATCGGTCCGTCCACCGTGACGGCCGGCGGGGACAGCACGTCCTGCGCTCCGGGCGCGGCCAGCGAGGTCACCCTCCTTCCGGACGGCGGCCTGCGCCGCACCAACCTCTCATCCGGTGACGAAGTGACGTACACCAAGGAGTGACACCGCATCAGTTCCCGTAAAACACGCGTCGGTTGAACTTCCCCCGCATTTCACCGTGCGGCACCGGACGGCCCGTCCGCACGGACGTACGGTGGCCCCCACGATCCGGCCAGGGGGACCGGAGGGGCGGGGGCACCCAGATGGAGTGGCTGAGTGCGGAGAACGTCGTGGCCGTGGGAACGGCGGTGCTCGGCATCGCCGCCTCCGGCCTGATGCTCTGGTACGAGCGCCGGGTGCCGCGCCGCAAACGTGTTGGGTACCGGGTGCAGATGGACAGCCCGATCGGCGACGACGTCCGCTCGGGCCGGGCCGGCAGCCGGCTCGGTCTGTTCGAAGAGACCCCGGGCATGGCGGACGCCACGCTGGTGCTGCTGCGCATCGAGAACGACGGCTCGCAGGGCATCACCCGCGACGACTACACCGGCCCCGAACGCCACGGCCTGACCGCCGTCTTCGCCGACCGCACCGTCCGCGGGGCGTCGGTCACCCAGCCGACCGACGCCGACCACCTGAGGGACCACTTCACCGCCGAGCGCGGCTTCGGCTACGAGGGCAACCGGCTGCGCATCCCGCGCGTCCCGCTCAACCGCGGCGACCACTTCAAGCTGCTGGTCCTGCTCTCCGGCGGGGACGTCGGCTACGGGATACGGCTGACCGGCGGACTGCGCGACGGCGAGGTGCACCCCAACCGCAGCGCCACGCCCGACGACAAGCCGCCCCTGTTCAGCCGGGCCGCCCGGACGATCACGATCCTGCTGACGGTGTGCGTGGTGACGCTGGCCGCGATCGTCGTCGTCCGCGACGACGACCCGCCGCCCGTGGGCTGCGAGCGGGGCACGCTCACCCTCACCGGCTCGACCGCCTTCGCGCCCGTGCTGCGCGAGGCGGCGGGCAAGTACGCGCACGACTGCGCGGGCGTGACGATCACCGTCGACCCGCACGGCTCGGCGGCCGGCATCCGCGACCTCGCCGCGGCCGGCGCCCGGGCCGGGAAGGGCTCCCCGGCCGTCGTCGCCCTGTCGGACGGCCCCAAGCCGGGCGGCCTGCCCCAGCTGCGCGAGAACCGGGTGGCGGTCTCCGTGTTCGCCCTGGTGGTCAACGACGCCGTACCCCTGAGGAACCTGTCCACCGGCGACGTACGGCGGCTCTTCCTGGGCCAGATCACGAACTGGCGGCAGCTGGGCGGCCCCGCGCTGCCGGTCGTCCTGGTCGGCCGGGACTCCGGCTCCGGCACCCGGCAGGTGTTCCAGCGGCGGGTGCTGGGCGGGCGCGGCGAGATCGCCGCCTCCTCGGTGGACTGCGTCCACAAGGACGACGTCACGGCCCCCGTGGTGCGCTGCGAACTCGACTCCACCGACCAGGTGCTGGCGCAGGTGGCCGGGACGAAGGGCGCGATCGGGTACAGCGAGCTGAACCTGGCGGCTGCCGCGAAGGGCGTCCACCGCCTCGATCTGGACGGCGAGCCGGCCTCGGTGGACGCGCTCGAACACGGCACGAGCGCGTACCCGTACCGGGAGATCGAGTATGCCTACACCTACGGCAGCCCGCCCGCCGACTCGCTGGCCTCCGCCTTCCTCACCTATCTCACCCGCGGCGACGGCCAGGACGTGGTCCGCACCCACGGCCACGTGCCGTGCTGGACCCCGGAGGGCCTCAAGCTCTGCGCCTGAGCGCACACCGGCGCGTGACCGCGGCCGGGGGCGCTCACCCCGGCCGACGTGCGTTCACCTCGGCTCCGGCGGGCGCTGCCGGGGCATGTTCGGGCGGGTGCCCGCCGGCGGCAGCGCGAGCCGGCCCTGCGCGCCCCCCAGCTCCGGCCGGCCGGCGCCCGCCAGGGACGACGCCAGGCCCATCGGCGCCGCGCCGACCCGGAACTCCACCATCCAGTCCGCCGTCTCCGTGCGCACCAGGTCGGTCACGTCCTCCGAGAACCGCCGCAGCACCCCGAGACACCGCTCGGCGGCCTCCCCGGCGGTGCCCTCGGTGGGGCCCAGCACCTCCCGCACGTTCTCCGAGGCCCACTCGAACTGGAGCAGCTGCAATCGCCGCTGCACCGCCTGCGCGGTCGCCACGTCCCGCATCCACCCCGAGGTCACCCCGAAGTACCGGTCCACCCCGACGCAGGCCACCGACACCAGCAGCGCCAGGTACCCCCAGCGCGCCGCGCCGTCCAGCACCCCGGCCAGGTCCAGCAGCGGCAGCGCCGCCCCGGCCACCGCCCCCGCCGCGGCCCCGCACCGCAGCGCCCGCGCGCCCCGCCGCTTCCACACCCGTTCGGCCAGGTACCAGGACGCGGTCTGCAACGCGCCCCGCTCCACCCACCGGTACAGGTCGTCCAGCCGCTGCGCGGGCTCGCCCCAGTCGCCCAGCGGGAACGGCCGGCCGGTCAGGTCGCCCGGTCCCGGCCCGGCCGCCCCGTCCCCCCGCCCGTCCCGAGGCGGACGCTCGGGCTGCATCTCCGGCTGACCCACCCGGCACTCCCTACTGATCACGGACCGTGTCGCCGGCACGCGCCGCTGCGCCGCGCACCGCCGTGCCGGACCCCTTCCTACCCTCCGCCGGACGGCCGTCGGCCGGGAAGGACGCCTTTTCCGCCCCAAAGAGGGCCGCATCATGGGGGACGACGCACGGGTATGTCACTCGAAAGAGTGGTGGGGCACGGCCCGCCGGGACCACGTAGGCTCGTGCCAGCGGGGAATCTCCCAGACCGTCCCCGCGCGGACGCCGTACGAAAGCAGGAGCCGATCGTGATTCCCGGTGGTGGCCAGCCCAACATGCAGCAGCTGCTCCAGCAGGCCCAGAAGATGCAGCAGGACCTGGCGCGGGCCCAGGAGGAACTGGCGCGGACCGAGGTCGACGGGCAGGCGGGCGGCGGCCTGGTGCGGGCCACCGTCACCGGCGCCGGCGAGCTGCGCGCCCTGAAGATCGACCCGAAGGCGGTCGATCCGGAAGACACCGAGACGCTGGCCGACCTGGTCGTCGCCGCGGTCCAGGCGGCCAACGAGAACGCCCAGACGCTCCAGCAGCAGAAGCTCGGCCCGCTGGCCCAGGGCCTCGGCGGCGGCAGCGGCATCCCCGGGCTGCCTTTCTAGGCCGCCCGCGGGCCACTACCGTACGAACGAGCACCGAACCGAGCACCGAACCAGAGCCCCGAAGCGACCCACAGGAAGGACGGCGACCCGGTGTACGAAGGCGTGGTCCAGGACCTCATCGACGAGCTGGGGCGGCTGCCCGGCGTCGGTCCCAAGAGCGCGCAGCGGATCGCCTTCCACATCCTCCAGGCGGAGCCGACGGACGTGCGCCGGCTCGCCCAGGCCCTGACGGAGGTGAAGGCGAAGGTCCGCTTCTGCGCGGTGTGCGGCAACGTGGCGCAGGAGGAGCTGTGCGGCATCTGCCGCGACAGCCGCCGCGACCCGGCCGTCATCTGCGTCGTGGAGGAGCCCAAGGACGTCGTCGCCGTCGAGCGCACCCGCGAGTTCCGCGGCCGCTACCACGTGCTCGGCGGCGCGATCAGCCCCATCGAGGGCGTCGGCCCGGACGACCTGCGCATCCGTGAGCTGCTGGCGCGGCTGGCGGACGGCACGGTCACCGAGCTGATCCTGGCCACGGACCCGAACCTGGAGGGCGAGGCCACCGCGACGTACCTCGCCCGCATGATCAAGCCCATGGGCCTGAAGGTCACCCGCCTGGCCAGCGGCCTCCCGGTGGGCGGCGACCTGGAGTACGCGGACGAGGTCACCCTCGGCCGCGCCTTCGAGGGGAGACGACTCCTAGATGTCTGACGCCACGCTGCACGCGACCGGCCGGAACCCGGACGACTTCGCCGTCCAGATCGCCGACCAGGTCGAGAGCTTCCTGGTCGCCGTCACGGAGGTCGCCAAGGGCGACGAGCCCGACTCGGCGGTGCCCTTCCTGCTGCTGGAGGTCTCCCAGCTGCTGCTGGCCGGCGGCCGGCTCGGCGCGCACGAGGACATCCTCCCCGACGAGCGCTACGAGCCCGATCCCGGACCCGAGCAGGACGTGGACGTCCTGCGCGAGAACCTGGCCCGCCTGCTGGAGCCGATCGACGTCTACTCCGAGGTCTTCGACCCCTACGAGCCGCGCCGCGCCCCGGTGCCCGCCCGGATCTCCGACGACCTCGCCGACGTGGTCGCCGACCTGCGCCACGGCATGGTCCACTACCGCGCCGGCCGCACCACCGAGGCCCTGTGGTGGTGGCAGTTCTCCTACTTCTCCAACTGGGGCGGCACCGCCTCCGCGGCGCTGCGCGCGCTCCAGTCCCTGGTCGCCCACGTCCGCCTCAACCAGCCCCTGGCGGAGCTGGACGGCCTGGACACCGACCAGGGCATGGGCGACGAGACGCTGGAGTTCGAGGCCGGCCAGGTGATGGCCGAGGAGATCGCCGGACCGCTGGGGCTGCACGGCGCGTCGTGAGGCGTCCGCCGCGCTCCCGCGCGCTGTGACCCCGCCCACGTTCCGAGTGACGTACCGCCCCGTGGGCAGGAGCCGTCCTGGTGATCGGACGTCCGGCATCTCACGATGCGACATCGCGAAGGGGCGATTTCGGACGCTCGATAGACTGAGCCGACCGCACGCGCAGATGCGTAGCTGCGATACACACGGACTGAGCGAGGAGCGCACGTGGGCCTTGTCGTGCAGAAGTACGGAGGCTCCTCCGTAGCCGATGCCGAGGGCATCAAGCGCGTCGCCAAGCGGATCGTGGAAGCCAAGAAGAACGGCAACCAGGTGGTTGTCGTGGTCTCCGCGATGGGCGACACGACGGACGAGCTGATCGATCTCGCCGAACAGGTATCCCCGATGCCTGCCGGGCGTGAGTTCGACATGCTGCTGACCGCCGGAGAGCGGATCTCCATGGCGCTGCTGGCCATGGCGATCAAAAACCTGGGTCACGAGGCCCAGTCCTTCACCGGCAGCCAGGCGGGCGTGATCACCGACTCGGTGCACAACAAGGCCCGGATCATCGACGTCACGCCGGGCCGGATCCGGACCGCGCTGGACGAGGGCAACATCGCCATCGTCGCCGGTTTCCAGGGCGTCAGCCAGGACAAGAAGGACATCACCACGCTCGGCCGCGGTGGCAGCGACACCACCGCCGTGGCGCTCGCCGCCGCCCTCGACGCCGAGGTGTGCGAGATCTACACCGACGTGGACGGCGTGTTCACCGCCGACCCGCGGGTGGTGAAGAAGGCCCGGAAGATCGACTGGATCTCGTTCGAGGACATGCTCGAACTGGCCGCGTCCGGGTCCAAGGTGCTGCTCCACCGCTGCGTGGAGTACGCCCGGCGGTACAACATCCCGATCCACGTGCGCTCGTCCTTCAGCGGACTTCAGGGCACCTGGGTCAGCAGCGAGCCGATCGAGCAAGGGGACAAGCAGGTGGAGCAGGCCATCATCTCCGGTGTCGCGCACGACACCTCCGAGGCCAAGATCACGGTCGTCGGCGTGCCCGACAAGCCGGGCGAGGCCGCCTCCATCTTCCGCACCATCGCCGATGCCGAGATCAACATCGACATGGTCGTGCAGAACGTCTCCGCCGCCGCCACCGGCCTGACGGACATCTCCTTCACGCTGCCCAAGGCCGAGGGCCGCAAGGCCATCGACGCGCTGGAGAAGAACCGATCCGGCATCGGCTTCGACTCCCTGCGCTACGACGACCAGATCGGCAAGATCTCGCTGGTCGGCGCGGGCATGAAGACCAACCCGGGCGTCACGGCCGACTTCTTCACGGCGCTGTCCGACGCGGGCGTGAACATCGAGCTGATCTCGACCTCCGAGATCCGCATCTCGGTGGTCACCCGCAAGGACGACGTGACGGAGGCCGTCCGCGCCGTGCACACCGCCTTCGGGCTCGACTCCGAGAGCGACGAGGCCGTCGTCTACGGCGGCACCGGGCGATGACCGTCCGGCGCGGGTGCGGGCCGCGATGACCGTCCGACCGACGCTCGCGGTCGTGGGAGCGACCGGGACCGTCGGCACGGTCCTGCTCCGGATCCTGTCCCAGCGCGCGGACGTCTGGGGCGAGATCCGGCTGATCGCCTCCCCGCGCTCGGCCGGCCGCAAGCTGGCCGTGCGCGGCGAGCAGGTCGAGGTCGTCGCGCTCACCGACGAGGCCCTGGCCGGGGTGGACATCGCCCTGTTCGCCGTCCCCGACGAGGTCGCCGCCCGCTGGGCGCCCGTCGCGGCGGCCCAGGGCGCGGTCGTCGTGGACGGCTCCGGCGCCTTCCGCGCGGATCCCGAGGTGCCGCTCGTGGTGCCCGAGGTCAACGCGCACGCGCTGCGCCGCCGCCCGCGCGGGATCGTCGCCGGGCCCGGCTGCACCACGCTCACCATGATCGTGGCGCTCGGCGCGCTGCACGCCGAGTTCGGCCTGCGCGAACTGGTCGTCTCCTCGTACCAGGCGGTGAGCGGCGCGGGCCGGGCGGGCGTGGAGACACTGCGCCGGCAGCTGTCCCTGGTCGCCGGCACCGAGCTGGGCACCGCGCCCGGCGACGTGCGCCGGGCGGTCGGGGACGCCACCGGCCCCTTCACGGACCCGGTCGCGCTGAACGTGGTGCCGTGGGCCGGCACGCCGCGCGAGGACGGCTGGTCCTCGCAGGAGATGGACGTGCGCGAGGAGACCCGCAAGGTCCTCGGGCTGCCCCGGCTGCCCGTCGCGGTCACCTGCGTACGCGTCCCCGTGATCACCGCCCACTCGCTCACCGTGCACGCCCGTTTCGAGGACGAGGTGACGGTGGACCGCGCCCGCGAGATCCTCGCCACCGCCCCCGGCGTGGTGCTGTGCGACGACCCGGCCGCGGGCGAGTTCCCCACCCCGGCGGACGTGGTGGGCACCGACCCGACCTGGGTGGGCCGGGTACGCCGCGCCCTGGACGACCCCACCGCCCTGGAGCTCTTCCTCAGCGGCGACAACCTCCGCAAGGGCGCGGCCCTGAACACCGCCCAGCTCGCGGAACTCCTGGCGGCGGAATCCCTGGCGGCGGGACGGGCCTGACCCGTCGTCCGCCGGGCGCCGGCCGTGGCCGGAAACCCCTGGCCAACGGCCGGTTCCTTTGTAGGATCTTCGTAAGAGCGTGTGGTCTGGCCAATGGTTAACACCACTTGAACCGTGCTGCCTCGGCGTCCGAAGATTTTCTCCCCCGCCCTCCGCAACCACGCGGACGGCGGGGAGCGTCTTTGCGGTCGCCCTCCGGGGGCCTGGGGACGCCGAGGGGCGCGGGGCGCCCCTGTCAGTCAACGACACAGGGGAAGAGCGGGACGCATGAGGGCATGTGGGGCGCCGTCCGAGGTGCCGCCCGGCGCGGGGACGTGGCCGGCCGCGCCGCCCGGCGCGAAAGTGACACCCGGCACGTACAACCCCCGAGGGGGTGCGCGTGTCCAACTGGCGTGGCAGAGGTACTCGACTTGTCCCCCAGGCTCTTCGAGCCGGGAGTGTCCCCGGCGGCGGCCGGCGGCGCCGCCCCGCGCCCGCTCCGCACGCCGCTCGGGCCGCGCATGCCCCGCATGCCGGGTCCGCCCGGCGGCATGCCGGTGATCGCCCCCATGCCCGCAGCGCGGCCCGCCCGCATACCCAGTCAGCGTGACGGCGCCGCCGAGGAGACCGCGGCGGCCGGCACCACCGTCGACCACCTCACCGAGACCTACCGCGCCCACTACCGCTCGCTGCTCGGCCTGGCCGCGCTGCTCCTGGACGACACCGCCTCCTGCGAGGACGTCGTGCAGGAGGCGTTCATCCGCGTCCACTCCGCCCGCAGACGCGTACGCGAACCCGAGAAGACGCTCGCCTACCTGCGCCAGACGGTCGTCAACCTCTCGCGCTCGGCGCTGCGCCGCCGCATCCTCGGCCTCAAGCTGCTGTCCAAGCCGATGCCGGACATGGCCAGCGCCGAGGAGGGCGCCTACGACCAGCTGGAGCGCGACTCCCTGATCCAGGCGATGAAGGGCCTCCAGCGCCGCCAGCGCGAGGTGCTGGTGCTGCGCTACTTCGCGGACATGACCGAGGCCCAGGTCGCCGAGACCCTCGGCATATCGCTCGGCTCGGTCAAGGCGTACGGCTCGCGCGGCATCGCGGCGCTCCGGGTCGCCATGGGGGCGCGGACATGAGGGAGAACGCCGAGGGGCGCGACTCGCACGACCGCCACGAACCGTACGCGTGGCACGAGCCGACGCGGCCGGAGCAACCGAACACGCCGACGCACGCTGGGAACGGAACCGTGAAGAACAGCCCCGCCGAACAGGGCCCCGAGGGGTTCGACTCGGACGAGCTGGAACTGCGCAGGATGCTGCACCGGGCGGTCGAGGACGTCGAGCCGCGCGACGGCACGCTGGACCGTCTGCGGCGCGCGGTCCCGGCGCGGCGGGCCCGCAAGCGGCAGGCCGTGGTCGGCATGGCCGCCGCCGCCCTGTTCCTCGGCACCGCCGTCCCCGCCCTGCTGCACGTCTCCCACACCACCGGCTCCGACGCCGACCCGGCCATCGCGGGCCAGGCGTCGCAGGCCCAGGGCGGCACCGGCCCGGGCAAGAACAAGGCCGGCGCGTCGAGCACCGCGGGCGGCGCCGACGGCAGGACCCGGGACCCGGGCGCCGACGGCAAGAAGAACGACCCCACGCACGACCGGAGCACCGCGCCCGGCGCCGGCGCCACCGCGGGCACGGCCGACCCGTCGGCGTCCGCGGGCACCGGCGCCCCCGTGTGCACGGCCACCCAGCTCGGCTCCGCCACCGGCGCGGCCGGCGCCCCCGACTCGGCCGGCGTCGTCTACGGCACCTTCCACGTCACCAACGTCTCCGACGGCAGCTGTACCGTCGGCGGCTCCGGCGCGGTGACGGCGCTCGCCAAGGGCGCGGCCGACGCCACGAAGATCCAGGTCGTCCAGCACACCGCGGGCGACCCGGCGACCGGGCTGCCGGACCCCGCCACGGAGGCCCCCGGACTGGTCCTCGCACCGGGCGGGGCGTACGAGGTGAAGTTCGCCTGGGTGCCCTCCCAGACCTGCCCCGGCGGCGCAAGCGGCGGCGGCACCGGCTCCGGCGGCACCGAGACCGGCGCGCCCTCGCCCGACCCGTCGCCCACCCAGGGCGAAGGCGCGACGGACGGCACGAGCACCGGCCCGGACTCCGGCGCCGCCCCCCAGCTCGCCGCCGGGAACGCCGGCCAGGACACGGGCGGCGTCGTGGTCTCCCACACCCCGGAGGGCGGCTCGGCCACGGCCGCGGCCACGGTCCCTGACGCCTGCGCCGGCACGGTCTACCGCACCGGAGTGCTGCCGGCCCCGTAGCCCACGATCGCCTCGGAGGACGACGGCGGGGAAGAGCGCTTCTGACGGTGACGGCGGGGGCCGCCTCAGACGACGACGGCGGGGGACTGCTCCTCGGGGACGAGCCCCAGCTCGGCGTCCCGCGCGGCCTCCACCTCACGGCGCACCAACCGGAACCACATGAAGACCACGAACCCGGCGAAGACGAACCACTCACCGGTGTAACCGAGGTTCTGGAACGCCTTCAGGTCGAGCCCCGACCCCTCCGGCGCCTTCGCCGGCACCGCCTTCATCCCGGAGTCCGCCGTGTTGAGCGTCACCCACGCGTCGTACACCCGGTCCGGCACCAGGTTGACGAGCGAGGCCGCGCTGATCGCGCCGGTCTGCCCGGCCGGCAGCCCGCCCTGGGCGCTGACGCCGTTGTCACCGGGCGTCTCGGAGGCCTGCAACGCACCGGTGACCGTGACCTCGCCGGTGGGCGGGACCGGCGCCTTCGCCGCGTCCGCCGGCCCCGGCAGCCAGCCGCGCACGACGGGCAGCGCCTTGCCGGAACCGGTCCGCAGCAGCGTCAGCACGTAGAAGCCGGACTTTCCGTCCAGCTCGCGGCCGGGCACCAGCAGCTGCCGGCCGTACCGGCCGGTCGCGGTGGTCTGCATGCCGGAGGTCCGCTTGTCGACGGGCAGCAGCCCGTCCAGCGGACGCGGCGCCTCCGTCCGGTACGAGGCGGCCTGCTTCGTCGCGGTCCGGTGCTCGTCCACCCGCGCGTCGAACCGGCTCAGCTGCCAGGACCCCATGAACACGCAGAAGGGGATGGCCAGCAGCGCGAAGACGTTGATGCCCCACCAGCGGGGCGTCAGCAGAAACCGGTACACGCCCCCCACGGTACGGCCCCGCGGGACCCGCCCCGGCCGCGGGGTCGGAGTTTTCCACAGCCGGCCCGGGACCGGCCCGGTTTTCCACAGGCGGCTCGCTCGGGCAGCGGCCGGTTGGCCGGTTGTCCACAGGTTGGGGAGCGGGGCGGCGCGTCGCCGGCCCGGCCAGGCACTATGGGGCCATGACTGAGAGCAATGGGACCGGCCCGGTGGACCGGCCGAGTCCGCGGGGACCGATCGAGGACATGCCGGACTGGGAGAAGCGTTTCCGGGCGCCGCGGGTGTCGCTGCCCGACTGGGCCGAGGACGCGCCGGAGCGCTCCCTGTTCGTGTCCAACGCGACCGGGACGTACGAGCTGTACGCGTGGGACCGGGCCACCGGCGGCCAACGCCAGGTCACGGACCGTCCGAACGGCACGACGGACGGCGTGCTCTCCCCGGACGGCGAGTGGATCTGGTGGTTCGACGACAAGGACGGCGACGAGTTCGGCGTCTGGCGCCGCCAGCCCTTCGCCGGCGGCCCGGACGAACCGGCCGTGCCGGGCCTCGACCCGTCCTACCCGGCGGGCCTGGTCCTGGGCCGCGACGGCCGGACGGCGGTGGTGGGCCGCTCCACGGACGAGGACGGCACCACCTTGCACCTCGCGCACGTGGGCGCGGACGCGGAGCCGGTGGAGATCTACCGCCACCGCGAGTCGGCGGGCGTCGGCGACCTGTCCCACGACGGCACGCTGATCGCCGTCGAGCACACCGAGCACGGCGACGCGATGCACTCCGCGCTGCGCGTGCTGCGCCCGGACGGCACGACGGTGGCCGAGCTGGACGACACCAAGGGCGGGACGGTCGAGCTGGGCCTGGAGGCGCTGGGCTTCGCCCCGGTCACCGGGGACACCCGGCTGCTCGTCGGCCACCAGCGGCGCGGCCGCTGGGAGCCGCTGGTGTGGGACGTGGTGACGGGCGAGGAGAGCGACCTCGCGCTGGAGCTGCCCGGCGACGTCAGCGCCGAGTGGTACCCGGACGGCTCCGGGCTGCTCGTCGTGCACAGCTTCGAGGCCCGCAGCGAGCTGTTCCGCTACGACCCGGCGACCCGCGCGCTCACCCGGATCGACACCCCGCCGGGCACGGTGTCCGGGGCGACGGCCCGCCCGGACGGCAGCGTGGAGTACCTGTGGTCCTCGGCCGCCGAACCGCCGGCGGTCCGCTCGACGAACGGCGGCGTGGTCCTGGACCCGCCCGGCATGAAGTGCCCCGCCTCGGTCCCGGTGCACGACGTGTGGGTGGAGGGCCCCGGCGGCCGCGTCCACGCCCTGGTCCAGAAGCCGGCGGGCGCCACCGGCCCGCTGCCGACCGTCTTCGACATCCACGGCGGCCCGACCTGGCACGACAGCGACGCCTTCGCCGCGGGCCCGGCCGCCTGGGTCGACCACGGCTACGCGGTGGTCCGCGTCAACTACCGCGGCTCCACCGGCTACGGCCGCGAATGGACGGACGCGCTCAAGCACCGGGTGGGTCTGATCGAGCTGGAGGACATCGCGGCGGTCCGCGAGTGGGCGATCACCTCGGGCCTCGCGGACCCCGAGCGCCTGATCCTCACCGGCGGCTCCTGGGGCGGCTACCTCACCCTGCTCGGCCTCGGCGTCCAGCCCGACGCGTGGGCGCTGGGCATCGCCGCGGTCCCGGTCGCGGACTACGTCACGGCCTACCACGACGAGATGGAGGCCCTGAAGGCCCTGGACCGCACCCTGCTGGGCGGCACCCCCGAGGAAGTCCCCGAACGCTTCGAGGCGTCCTCCCCGCTCACCTACGTCGACCAGGTCAAGGCCCCGGTCTACATCTCGGCCGGCGTCAACGACCCCCGCTGCCCCATCCGCCAGATCGACAACTACGTCAAACGCCTCGCCTCCCGAGCGGCCCCCCACGAGGTCTACTGCTACGACGCTGGCCACGGCTCCCTGGTCATCGAAGAACGCATCAAACAAGTCCACAAGGAACTGACCTTCGCAACGAACAACCTCAGCCCCCACAACTGAGCCCCGCCCCACGCATCACGGGCTGCGCCGGAGCGACCACCCCGGGGCGCAGGGGGCGTAGCCCCCGCTGGTGCCGTGCCGGGAGCGGCGGCGCGGACCACCGTGGGGGTGCGGGGGGCGTAGCCCCCGCCGGGGCGGCTGGCGGACGGGGCCGCGCCTGGCCCGGGGGTGCGGGGGGCGAAGCCCCCGCTGGTGCTCTGCCGGGAGCGGCGGCGCGAACCGCCCTGGGGGCGCAGGGGGCGTAGCCCCCGCCGGGGTCCAGGGGCGGAGCCCCTGGTGGGGTCGAAGGGGCGAAGCCCCTTCTGTGGAGGGGAACGGGTAAGGGCGGCGGGGGCGAAACCCTCCCCGCCCACACCCCCGCACCCCTTACCCCGCCCCCCGCCCCCGCCGCCCCAACAACTCCGCCAACCCCCGCCGAGTCGCAGCCAACACCACCCGATCCTCCTTGCGGAGCACATACGTCTCGGGCGGATCCCACACCGGCCCGGACCCCACCCCACCCCCACCCA
>NZ_BAABKC010000044.1:30537-126914 GCF_039543625.1 Streptomyces similanensis | reverse complement strand
CCCCACACCCCCGTATCCAACGCCAGCACCCGCCAGCACCCCGCCCGAAACGCCTCCGCCACCGTCCGCCCCTCCAACTGCGGATGCCCCTCCACCTCCACCGAGGCGAACAACAACACCCGCCGCTCCACCGGAATCGCCCCCAGGATCTGCCGCCCGAACATCGCCCCGGCGAACGCCGGCGCGGCCAGATGCGACACGCTCCGACTCCGCGTCAACGCCCGCGGATGCGCCGCCCGCAGCGTCCGGTACACCGCCGTCGCGAAATCGTCGTCGTACAGCCGCAGCACCACCCGCAGATCCGGCCGCACGGACCGCGCGTACAGCACCGCCTCCAGATTCGTCGTGTCCGAACTGGTCACCGCCAGCAACGCGTCCGCACGATGGATCTTCGCCGCCTCCAGCACCCCCTCCTGCGTCACATCCCCCAGCACCACCGGCACCCGCAACCGCCGCGCCGTGGCCAGCCCCCGCGCCTCCGGCCCCGACTCCACGCACACCACCGGAATCCCCAGCTCCCGCAACCGCGTCAACACCCGGGTCCCGATCTTCCCCAGCCCCAGCAGCACCACATGCCCACCGAGCCCCCGCGGCGGCCTGCGCAGCGCGGACGCCGACCGGAACGTCCCCAGCGCCTCCAGCACCGCCGCCAGCAGCACCGGCAGCAACAGCAACCCCACCAGCCCGGACAGCAGTTGCAGAATCTGCCGCCCCAACGACTCGCCCAGCGCGGGATCGTCGATCGCGAACAGATCCAGCAGCGTCAGATAGAGAGCTCCCACCGGCCGCACCCCGGTCACCACCCACAACGCCACCGCCAGCGCGAACACACACCCCACGAGCCCCGCCAGCGACCACCGCAACCGCCGTGAGAACAAGGAGTTGAGCGAGGACACGACCCCCGCCCCGCGCCCGGACGCCAGCGGCGGCCCGCCGTAGGCCACCTGCTCCAGCACCACCGTCCCGCGCCCGGTGGCCGCCCGTACCGCCGCCTCGTCCGGCAGCAGCTGCGGCCGCTGATCACCGCTGTCCTCGGAGCCGTCCGCCCCGGCCGGATCGCTGCTCGTCGCCGACAGCAGGGCCAGCGTGCACAGCCCGGGATCGGCGACCTGTCCCGGTGCGGGCGGCGGCCGTTCCACCGCGCGCAGCAGCAGCCCGTCGGTCTGCACCACCTTGCTGGTGCCGGCGACCGCGCTCGCGGCCAGCGCGGGCGCGGCGGTGTCGGCGTCGGACAGCACGGTCGTGGACGCGTCGCCGCCCGACGGCACGTCCCCGTCCCCGGTGGCCAACGTGGCCGCCTGATCGAGGAGTTCCTCGATGTGCAGCCCCAGCCGCCGGTTGTAGAGGCGCAGGACGAGCCGCAGCCGCGGGTTGAGCCGGCGGGCGGTGAGCGCGGCACGGATGTTGGTCTCGTCGTCCTCGTACACGAGCGCGAGCGCCGTCGCCCGCTCCACCCCCGCCTCGGCGAGCACGGCCTCGGTCAGCTCCCCGGCCTCCAGCACCCGCCCGTCTCCACCACCGCCACCGCTGCTGCCGCCACCCCCGCCATTGCCATTGCCGTTGCCATTGCCATTGCCGTTGCCGCCGCCGTTGCCCCCGGCCCGGTTCACGGCCGCGCTGACCATCCGGTCCAGCAGCGCCGACGCCGTCCGGACCCGGCCGACCACCGGCGGCCGGGCCGTGTGCTCGGCGGGCGGCACGACCAGCGTGACCTGCTCGCCGTACACACCGCGCAGCTCGGCGGCCAGCCGGTGCGCGAGCCCGTCGTCCCCGCACACCACCATGTGCGCCCCCGGTCCGCCCGGCGCACCACCTTGATTCGGAACGCTCCCCACGACGGAGAAGACTGCCCCACCCCGACGCCTGGTTCCAGAACCAGCCACCACTGAACGACCACCCGCACCCCGCCGTATCCGAGAGAACCAACTCCGCGCACCCGCGCACGCAGCCCACCGGAGGTAACACCCCCGTGGCCCCCAGCCGCCCAGCCGTGCCGCAGGCAGCCGAACCGCTCCCCCCCGAGCCACCCGTAGCCGACTCCCGCCCACCCGCCCCGCGCCCCGCCCCACCGCACCGGACCGACGGCTGGCACCTCACCTCCCCCGTCGTCCTGACCCTCCTGCTGCTCGTCATGGTGGTGGCGCAGGGCCCGCTGCGCGGGGCGCTGTCCGCGCCGGTGACGCAGAGCTGGACGACGGTGTTCGTGGCCGTGGTGGTGCAGGCGCTGCCGTTCCTGGTGCTCGGCGTGCTGCTGTCGGCGGCGCTCGCGGTGTTCGTCCCGCCGTCGTTCTTCGCCCGCGCGCTGCCGGCCCGCCCGGCCCTCGCCGTCCCGGTCGCCGGCCTGGCGGGCGCGGTGCTCCCCGGCTGCGAGTGCGCCTCCGTGCCGGTGGCCGGCGCCCTGGTGAGACGCGGCGTCACCCCGGCCGCGGCGCTCGCCTTCCTGCTGTCCGCGCCCGCGATCAACCCGATCGTGCTGACGGCCACGGCCGTCGCCTTCCCGCACGACCCGCGGCTGGTCCTCGCCCGCTTCGCCGCGAGCCTGCTGGTGGCGTGCGCGATGGGCTGGCTGTGGCAGCGCGTGGGCCGCCCCGACTGGCTGCGCCCACCCGCCCACGCCTCCCACGAGGGCCGGAGCAGGGGCGCGGCGTTCTGGGGTTCGGTACGGCACGACGTCATGCACGCCGGCGGTTTCCTGGTGGTGGGCGCGATGGCCGCCGCGACACTGAAGGCACTCACCCCCGCGAGCTGGCTGCGCGCGGCGGCCGGTGATCCGGTGGTCGCGGTGCTCGCGCTCGCCGCGCTGGCGGTGCTGCTGTCGATCTGCTCGGAGGCGGACGCGTTCGTCGCGGCGTCGCTGACGCAGTTCTCGCTCACGGCCCGGCTGGTGTTCCTGGTCGTCGGACCGATGATCGACCTGAAGCTGTTCGCCCTTCAGGCGGGCGCCTTCGGCCGCGGCTTCGCCCTGCGCTTCGCGCCCGCCACACTCGCCCTGGCCGTACTGGGATCGGTGCTGACCGGGGCGGTGCTGCTGTGAACCGCCAGGCGCAGGCGGCCGTACTGTTCCTGCTCGGCGCGGCCCTGCTGCACGCGGGCGCCACCGACCTCTACCTGCGCTACGTCAAGGCGGGCCTCCGCCCGCTGCTGCTGGTGTCGGGAGCGGTGCTGATCGTGACAGCCCTGATGACCCTATGGTTCGAACGCAAGCACGACAAACAAGGACCCACCCCCGAGGAAACGAACGAGCACCACCCCCCCCCGGACCCCGGCCACTCAGCACCAGGCCACGACCACGCCTCCCCCCGAATCCCGGTCTCCTGGCTCCTGCTCCTGCCCCTCTTCGCCCTGATCCTCGTGGCCCCGCCCGCCCTCGGCTCGTACAGCGCCGTCCGCTCCGGCGCCGCGCTCCAGCCGCCGTACGGCTACGCGGCCCTCCCGTCCGGCGACCCGCTCCCCCTGAGCGTGGTCGACTACGCGAGCCGCGCGATCTACGACCACGGCCGCTCCCTGGCCGGGCGGCGCGTCCAGGTCACGGGCTTCGTCGCCCTGGCCGGCGACGGAACGCCGTACCTCGTCCGCATGGCGCTCAACTGCTGCGCCGCCGACGCCCGGCCCGTCAAGATCGCCCTGACCGGCCGCGTCCCCCCGGTGCTGAGACCGGACACCTGGCTGCGGATCACCGGTGCCTACACGCCCCGCCGCACCACGGACCCGGTGAACGGCGGCCCCGTCCCGTACCTGGAGGTGACGGCCGCGAGCCCGGTCCCGACACCGGCCGACCCGTACGACGAGAGCTGGAACCAGTGACCCGCCGAGGCGAGCGCCCCGGAAAACACAAAGATCCGGGCCGGCCCTCCTGAAGAGGAGGTACCGACCCGGATCGAGTGAACGCCGTTCGTCACGGCGTCCGGAGTATCTGCATCACGCGGGGGTGATGTTCTCCGCCTGCGGGCCCTTCTGGCCCTGCGTGACGTCGAAGTTCACCCGCTGGCCTTCCTGGAGCTCACGGAAGCCCTGGGCGGCGATGTTGGAGTAGTGGGCGAAGACGTCGGGGCCGCCGCCGTCCTGCTGGATGAAGCCGAAGCCCTTTTCCGAGTTGAACCACTTCACGGTACCGGTGGCCATGTTTTTCTCCTCTGCGGGTCACTCGATGCCTCACTCCGTGTGAAGCACCCGTTGCTGAAACGACCCATCCGGAACAGGCCGGAAAACAGAAAGGTGCGCCGGTTACGTACACCAGGCGCACACTCAGCTTTGTGGGTACCAAACTGCAACTACTTCAACGCTAGCACGGATCCGCGCGAAGCGCTGTTTCGGTCGAAACCCGCTGAAAAACACCAGGTCCCAGCGTCGGCGACCGCGACCCCGTACGCCGCCGGGACGATCCCGACGACCGGAGCCGCGGCCGCTCGCCGCCTCACTGGTCCGAGTAGCCGATGTCCCCGATGGTCCAGGCGCTGATGTCGCTCAGCGCCACGCGGTACATGCCGCCGGTGTCGGGGATGCCGAAGCTGCCCTGGAGGATCCGGGCCACATGGAAGTGCAGATGCGTGGGCCGACCCGCCGGCGGCGACGCTTCCTCGCCACCGGCGCCGGGATCAACCCCGGTGAAGGCGGTCGAGAACCGCCTCAGATCGTCGGAGTCCCGTAGGACCTCCGCCACGCGTTGCTTCCACATGGCCTCGGGGGCCAGCCGCCCGGTGATCACGGCACCGGGAACCACCACGGTCAGAGACATCCGACTGCTGTGCTGGGACTCCACCATCGCGGCGATGTCGACGAGCAGTTCGTCAGGGTGTGACATGCCTGATGAGCGTAGTCGCGCCCGCCGCACAGCGCAGGAAGGTACGACGGGAAACCGTCAACACCAGGCCCCGACGACACCCCAAGCCCGCCGAAACCACCCCTGTCTCCCGCGAAGGCCGGCCGCGCGCTACTTCCGGGAACGGTCGCTCACCGTCTGGAGGCATGCGTTGATGAGGAAGGCCCCTGTCTCCTCATGACCGGTCAGGCAGTGGACCACGGCGACGACCCCTGCCGCCACGAACAGCCCGAGCCCGGCCCAGTCGAAGGCGTCCTGCACGCCTGGACGCTCCACGGGAGCCTGACCCGACGCCTGCGAATCATCCTGAGAACGAGAACCAGATGTAGTGCTCATGACAAAACCTCATCGCTCAAGCGCGCTGTGACACGCGGTGAATGGATGAACGGACTGTCGAGCACCGGGCAGTTAGCCGCGCAAGCCCCCTGACCACGCCCGTCGGCAGCGCGTACGCTCCGCGAACCCAACGCAGAAGTAGACGACTTGACCCCCAGGCCAGCGCCAAGCGAGAGCCTCCCGACGCGCTCACGCCCGAGCGCCCGGACAGCTCACCTTCAGCGAGCGCCCCTCGCGCTGACACGCAGCCCAAAGACAAGGCCGACCAAGCACGGCAAGCCGACCGCGAGACCGATCTCGTACCAGAAACCACTCAGGGGCCCGACCCGCTAAGCGGATCAGGCCCCTGACATGGTGTTTCAGCTGTCGGGGTGGCGGGATTTGAACCCACGACCTCTTCGTCCCGAACGAAGCGCGCTGCCAAGCTGCGCTACACCCCGATGTCACTGCTTGTTGCGGCGACGACGTTTACTTTAGCCCACTGGGGGCCGGAGGCGAAATCCGGTTGTGGAGCGGCGGTGGCGGACCGGGTTCGGGCGGGCCTGGTCGGTGGCGATCAGGAGGAGGGCGAGGGCGTAGCAGGAGAGGCCGACCAGGAGGGCGTTGCCCAGGACGTGCTTGTAGCCGTGCCGGGCGACGTCCAGGAAGGGGTAGAGGTAGCGGTCGCCCGTGGCCGGAGGGAGGACTTCTCCTCGGGTCAGGATGAAGGCCAGGTACGCCAGGGGGTAGAGCAGCCACGGGGCGGCCTGGCGCAGGTGCGGGCGGGCCGGGACGGTCAGCAGGAGCCAGTCCAGGAGGGCGGCGAGTGGGATCGCCGTATGGATGAGGTGGGCGGCCGTCGACTGCCACAGGGGGTGGCTGCCCGGGTTTCCCGTGATCGAGAACGGCGGAGTGGTTCCCGCCAGGAGCAGGTGGTCGACCAGCGCGGCGATGGTGACGTAGAGCACTGCCGCTCCCGTCAGGGTCGCCGGCAGCGGGCGGCGCGCGGTCCAGGCCCTGCGGGCCGAGGCGGCGAGGACCAGGGCGAGGAGGATGTTCGCCTGGATCGCGAAGTGGCTGAGCACATGGAGCGGGGGGCCGGTCAGCGTCTCCGCGACCACCGCGGCCGCTGCCGCCGCGGCGACCAGGAGGCGGTACGCCGCCGCCCAGGGCCGGCGCACCGGCGTCACCACGGCCGCCGCCGGGACGAAGGACGGCGTCAGCACGCTGATCCCGGGAATCGCGGGGAGATCCGGTATGTCCCGGAGGAACGGGATGGGGGAGGGGACAGGGGTGATCAGGGCCGTCGCGGGGACCTCGGGGAGGGCATCCTCGTAGGTCGTCGCGGGCGCCGGGTCCGCCGGGAGCGCGGGGGAGGAGGCGGAGGCTGCTGCCGGGGATATCGGCCCAGGTGGGGGCGTGGGGGGTATCGGGGCGGCGGTCATGCCCTCACGGTAGGAAGACTGGGCACAACGGGCGATTCGGGTGGGCTGTGCGGGTGATACGGCGGGGGCGGCAGAAGCGGCGGACGTGGCGGAGGTTGCGCGGGTGGGGTGCCGACTGCGTCGTGCCCGGTGCTCGCGCCCCCCCGCCCCACCAGCTACTTCCACCCCACCGGCTACTCCCGGCCCCCCCACCGGCTACCTCCGCCCCACCACCTACTCCCGCCCCACCAGCGTCAGCAGCGTCGCCTCCGGGGGGCAGGCGAAGCGGACCGGGGTGTAGCGGTTGGTGCCGCAGCCCGCCGAGACGTGCAGGTAGGAGGTGCGGCCCTCGGCGGTGTGGCTGGACAGGCCCTTGACCCGGTCGGTGTCGATGTCGCAGTTGGTGACCAGTGCGCCGTAGAAGGGGACGCAGAGCTGGCCGCCGTGGGTGTGGCCGGCCAGGATCAGGGGGTAGCCGTCGGCCGTGAAGGCGTCCAGGACGCGCAGGTACGGGGCGTGGACCACGCCCAGCGAGAGGTCGGCCGTGCCGGACGGGCCGCCGGCCACCTTCGCGTAGCGGTCCCGTTTGATGTGCGGGTCGTCAAGGCCCGTCAGCTCCACCGAGACGCCCTCGACCTTCAAGGTGCCGCGGGTGTTGGTCAGGTTGAGCCAGCCCGCCGCGTCGAAGCCGTCGCGCAGCTCCTCCCAGGGGTTGTGGATCGCGCCGGCCACGGGCTTGTTGCCGTTCAGCCCGTGCCGGCCGCTCGTCTTCTCCAGCAGGTAGCGGGCGGGGTTGCGCGGCTTGGGGCCGTAGTAGTCGTTGGACCCGAAGACGTACGCGCCCGGGAACTCCATCAGCGGGCCGAGCGCGTCCAGCGTCTCCGGCACGCCCTCAGGGTCCGAGAGGTTGTCGCCCGTGTTGATCACGAAGTCGGGGCGCAGCCCGGCCAGCGAGCGCAGCCAGCGCTGCTTCTTGCGCTGGCCGCCGACCATGTGGATGTCGGAGACCTGGAGGACGCGCAGGGGGCGCATGCCGGGGGGCAGGACCGGGACCGTCACCCGTCGCAGGCGGAAGGAACGGACCTCGAAGCCCGCCGAGTAGAGAAGACCGGCGGTCGCGACCGCCGTGATGCCCAGGGGAACTCCGTATCGCGCGCGCATGTGTCCATCGTCTCAGGACCGTGCCGCGCGGCGGAAACCGCCCACGGGGACGGGCACATGGGCGCGTTGATCCACGTGGGTGCCGGCACGCGGGCCTCCGCCACGACCGGTCCGCGGGGAACCCCGTGAGGAGCGGTGGTCGCGAAGCGCCCGGCGGGGCGGCCGTCGTGAATCCCCGGCGGGGCGGCATAAATGGGTGCGCGGCGGCGCTCCCGTTCCTGCGACAATCGGAGCCATGACCACGCTCAAGTCGAAGCTTCAGGAAGACCTCAACGCCGCGATCCGGGAGCGCGACGAACTGCGCTCCTCGACCCTCCGGCTGACGCTCACCGCGATCACCAAGGAGGAGGTCGCGGGCAAGGAGAAGCGCGAGCTCTCCGACGACGAGGTCCTCAAGGTGATCACCAAGGAGGCCAAGAAGCGCCGCGAGGCGGCCGAGGCCTTCGCGCAGGGTGGTCGCCCGGAGTCGGCCGAGCGGGAGAAGGCCGAGGGCGAGCTGCTCGCCGCGTACCTGCCCAAGCCGCTGTCCGACGAGGAGCTGAACGCCATCGTCGCCCAGGCCGTCGAGGAGGCCAGGGCGGCCGGCGCCGAGGGGCCGCGGGCGATGGGCGCAGTCATGAAGATCGTGAACCCGAAGGTGGCCGGGCTGGCCGAGGGCGGCCGCGTGGCCGCCGCGGTCAAGAAGCTGCTGGCCGGCTGACGCGCGGCGCCACCCGGCCCGGTACGCACGCGGCTTACGTTCGCACGCGGTGTACGTTCGCACGCCGCGTACGTGAAAGGGGTGCCCGACGGACCGTCGGGCACCCCTTTCACGCTGCTTGCCATATCGGGCCGGCCTCGCGCCGCCCCCCGAGCCGCCGCCCTACGCCGAAGGCGGCGTCGCCTCAGCCGTGCCGCCCCCCGTGCCCGTTCCCCCGGCCTCCGCCGGTCTGGCCCTGGATCACGTTGCCCGGGACGGAGAACGTCGGGTTCGGGCCGTTGCCACCCGTTCCGTTGCCGCCCGCGCCGCCGCCGGTCAGCGCGCCGATGAGGCCGCCGATGAGGCCGCCGTCGTCACCGTGGTCGCCGCCGTTGTCCCCCCTTCCCCGGCCGTTTCCTTTTCCCTTGTCCTTGTCCCTGCCCTTGTCACCGCCGTCCGGGATGTCGACGAGGTTGAAGGACGGGGCCGGCTTGCCGGTCAGCGCGCCGGTCATCGCGTCGCGCCAGATCGGACCGGGGACGTCGGCGCCGTAGACGAGGTCGTGGTAGACGCCGCCGATGCGGATGTCGGTCATCTTGACCTTCTGGGTGGCGCTGCCCACCCAGACCGCGCCGGACAGGTTCGGGGTGTAGCCGACGAACCAGGCGTTCTTGCGCTCGTCCGTCGTACCCGTCTTACCGGCGTTGTCGCGGTCGGAGAGACCGGCCTGCTGGCCCGTACCGGAGTCGATCACGCCCTTGAGCAGGGAGTTGACGGTGTCCGCTGTCTTCTCGGACATCGCGCGGGTGCAGGTCGTCCTCGGCACCGCGAGCGACTTCTCCTGGTCGCCGATCTTCTGGGTGATCGACTCGATGGCCACCGGCGTGCAGTACGTGCCGCGGGAGGCGAAGGCGGCGTACGCGGACGCCATCGTCAGCGGCGAGATGCCCTTGGAGCCGAGCGCGATCGCGGGCACCTGCGGCAGCTTCTCGCCGTTGCCCTGCACCACGTGCAGCTTGTCGGTCATGGAGACGACCGGGCACAGGCCGATGTCGGAGATCATCTGCACGAAGTAGGTGTTGACCGACTTCGCCATGGCCTCCTTCAGGGCGTACGGGCCGTGCTCGGAGGTGCTCTCGTTCTCCACGTCCGCGTGCTCGGTGTTCGCCCACCGCTTGCCGTCGCACGCCTGGACCGGGCTCGGGTACGGCATCTTGTACGGCGACGGGTACTCCTGCGTGGCCGGCTTGCCCTGCTCCAGCGCCGCCGCCGCCACGAACGGCTTGAACGTCGAACCGGTCGGGAAGCCGAAGTTCGAGCCGCCCAGATCGCTGCCGACCGAGTAGTTGATCTCGGTCTCGTTCTTGCCGTAGCCGTACGGCTTGGACTGGCCCATCGCCAGGACCTTGCCGGTGCCCGGCTGGATCAGGACGGACGCCGCCGCGACGGAGTCCGACTGGTTGATGTGCTGCTTGAGCGAGTCCTGCACCGAGGCCTGGGCCTGCGGGTCCAGGGTGGTGCGGATGGTCAGGCCGCCCTGGTTCCAGATCTTGGCCCGCTGCGCGCGGGTCTTGCCGAACACCGGGTCGGTGAGGAAGACCTGCTCGACGTACTTGCAGAAGAAGCTGGAGTCCTTGACGGCGGTGATGCAGCCGTTGCGCGGCTGGGTCACCTTCAGCGCCAGCGGCGCCTTCTTGGCCTTGTCGGCCTCCGCCTGGGAGACGTCGCCGACCTCGGCCATCCGCTGCAGCACGGTGTTGCGCCGCTTGGTGGCCTCCGCCTCGTCGTTGACCGGGTCGTAGCGGCTCGGCGACTGCACGATGCCGGCCAGCAGCGCGGCCTGGGGCAGGGTCAGGTCCTTGGCGTGCGTGGAGAAGTAGCGCTGGGCGGCGGCCTCGACGCCGTAGGCCTGCTCGCCGAAGAAGGTGATGTTCAGGTAGTTCTCGAGGATCTTCTTCTTGCCCAGGTCCTGTTCGACCTGGATGGCGTACTTCAGTTCCTTGATCTTGCGGCCGAGCGTCTGCTGGGTGGCCTCGGCGACCTTCGTCGGGTCGTCGCCGGCCTCCTCCACGAAGACGTTCTTCACGTACTGCTGGGTGAGCGTGGACGCGCCTTGGGCGACGCCGCCGCTCTGCGCGTTCTTGTTGAGGGCGCGCAGCACGCCCTTCAGGTCGATCGCGCCGTGCTGGTAGAAGCGCGAGTCCTCGATCGCGACGAGCGCCTTCTGCATGTACGGCGAGATGTCCTTCAGCTCCACCACCGTGCGGTCGCGCGAGTACACCTGGGCGAGCTGCCGGCCCTGGGCGTCCAGGATGGTGGTGCGCTGGCTGAGCGGCGGGCGCCTGAGGTTGGCCGGGATGTCGTCGAACCCCTGGACCGATCCCTTGGCGGCCAGCCCCAGCGCGCCGGCGGCGGGCAGGGCGATGCCGGCCAGGACCGCACCCGCGAGCACACTGACACCGAGGAACTTGGCGGCCTGCTGGGTTGGCGACAGACCACCGCCCGAGCGCTTCTTTGGCATGGGGGCAGCCTACGTTCTCATTCGCCGGACACGCGTATATGCCTTGGCCTAAGCTGCTCTCGACTGTCACAGCGGTACGGCCATGAATCAATACGTCCGGCGACCTCGAAACGTTCCGGAGCGGCCCCGGTTTTTTCGCCGGCCGGTGCTCCAGGCGGGTGGAAGCGGGTCGGGCGGTGCGGCCGGGGTGATGCGGCGGGACGGTGCGGGCGCGGGAGACGCGCGCCCGAAATCGCCTCGTGTGGCATCCGGCGTCCGTTGTGGCGCAACGGAATTGTCCCAGTGTGCCGGGAATGCCGCAGATGTCGTCACCTCACTCCCCCGGGTGATCTGCGCCCCACCCATAGTCCGTTCGGACCATTCAAGATTGGGCCCGCTGGGGGTGTTGCGCTGTGCCCACCTTCCGTAACGTCCTCAACTGGCGGCGGTGAATATGCCGCTGCCGCCGTGGGGGAGCCTCGATTCGGGAGAGGACGGCGCCGGTATGGGCTGGGTAACCGACTGGAGTGCGCAGGCGGCCTGCCGCACTACCGATCCGGATGAACTGTTCGTTCAGGGAGCAGCGCAGAACAGGGCCAAGGCGGTGTGCACCGGCTGCCCGGTACGCACCGAGTGCCTCGCCGACGCGCTCGACAACCGCGTCGAGTTCGGCGTGTGGGGAGGCATGACGGAGCGCGAGCGCCGCGCCCTGCTGCGCCGGCGGCCGACCGTCACCTCGTGGCGCCGGCTGCTGGAGACGGCGCGTTCGGAGTACGAGCGCGGGACGGGCCTGGTGTCCCTCGACGACGACCAGGTGTACGAGGACTACGCGGCGGTGGGCTGAGGGCGCCCGAGGGCGCCTCCGGGACTTCGCGCGCCGCGCGCGCCGGGCGGCTACGCCCGCGCGAGCCGCACCCCGTGTGCGTCCCGCGCCGTGCGCCCCGCGCCGTGTGTCCCGCGCGCCCTGTGCCGCGCGCCGTCAGGCGCCGGGTTCCGGTTCCGGCAGCTCGCGCCGGTTGTCCGCGAGCCGGTTTCCGATGTCCCGCAGCCCCGCGAGGTCGTGCACGTCGCCGGGCAGCGCGGCCACTTCGGCCACCGCCACCTCGGGGTGCCGGGCGGTGAAGCGGTCACGCGTGCGCCGCTCGCGCGAGAGCAGCTGCATGCGCTCGGCGTGCAGCCGCAGCAGACCAGCGGTCACCTGGTCGACGGCGTCGGCCTGCTCGGCGGCGGAACCGGAGGGGGAGCCGGCTGAGGTGCCGTCCGAGGCGTCGGCCGACGTGCCGTCCGAAGCGCCGGGGGAGGCGTCGGCCGGCTCGACCGGGTGCGAACTGCCCTGTGTTTCGGGAGAGTTACGAGACTCAGCTTTCCCGTCCCCCTGATCGACAATGCGGGAGTCCTCAAGATTTTCCGCGGCCGCGATCGCCCGTTCGGCCGACAGCTGGCCGGCGCCGCTGCCGTGGACGCGGTTGAGCACCAGGCCGGCCAGCGGCATCTTCTCCGCGGCCAGCCGCTCCACGAAGTACGCCGCCTCGCGCAGCGCGTCCCGCTCCGGCGCCGCCACCACCAGGAACGCCGTCCCGGGCGCCTGGAGCAGCTTGTACGTGGCGTCCGCGCGGGTGCGGAAGCCGCCGAAGGTGGTGTCCATCGCGGCCACGAACGTCTGGACGTCCTTGAGCAGCTGGCCGCCCAGCAGCTTGCCGAGCGTGCCGGTCATCATCGACATCCCGACGTTCAGGAACTTCATCCCCGCGCGTCCGCCCAGCTTCGCCGGCGCGGTCAGCAGCCGGATCAGCCGGCCGTCGAGGAAGGAGCCGAGCCGCTTGGGCGCGTCCAGGAAGTCCAGGGCCGAGCGCGAGGGCGGTGTGTCGACGACGATGAGGTCCCACTCGTCCCGGGCGCGCAGCTGGCCCAGCTTCTCCATCGCCATGTACTCCTGCGTGCCCGCGAAGCCCGCCGAGAGCGACTGGTAGAAGGGGTTCGACAGGATCGCGGCGGCCCGCTCCGGGTCCGCGTGCGCCTCCACGACCTCGTCGAAGGTGCGCTTCATGTCGAGCATCATGGCGTACAGCTCGCCGTCCGCCTCGGTGCCCTTCACCCGGCGCGGGACGTTGTCGAGCGAGTCGATGCCCATGGACTGGGCCAGGCGCCGGGCCGGGTCGATGGTCAGGACGACCACCTTGCGGCCGCGCTCGGCGGCCCGCAGCCCGAGCGCCGCCGCCGTGGTCGTCTTGCCGACCCCGCCCGAGCCGCAGCACACCACGATCCGCGTCCTCGGGTCGTCGAGCAGTGGATCGACGTCGAGCACGCGCGTGTGCGCGAGCCGCCGGGCGCCCTCGTGGGGCCGGCCGGAGGAACCTTCGGTCTCCCGCGCGGGGTCCGGGCTCATGACATCCCCTGCTTCCGCAGCTCGCTCGCCAGTTCGTACAGGCCCGCCAGGTCCATGCCCTCGGCGAGCAGTGGCAGTTCGTGCAGCGGCAGGCCCAGCTCACCCAGGGCCGAGCGCTGCTCCTGCTCCAGCGCGTACCGCTCGGCGTACTCCTCGGCCTGGACCAGCAGCGGGTCCACCAGCCGCTCGGCGTTGCCGCCGCGCCGCGCGCCGCCGAGTCCGGCCGAGGACAGCGACTTGGCCAGGGCGGTCCGCGGTGCGGCCCGTACGAGTTCCAGACCGGCCGCGTCCAGCACCCGCGGCCGCACCATGTTCACCACCACGCGGCCCACCGGCAGCCGCGCGGCGCGCAGTTCGGCGATGCCGTCCACGGTCTCCTGGACGGGCATCTCCTCCAGCAGCGTCACCAGGTGCACGGCCGTCTCGGCCGACTTGAGCACCCGCATGACCGCCTGCGCCTGATTGTGTATCGGGCCGATCTTGGCCAGCCCGGCCACCTCGTCGTTGACGTTGAGGAAGCGGGTGATGCGGCCGGTCGGGGGCGCGTCCATGACGACGTAGTCGTAGGCGAACCGCCCGGCCTTGTCCTTGCGGCGCACCGCCTCGCACGCCTTGCCGGTCAGCAGGACGTCCCTGACGCCCGGCGCGATGGTGGTGGCGAAGTCGATGGCGCCGAGCTTCTTCAGGGCCCGGCCGGCGCTGCCCAGCTTGTAGAACATCTGGAGGTAGTCCAGCAGCGCCAGTTCGGGGTCTATGGCGAGTGCGTACACCTCCCCGCCCCCGGGTGCGACGGCGATCTTCCGTTCTTCGTACGGCAGCGCCTCCGTTTCGAAGAGCTGTGCGATGCCCTGCCGACCCTCGACCTCGATGAGGAGCGTCCGCTTCCCCTCCGTGGCCAGGGCCAGCGCGAGGGCGGCGGCGACCGTGGTCTTTCCGGTCCCGCCCTTGCCGCTGACGACCTGGAGCCTGCTCACGTCTTCGAGCCTAACCATTCGGCGCTCGGGTCACGCGGGAGGCTGTGGACAACCGCGGTCGTGGCCGCCGCCTGCGGGGCCCCGATCAGCGGCTACAGTCGCCCCATGACCAAGTGGGAATACGCAACCGTGCCGCTGCTCGTCCATGCCACGAAGCAGATCCTGGACACCTGGGGCGAGGACGGCTGGGAGCTCGTCCAGGTCGTGCCCGGCCCGAACCCCGAGCAGCTGGTGGCCTACCTGAAGCGGGAGAAGCAGGCGTGAGCGCGGTCGAGGCGAAGCTCGCCGAACTCGGTCTGACCCTGCCCGAGGTCGTGCCGCCGCTGGCCGCCTACCAGCCGGCCGTGCGGTCCGGGCCGTACGTCTACACCTCCGGCCAGCTGCCGATGGTGGACGGCAAGCTCCCGGTCACCGGCAAGGTGGGTCTGGAGGTCACCCCGGAGGAGGCCAAGGACCTGGCCCGCACCTGCGCGCTGAACGCGCTGGCGGCCGTCAAGTCCGTCGCGGGCGACCTGGACCGCGTCGCACGCGTGGTGAAGGTCGTGGGCTTCGTCGCCTCGGCCGCCGACTTCACCGGCCAGCCGGGCGTCGTCAACGGCGCCAGCGAGCTGCTGGGCGAGGTCCTCGGTGACAAGGGCGTGCACGCGCGCAGCGCGGTCGGCGTGGCGGTGCTGCCGCTGGACGCCCCGGTGGAGGTCGAGATCCAGGTCGAGCTGGTTCCGTAAGGGCCGCTGAACGCCGCTGAGCCCGCTGAGCCCGCTGAGAGCCACTGGGAGTTGTTGAGCGTCGCTGAGCGCCGTATCGGTGCCCTGAAGGGCCGTACCGGCGTAGTGCGGGCCGTACCGGCGTAGTGCGGGCCGTGCCGGCCTAGTGCGGGCCGTGCCGGTGACCTGACGGGCGTACCGGCGCCGTGAAGGGTGTACAGCGGGCCCGAGGCATGTCCCATGGCGGCGCCTCAGGCCCACCGGCCTCGGGCGCCTCTCGAACATTCGCGCGCCACCGGATAGCCTCCGGCCATGGCGAATGGGCAGTGGTTCCCCCCCGACTGGCCGGACCGCATCCGCGCGCTCGCGGACGGCACCCTCACCCCGGTGACGCCCCGGCGCGCGGCTACCGTCATGCTCCTGCGGGACACCGACGCCGGACCCGCCGTGCACATGCTGCGCAGACGCGCCTCCATGGCCTTCGCCGGGGGCGCGTACGCGTATCCGGGCGGCGGCGTCGACCCGCGCGACGACGACCGCGCGATCCGCTGGGCGGGTCCCACGCGCGCGTGGTGGGCCGACCGGCTCGGGCTGGAGGAGACGGCGGCCCAGGCGATCGTCTGCGCGGCCGTGCGGGAGACGTACGAGGAGGCGGGCGTCCTGCTCGCCGGGCCCGGCCCGGACGCGGTCGTCGGCGACACCACGGGCGCGGACTGGGAGGCCGACCGCGCCGCCCTGGTCGCCCGTGAGCTGTCCTTCGCCGAGTTCCTCGACCGCCGGGGCCTGACCCTGCGCTCGGACCTGCTGGGCGCCTGGACGCGGTGGATCACCCCCGAGTTCGAGCCGCGCCGCTACGACACCTGGTTCTTCGTGGCCGCCCTGCCCGAGGGGCAGCGCACCCGGAACGCCTCCACGGAGGCCGACCGCACGGTGTGGATCCGCCCCCAGGACGCGGTCGGCGGCTACGAACGGGGCGAGCTGCTGATGATGCCGCCCACCCTCGCCACCCTGCGCCAGATCCTCCCCTACGGCAGCCCCGCCGAGGCCCTCGCGGCGGCGCCGGCCCGCGATCTGACCCCCGTCATCGCGCGGGCCCGCCTGGCGGACGGCGGGGTGGTGCTGTCCTGGCCGGGCCACGCCGAGTTCACCCTGCACATCCCCGCCGACGTCCAGGAAGGTCCCCGCGCATGACGGACGCAGCAGCGCTCCCCGGGCAGCCCCGGGGCGGCGTCCTCTCCGGCCCCGCCACCGCGCGGGCGGTCAACGTGCTCGCGCCCAACGCCTCCGCCATGACCCTGGACGGCACCAACACGTGGATCGTGTCCGAACCCGGCTCCGAACGGGCGGTCGTGATCGATCCGGGGCCGCTGGACGAAGGCCATCTGAGCGCCGTCGTCGCCACCGCTGAACAGGCCGGCAAGCGCGTCGCGCTGACCCTGCTGACCCACGGCCACCCCGACCACGCCGAGGGCGCCGCCCGCTTCGCCGAGCTGACCCGCACCCGCGTGCGGGCCCTCGATCCGGCCCTGCGGCTGGGCGACGAGGGCCTGGGCGCGGGGGACGTGATCGAGGTGGGCGGCCTGGAGCTGCGGGTCGTGCCGACCCCGGGCCACACCGCGGACTCGCTCTGCTTCCACCTCCCGGCCGACCGGGCCGTCGTCACCGGCGACACGATCCTGGGCCGCGGCACGACCGTCGTGGCGCACCCGGACGGCCGCCTCGGCGACTACCTGGACTCGCTGCGCCGGCTGCGGAGCCTGACCGTCGACGACGGCGTGCACACGGTGCTGCCGGGCCACGGGCCGGTCCTGGAGGACGCCCAGGGCGCGGTCGAGTTCTACCTGGCCCACCGCGCCCACCGGCTGGCCCAGGTCGAGACGGCCGTCGAGGACGGCCACCGCATACCGGCCGACGTCGTCGCCCATGTGTACGCCGACGTGGACCGCTCCCTGTGGCCGGCGGCGGAACTGTCGGTCCGGGCGCAACTGGAGTACCTGGAGGAGCACGGGCTCATCTAGGGCCCCGCGCCCTCCTGGCGGGCGGTTCCGCCGTCCCTGGGGTTACCCGGCCCCTACGGCGTGGGTCTGGGCGCCTTGACGCCGTGCACGCGCGCGTACTCCCCGGCGAGCCAGGGGCCGAGGTCGTCGACGTAGGAGCGCAGCACCGCGAGGTCGCCGACCGGGTCGTAGCCGTACCGGGCCGCCGTACGCAGCTGTGCGGCCCGCGCGGGGTAGTGGGCGCCGAACGCGTCGGCCATCTCGTGCAGGTCGCTGGTCCAGCCCCGCCAGCGGGCCATGACCAGGGTGAATCCGGTGCGGACGAGGTGGCGTGACATGAACCGCACCAGCGGCCGGCGCGCCGCTTCGGTGTCCTCGGCCGCCGCGATCCGCTCCCGCCAGCGGGGCAGGCACCGGTCCAGGTCCCCGTTGGTCTCGCGGGCGAGCGGCGGGTCGTCGGGGCGGTAGCGGGGCAGGCGCGCGGCGAGGTCGTCGCCGAGCAGGGGCGTGCACAGGCAGGCGACGAACCAGCCCAGGTCGTACCGCTCCAGGTCGCTGAGCAGCCGGTCCCGGCCGTACAGCAGCGTGCCGACGCCGTCGATCTGGGTGAACTCCGCGTCGAGCGCCGTGCCGAGTGCCCGGGCCGTCCGCCGGTCGGCGTCCGTCGGCTCCGCCCGCAGCGCGACCAGCAGGTCCAGGTCGCTGCGTCCCACGCGCGCGGTGCCGCGCGGGATCGACCCGTAGAGGTACGCGCTGTGCAGCCGCGCCCCGTAGACCTCCGGCAGCCGGGCCCTCGCGGCCGCGACGACGGGACGGAACGCGTCGGGCACGCGCGCGAGGGATCCTTCGCGGGCGATGTATCCCTCAGGGGTGAGGCCCCGGCGCGGTACGCCGCCTTCGGAGCCCGGTCCCCCCGGTGGGGCCGGGGTCAGCGGGACCTCTTGGCCAGCCGCTCGACGTCCAGCAGGATGACCGCGCGGGCCTCCAGCCGCAGCCAGCCGCGCTGGGCGAAGTCGGCGAGCGCCTTGTTGACCGTCTCGCGGGACGCGCCGACCAGCTGGGCCAGCTCCTCCTGCGTCAGGTCGTGCACGACGTGGATGCCCTCCTCGGACTGCACGCCGAAGCGGCGGGAGAGGTCCAGCAGGGCGCGGGCCACCCGGCCCGGCACGTCGGAGAAGACCAGGTCGGACATCTGGTCGTTGGTCTTGCGCAGGCGCCGGGCCACGGCGCGCAGCAGGGCGCCGGCCACCTCGGGCCGCACGTTCAGCCAGGGCTGGAGGTCGCCGTGGCCCAGGGCCAGCAGCTTGACCTCGGTCAGCGCGGTCGCCGTGGCGGTGCGCGGGCCCGGGTCGAAGAGCGACAGCTCGCCGATCAGCTCGCCGGGGCCTACGACGGCCAGCATGTTCTCGCGGCCGTCGGGGGACGTGCGGTGCAGCTTGACCTTGCCCTCGGTGACCACGTAGAGCCGGTCGCCCGGGTCGCCCTCGTGGAACAGCGAGTCGCCGCGTGCGAGGGTCACCTCCGTCATGGAGGCGCGAAGCTCCGCGGCCTGCTCGTCGTCGAGCGCCGCGAAGAGCGGATTGCGCCGCAGAACGTCGTCCACGAGTTCTCTCCTTGTCGACCTGCTCAGAGGATCTTGAACCCCTGGGTACCAGGGGTCCGTGTTCCCCATTTTGCCGGACGGTCCAAACAGTGTGATCTGTCACAAGGATGCCGTACAGGTGTCCTGGGGTACGCGGCAGGGGTCCGATCGGGCGCCGATCTTCGGGGTCCGGGGCGGATGTCGGTACCGGGCCGTAGGCTGGCCGGGTGTCCAAATCGCCGGTGAGAGCGCAGGCCGAGGGGGCTGGACGAGTGGTCGTACGACAGGATTCCGCCGTGGGCGAACAGGGGCCCGAGGGTGGCTCGGAAGCGGCGGAGGCGAGCAAGCCGAGGAGGGCGGGGACGTCCGGGAAGTCGGCGCAACCGGCGCAGCGGGCGCAATCGGCCGAACCGGCGAAGGCGGCGAAAGTGGCACAGTCGGCGAAGGTGACGAAAGCGGCGCGGCCGGCGAAGAAGGCGACCGTCGTGACCGAGAAGGCCACCGCCGCCGTGCGGAAGGCAGCGCCCGCCAAGACCGTCGCGCCCAAGCCCCCGAAGGACGAGTCGCGCACCGCCCTGGTCCGCCGCGCCCGCCGGATCGACCGCGAACTGGCCGAGGTCTACCCGTACGCCCACCCCGAACTGGACTTCGAGAACCCCTTCCAGCTGCTGGTCGCCACGGTCCTGTCCGCCCAGACCACGGACCTCAGGGTGAACCAGACGACGCCCGCGCTGTTCGCCCGCTACCCCACCCCCGAGGACCTGGCCGCGGCCAACCCGGAGGACGTCGAGGAGATCCTGCGGCCCTGCGGCTTCTTCCGGGCCAAGACCAAGTCCGTCATGGGCCTGTCCAAGGCGCTGGCGGAGGAGTTCGGCGGCGAGGTGCCGGGGCGGCTCGAAGACCTGGTCAAGCTGCCCGGCGTCGGCCGCAAGACCGCCTTCGTGGTCCTCGGCAACGCCTTCGGCCGCCCCGGCATCACCGTGGACACGCACTTCCAGCGGCTGGTGCGGCGCTGGCGGTGGACCGAGGAGACCGACCCCGGGAAGATCGAGGCGGCCGTCGGCGCGCTGTTCCCCAAGAGCGACTGGACCATGCTGTCGCATCATGTGATCTTCCACGGCCGCCGGATCTGTCACGCCCGCAAGCCCGCCTGCGGAGCCTGCCCGATCGCCCCGCTGTGCCCGGCGTACGGCGAGGGCGAGACCGACCCGGAGAAGGCGAAGAAGCTGCTCAAGTACGAGAAGGGCGGCTTCCCGGGCCAGCGCCTCAAGCCCCCGCAGTCCTATCTGGACGCGGGCGGCACCCCGGCCCCGCCGCTCAGGGCGAACGGGTGACCCCGGCGGAACGAACCCGGCGGCGCCGGGCGTTGGACACGGCAGGACGGTGCTGGCACCACAGCGTGGACGTGACGAGGACGAGAACGGGACGGGGGTGGCGATGACGCGGACGAGCGGGACGGCGGACGGCACACAGGGCGGACCGGCGGCACGGAACGGCGCGGGGACGCCGGGCGGCGCGGCGGGAACGGATGGTTCGGCGGGGCCGGGCGGGTCGGCGGTGGTCAGCGCGGCGGGGCTGCCGGAGTGGCTCGCGCCGGTGGTGCGCGTCGCCGAGACGGTGCGGCCCGTCCAGCTGAGCCGTTTCCTGCCGCCGGAGAACGGCGCCGGACGCCAGTCCGCCGTCCTCGTCCTGTTCGGCGAGGGCGCGCGCGGACCCGAACTGCTGCTCATGGAGCGGGCCACCTCGCTGCGCTCGCACGCCGGGCAGCCCTCCTTCCCCGGCGGCGCGCTCGACCCCGAGGACGGCGATCCGCGGGGCGAGGGTCCGCTGCGGGCCGCGCTGCGCGAGGCCGAGGAGGAGACCGGGCTCGACCCGAAGGGCGTACAGCTGTTCGGTGCGCTGCCCCGGCTCTACATCCCGGTCAGCGGCTTCGTCGTCACGCCCGTGCTCGGTTGGTGGCACACGCCCACCCCGGTGGACGTCGTCGACCCCGCCGAGACCGCCCGCGTCTTCACCGTCCCCGTGGCCGATCTCACCAACCCGGACAACCGCGCGACGACCGTCCACCCCAGCGGCCACCGGGGCCCGGCATTCCTGGTCGAATCGGCCCTCGTATGGGGCTTCACCGCCGGGATCATCGACCGGCTGCTGCACTACGCGGGCTGGGAGCTGCCCTGGGACCGGGACAAGCAGGTCCCACTCGACTGGCGGTCATGACAGGGTGTTCCGTGCCGTCCGGACCGGACGCGACCGGACGCGCCCGAAAACGCTCCGCCGGTCCCGGCCGGCCCGCGGTGACCGGTGACCGAAAGACGATGAGGCGAGGCTCGACACGGTGAACGTGCTGGACATCCTGCTGCTGGTCGCCGCCGTGTGGTTCGCGGTCGTCGGTTACCGCCAGGGATTCGTCGTCGGCGTCCTGTCGGTGATCGGCTTCCTGGGCGGCGGAGTCGTCGCCCTGTACGCGCTGCCGCTGATCTGGGACGCGCTGACGGACAACACACCGGTCAGCACCACCGCGGCCGTCGTCGCGGTCGTCGTCGTCATCGTCTGCGCCTCGGTCGGCCAGGCCCTGACCACGCACCTCGGCAACAAACTGCGCGTCCACATCACCTGGTCCCCGGCCCGCGCCCTGGACGCGACCGGCGGCGCCTTCGTCAACGTCGCCGCGCTGCTGCTCGTCGCCTGGGTGATCGGCTCGCTCCTGGGCGGCACGACGATACCGACCGTCGGCAGGGAGGTGCGCAACTCCAAGGTGCTGATCGGGGTCTCCGGGGTGATGCCCGCCCAGGCCAACACCTGGTTCTCCGACTTCACCTCGGTGCTCGCGCAGAACGGCTTCCCGCAGGTCTTCAGCCCGTTCGCCAACGAGCCCATCACCGACGTACGACCCCCGGACCCGGCCCTGCGGCACAGCGCCGTCGCCGAACGCGCCCGACGGTCCGTCGTCAAGGTCGTGGGCACCGCGCGCAGCTGCGGCAAGGTGCTGGAGGGCAGCGGCTTCGTCTTCGGCGACCGCCGCGTCATGACCAACGCGCACGTCGTCGGCGGGGTCGACGAACCCACCGTGCAGATAGGCGGCGAGGGCAGGAAGTACGACGCCACCGTCGTCCTGTACGACTGGCGCCGCGACATCGCCGTGCTCGACGTGCCGGACCTGAAGGCGCCCGCCCTGCAGTTCACCGGCGCCGACGCGCACAGCGGCGACAGCGCGATCGTCGCCGGCTTCCCGCAGAACGGTTCCTACGACGTCCGTGCCGCGCGCGTGCGCGGGCGCATCCCGGCCAGCGGCCCGGACATCTACCACCGCGGCACCGTCCGCCGTGACGTCTACTCGCTCTACGCGACCGTCCGCCAGGGCAACTCCGGCGGCCCGCTGCTCACCACCGACGGCAAGGTGTACGGCGTGGTGTTCGCCAAGTCGCTCGACGACGCCGACACCGGGTACGCGCTCACCGCCGACGAGATCCAGCAGGACATCCTCAGCGGACGCGGCGCGACCCAGCAGGTGGACAGCGACAGCTGCGCGATGTGAACCGGCGGGTGCGCGTCGCGTGCCCGTGACGTGTGCGCGCTGAGTGCCCGTGAGGGGTGTGCGCTGGGCGCCCGTGAAGGGGTGTGCGCCTCGGCGTGGGCCGGTCAGCCGCGTGGGTGACGCAGGCGTACGGAGACCCAGCGGGCGCGGCGGCGCAGAATGCGCGGAATGCCCACCCGGGGGTCCGTAGCCGTCAGTTGCGGGACATCCCGGTGAGGGGAGCCCGGACCGCTCGCCGAACGGCGGGTGCGTGCTACGTCACTGTAGTCGTGCGTCCAGCCCATACCGGGACGTCTGCCCCCACCCCAAGGTCGATAACCGCCTTCGGGCAACCCAATTGGCTTATGCGCCGGGCAAGTGGCCGTTCGAAGGACAGGCGTTCACGTTCGGATACCGACCGCTACGGAACCGTCACCGGTCCGGCTCGGGGTCCTTGAGCCAGTTGACCAGTTCCGTGGAGAACGCCACCGGGTCCTCCTCGTGCGGGAAGTGCCCGAGGCCGTCGAAGAGCCGCCAGCGGTAGGGGGCCTCGACGTACTCGCCGGAGCCGGCCGCGCTGCGGGTGCGCTGGACCGGGTCCAGGGAGCCGTGCAGATGCAGCGTCGGCACGCGCACGGGGCGTTTCATCCGGCGGTAGAACTGGACGCCGTCGGGCCGGGCCAGGGAGCGCACCAGCCAGCGGTAGGGCTCGATGGCGCAGTGCGCGGTCGACGGGATGCACATGGCCCGGCGGTAGACGTCCACCGCCTCGTCGTCCGGCAGCCGCGGCCCCGACCAGTCCCGGATGAGCCGGGCCACCAGCGCGCCGTCGTCCGCGGTGAGCCGGCGCTCGGGGAGCCACGGCCGCTGGAACCCCCAGATGTGGGAACTCGCCGCCGACTGCCGCATGTCCGCGAGCATCGCCGAGCGCCAGCGCCGGGGGTGCGGCATGGAGGCCACGGCGAGCCGCCGGACGAGCTTGGGGCGCATCGCGGCCGCCGTCCACGCCAGATAGCCGCCCAGGTCGTGTCCGACGAGGGCGGCGTCCGGCTCGCCCAGGGAGCGGATCACACCGGTGACGTCGAGGGCGAGGCCCGCCGGGTCGTAGCCACGGGGGGTGCGGTCGCTGCCGCCCACGCCGCGCAGGTCCATCGCCACGGCGCGGAAACCCGCGTCGGCGAGAGCGGTCAGCTGGTGCCGCCAGGTCCACCAGAACTGCGGGAAGCCGTGCAGCAGCAGCACCAGCGGCCCGTCACCCACCTCGGCGATGTGGAAGCGGGCGCCGTTGGCGGCGACGTCCCGGTGCGTCACCTTCCGGTCGCCGGGCAGGTCCATCCGTACGACCGAGGTCGGCTGCGCCGAAGGGGTGGCGGGGTCCGTCATGAGGACGAGCGTGCCACAGCCTCGATGGCGGCGGGCGTGCGGTCCTCCAGAGCGGGAGTTTCCGGGCGCGGGTGCGGCTTGGCCAGTTGCAGCACGCCGGCCGTCTGCTTCACCGAAGCGGCGACCTTCTGCGGGCCCTTGCCCTTCTTGGCCTTCTTGGCGAACACCGTGCCGATCAGGCCGAGCAAGCCGGCGACCAGGACGTTGGCCGCGAAGGACAGCAGGAAGCAGACCGCGAGGTTCCAGCCGCTCCAGGTCCGAATGCCGTAGGCGAGGGCGAAGTTGAGCATCGGCAGCGAGAACACCAGCACCGCCCCGGCCGCCGAGAACGCGCCGCCGCTCACCGCGCCGCGCTTGACGTCCTGCTTCAGCTGGGCCTTGGCCAGTGCGATCTCGTCGTGCACCAGCGCCGACAATTCGGTCGTCGCCGAGGCGAACAGCTGGCCGATGCTGCGTTCGGCGCCGACCGGGCTGCCGTCGGGTGCGCTCATCGCGGTCTCCCTCTCCTGCCTGACTGGGCGTAGTGCTTCCGTCCGGCGTCCGTCCGGCGCCGGCCGCCTTCGCGTGCCGGTGCCCGACCTCCGCCTGGCCGGTGACGGTCCCGTTTTTTGTACCGTCCCGTCAGATCATGCCGGACTGTCGTTCTCCTCGCCTGCCCCGCCCGGCACTTCGGCACGCCGCGCGGCCCGTTCGGCCGTCTTCTCGTCGGCGATCCTGCGGTGTTCGGCGGCCTGGTGTTCGAGGATGTCGGCCATGCGGAGGTGGTAGGCGGGGTCGTCCTCCTCGTACACGTCCGGGATGCCGTCGTGGTCCTCGTCCCGTTCCTCGGCCTCGTACAGCCTCCGGTAGTGGGCGTTGCGCATCTTCAGCAGGAGCGTGGCGAGCGCCGCCGCGACGACGGAGCCGGTGAGGACGGCGGCCTTGACCTCGTCCGTGAGGGTCGGGTCGCCGTCGAAGGCCAGCTCCCCGATGAGCAGGGAGACGGTGAACCCGATCCCGGCGAGGGTGGCCACGGCGAACACGTCGGCCCAGGCCAGGTCGTCGCTGAGAGAGGCTCTGGTGAACCGTGCGGTGAGCCAGGTGCCGCCGAAGACGCCGATCGTCTTGCCGACGACGAGGCCGAGGACGACGCCGAGCGTCTCGGGCCTGCCGAACACGTCCGCCATCGCCCCGCCGGACAGCGACACGCCCGCGCTGAACAGAGCGAACAGCGGCACCGCCAGGCCCGCCGACAGGGGGCGCACGAGGTGCTCGACGCGCTCTCCCGGGGAGCGCTCCTCGCCCTCGCGGGTGGTGCAGCGCAGCATCAGGCCCATCGCGACGCCCGCGATGGTGGCGTGGATACCGCTGTTGTACATCAGCCCCCACACGACCAGGCCGAGCGGCACGTACACGTACCAGCCGCGCACGCCCTTGCGCAGCAGCACCCAGAAGAGCAGCAGGCCGGCGAGCGCGCCCCCGAGGGCGGCGAAGTTCAGGCGGTCGGTGAAGAACACCGCGATGATCAGGATGGCGAACAGGTCGTCGACGACGGCGAGGGTGAGCAGGAAGGCGCGCAGGGCGCCGGGCAGTGAGGTGCCGATGACCGCGAGCACCGCGAGGGCGAAGGCGATGTCGGTGGCGGTCGGCACGGCCCAGCCGCCGAGCGAGCCGCCCCCGGCGAGGCTGGTGACGGTGTAGACGAGCGCGGGCGCCGCCATGCCGCACAGCGCGGCGATCACCGGCAGCGCCGCCGCTCGGGGGTCCTTGAGATCGCCCGCGACCAGTTCGCGTTTGAGTTCGACCCCGGCCACGAAGAAGAAGAGCGCGAGGAGGCCGTCGGCCGCCCAGTGCTCCACGGACAGGTGGAGGCCGAGGGCGCCGGGGCCGAGGTGGAAGTGACCGACGCTCTCGTAGCTCGCGTGCAGCGCCGGAATGTTCGCCCAGACGAGCGCGGCGAGCGCGGCGAGGAGCAGCAGTACGCCGCCGACGGTCTCGGTGCGCAGCGCGTCCGCGACGACGTTCCGCTCGGGCAGGGACAGGCGCCCGAAAGCCCTGCGGGCGGCGGTTGCGGTGGCGGAGCGGGAACGAGAACGGGGCGCGGTCACGGGAACCTCCGGGCGGCGGCAGCACGAATCACATGCCGACCAGACTTCCCGGCGCACCTAGAGGATCTTTTTACGTTGTCGTTGTGCTGTTCACCCTACCCAAAGCGCGCCGGGCGTGCGGGACGGGCGGGGGAAGGGGCACCCGAGGGCGGTGACGTCTGTGACGTCTGCGTCGCTGTGATGTCTGTGTTGCGTTGACGTCTGTGCCGCCGGGTGCCCCTTCGGGGCCGTTCTCAGTCCTCGCTGGGCGCCGCCGGCAGCTTGGACTGGATGAGGTTCATGACCGTGGAGTCGGTCAGCGTGGTGACGTCACCGAGCTGCCGGTTCTCGGCCACGTCGCGCAGCAGGCGGCGCATGATCTTGCCCGAGCGGGTCTTCGGCAGCTCGGCCACCGGCAGGATCCGCTTCGGCTTGGCGATCGGGCCGAGCGTGCTGCCCACGTGGTTGCGCAGCTCCGCGACCAGGTCGTCGGTCTCCGTGACCGTGCCGCGCAGGATCACGAAGGCGACGATCGCCTGCCCGGTCGTCTCGTCCGCCGCGCCGACCACAGCGGCCTCGGCGACCGCGGGGTGGGAGACGAGGGCGGACTCGACCTCGGTGGTGGAGATGTTGTGCCCGGACACCAGCATCACGTCGTCGACGCGGCCGAGCAGCCAGATGTCGCCGTCGTCGTCCTTCTTGGCGCCGTCGCCCGCGAAGTAGCGGCCCTCGAAGCGCGACCAGTAGGTGTCGATGAACCGCTGGTCGTCACCCCAGATGGTGCGCAGCATCGACGGCCACGGCTCGGTGAGCACCAGGTAGCCACCGCCGCCGTTGGGCACCTCGTTCGCCTCGTCGTCCACGACGGTCGCGCTGATGCCGGGCAGCGCGCGCTGCGCCGAACCGGGCTTGGCCTCGGTCACGCCCGGCAGCGGGGAGATCATCATGCCGCCGGTCTCCGTCTGCCACCAGGTGTCGACCACCGGGGTGCGGTCCGCGCCGATGTTCTTGCGGTACCAGACCCACGCCTCCGGGTTGATCGGCTCGCCCACCGAGCCGAGCACGCGCAGGGAGGACAGGTCGAACTTCGCGGGGATGTCCTCGCCCCACTTCATGAACGTCCGGATCGCGGTCGGCGCCGTGTACAGGATCGTCACCCCGTACTTCTGCACGATCTCCCAGAAGCGGCCCTGGTGCGGGGTGTCCGGCGTGCCCTCGTACATGACCTGCGTCCCGCCGTTGGCCAGCGGCCCGTACACGATGTACGAGTGGCCGGTGACCCAGCCGACGTCGGCGGTGCACCAGTACACGTCCGTCTCCGGCTTGAGGTCGAAGACCGCCCAGTGCGTGTACGCGACCTGGGTGAGGTAGCCGCCGGAGGTGTGCAGGATGCCCTTGGGCTTACCCGTGGTGCCCGAGGTGTAGAGGATGAACAGCGGGTGCTCCGCCTCGAACGCCTCCGGGGTGTGCTCGGCCGACTGACGGCCGACCGCCTCGTGCCACCACAGGTCGCGGCTGTCGTCCCAGGCGACGTCCTGGCCGGTGCGGCGGACCACGAGCACGTTGCGCACGCCCTCCACACGGCCGACCGCCTCGTCCACGGCGGGCTTGAGCGCGGACGGCTTGCCGCGCCGGTAGCCGCCGTCGGCCGTGATCACGACCTTGGCGTCGGCGTCCTGGATGCGGGTGGCCAGCGCGTCCGCGGAGAAGCCGCCGAAGACGACGGAGTGCGCGGCGCCGATCCGGGCGCAGGCCAGCATCGCGACCGCGGTCTCCGGGATCATCGGCATGTAGATCGCGACCCGGTCGCCCTTGCGCACGCCCAGTTCGAGCAGGGCGTTGGCGGCCCTGGACACCTCGTCCTTGAGTTCGGCGTAGGTGATGGCGCGGCTGTCGCCGGGCTCGCCCTCGAAGTGGATCGCCGCCCGGTCGCCGTTCCCGGCCTCGACATGCCGGTCCACGCAGTTGTACGCCACGTTGAGCGTGCCGTCCTTGAACCACTTGGCGAACGGCGGGTTCGACCAGTCGAGGGTCTCGGTCGGCTCCTTGGCCCAGGTCAGCCGGCGGGCCTGCTCGGCCCAGAAGCCGAGCCTGTCAGCCTTGGCCTGTTCGTACGCCTCTGCCGTGACGTTGGCGTTGGCGGCCAGGTCAGCGGGCGGCGCGAAGCGTCGCTCCTCCCTCAACAAGTTGGAGAGGGAAGGACTTTCGTTGTTCGTCATCTACACACCGTCCCATGTGGTTTAGACCATTCAACAAGCCTGATTCTCTGGGCCCCTGGGGTGCACGGTCAACCCTTGCCCATCCTGGCACCGCGCCCACCGGTACAGCACGAACGACGGCCCCCGAAGGCTCAACACCTCCGGGGGCCGCCTACCTAGCGCACACGGCTCGCAACCGAGCGCTAGGCGATTTTCAGTGAATCATGCACGTACTCAAGGGCTCAATATACGGTTCACCGTAACGACAAACGATCATGAATGCGCAAGCGTGGACGGGTGCACGACCAGCCCGCCGAACTACTCGCCTACCGGCGACGCGTCGGCGATCGGTTGCGCAGGGCACGAGGCCGCGCGGGACTCACGCAGCAGGTGTTAGCCGAGCGCGCCGGCATCGACAAGCAGGCCATCTCCCTCATCGAGAACGCCCACTCGTCACCCCGCCTCGACACCCTGTGGCGCATCGCCCGCGCACTCGGCGAGCCCATCGACGTCATCGTGTGCGACGACCGGGCATAGCGCCTCACCACTGCCGCGCCAGAGTGGGAGGCATGAACAGGTCACGTGCTCGGTGCTGCGCCCACACCTGGCCCGCGTCGCCGTCGTCCCGCCGGGCGTACACCGGGCACAGATCACAGCCGTCAAGGTGCTGCGCCGGCACCTGGCGCGGGTGGACGTCCGCTATGTGCCGGGCGAGCTGGAGCTGTTCCCAGAAGCAGTCTTCGGACTTGTCCCACCATTCTGCGAGTTCCAGCAGCAGCCGGACGCACTCCGGGCACGCCCACATGAAGGGGGGCGGCAGCGGCCGTTGCGTCGCCATCACCGGCCCCGCAGAGTGGTCGCGCCCATGTAGGCGCGGCCGGTAGCGGCGATGCGGTCGAGGTACGCGCCTACCGCGTCCGGACCGGCCCCGGGCGGGATCGGGTCGAGGCCGATCGTGACGCACACCTGGCCGCCGCGTGTCAGGTACGACAGCCACTCGCCGCCCGGCGCCGGAATCCGCATGTGGAACTGAGGGTGCCCGTAGTCGAGAGCGACGTACGCGCCGCGGAGCAAGAGGCGCGCGCCGACGTCCGGCACCCGGTCAGCGGCCGGCCGCAAGCGCATCGCGCCGATCATGCCCAGGAGGCCATCCTCGACCGAGGATGCAGTCTCACCGGGGCGCCGCGGGGGCGCGTGCCCGATCAGCAGGTACGCGATGCGCCCCACCTGCGCACTGACCTCGACCCACGTTGTTACCGTGCAGCCGGCGACGAACCCCGGACCCGGCACGGTCCGGAAGGACAGCTCCGTCACCGCGCCACCTCCGCCCACACGGCTTTGCCGAGCGGCCGATCGTCAACGTCCCATCGCGTGGCGAGCGTGTCGACGATGTGCAGGCCGCGCCCGCGCACCCGCGTGCCCGCCTCCTCGCGGAACGCCGGGCGGCGCCGCACCGGGTCATGCACCTCGACGCGCACGCGGTCGGCGGTGGTCAGCACGACGACAAGCAGTGAGTCACCCGGCTCGCTGCCGTAGCGGAAGGCGTTGGTCACCAGCTCTGAAGCGATGAGCAGCACGGCATCGACGCACTCGGCCCCCAGGGGCTGGTCATCGGCGGCCAGGACTTCCCGAACGAACTTCCGAGCATGCGCCGCCGCTTCCGCGGCCGAGGGCAAGACCAGCTGCGGCGGCGGGCCGGCCGGTGGGGAACAGCATCCAGATAACGCGTGCGGTCCTGTCACCGCAGATTCACGAACGGTACGGTTCGTCACGTCGACTCCTTCGCAGTCGGCCACGCCCCGGGGCCGTTCGCGCGGTCGCCGGGGTTCGACGTGTGTGCTAGGTCAGACCGTAGCGTGACCTAGGACAGTGCACCATGTGTACGCGAGCACTTCCCTCGACGGGATTCCGCGTGTCCTAGTACAGTCCCGGTGAACTAGGACACGCGGCGCTGGGGAGCCTCCATGACCGAACACCCGTACATGCAGGTTGCGGAGCGCATCCGGCGCCGCATCCTCGACGGCGAGCTACGCGAAGGCGAGAAGCTGCCACCCATGCGAGAGCTGGCCGTGATGGAAGGCGTAGCCGTCGCCACCCTCGGCCGCAGCCTCGATCACCTTCAGGTGGAGGGCTACATCACCACGTCGCGACGTGGAACTTTCGTGGCCAACGCGCCCAAGGTCACGGCCAGCGCGTACGACCGGATCACCCGCGTGCTCCGCACCGGCTCCGTCCTCGCCGAGGGCGAGAGCCTGATCGTCACCCAAGCCGAGCTGATCAAACCGCCGCAGTACGTGGCCGAGCTTTTCGACCTTGAAGACGGCGATCAGGTGGTACACCGGCAGTGGCACACAGGGAAGGGGCAGCAGCGCACCGGCCTGTTCGTCACCTGGTACCCGGCGCACTTCGCCGCAGCAGTTCCCGAGCTGCTGTCCACGAACCCCCGGACGGCGCCCGGCCTGCTGGTGAAAATCCAGCAGGCCATAGGGCGCACGGCACGCTGGGGCCGTGACGACCTGCACGGCCGCGACGCGGACGCCCGCGAGGCCAGCTTCCTTGCGCTGCGGACCGGCGCCCCGATCCTGGCCGGCGCTCACCGGCTGTGGGACGAGCAAGGCGTCATCGAGTACGGGGAATGGTGCCTGCCGTACCGGCTGACCGTGGGCTACGAGTACGCGCTCGATGCAGCACCCGAGGAAGCCTGACCCCGGGAACGCAGAAGGCGCCCCCTCGCGCGGCCACACGGCCGTACGAGGGGGCGTTGCGGTTCATCGGCCGGACGCCTGCCACACGGCCACGATGAGCGCGCCCACGCCCGTGAGCGCGCCCATGGCCGGAAGGGGCCACCGGTTCCGTTCGAGGGCGTCGAGGCGGCTCTCGTGGTCGGCGATGGCGCGGTCCGTCTGGTCGCCGCGCTGCACGAGCAGGGCGAGGGAGCCATCGACGCGGGCGAAACCCGTTTCCATCGTGCCGCGTAGCCGCTCCAGCTCGACGGCGACCGCGGCCGGGTCGGACGGGGTGGGGATCGTCACTGGCCGGTGCCTCCGTCGGGGTCGTCGACCAGGCCGAGCCCGAAGCGGTCGAGCAGCTGCTCGACGGCGGGCAGGGCCATGACGCGGGCAAGGCCGCCGGCGACGGCGAGCGCGCCGGCCACCCACGGCAGGGACTCGGGCACGCCGGACGCGTGCACGATGGCGGGCAGGGCGACGGCCGTGCCGACGGCGGTCTGAAGGACGGTGCGGACGCTGCGCTTGGCGGCGGAAGTCATGGGGGGTGCCTCTCGTGAGGGGGGTGGTTGGGGGGGCGCCCGCCCGGCCCGTGGCCGGACGGGCGCGGTGGCCTACTTGCCGTAGGCGAGGGCGAAGAGGGCGGCCCACCCGCGGGGGCCGATCGCCGGGTCCCGGGTCACGCCCTTGGCCTTGTACTGCGGGTGCTGGTCGTGGAACTTGGCGACAGCGGCTTGCGTGGCGGGACCGTAGTTCGGGGACTCCACCACGCTCTTGGCCATCAGGCCGAGCACCGTGCAGGCGCGCTGAAGCGGGACCGCGGACGGGGCGGCCTTTCCCGGGGCGAGACCCTTGGGGAACGGCGGCGGGGTGTACGAGCCGCTGCTCGCGGCGCCGCCGGCCCACTCGCGCAGCGCGTCCGGGGACAGGTAGCAGACGGACCGGTCCACCGGGTTCGAGGTGAACTGCCAGAACGTCACCTCACGCCCGGACGGCTTCGGCCGGGCGTGCTTCACGGCCTCGGCGTAGGTGTCGCAGCTGGCGCCCGGGTACGCCGGGTACCACAGCGGCACGCCGCTCGGGACGTGGCCGGCCGCGAGGTCGTCGGCGCTGGTGTAGACGCCGACGCGCTGACCCGGGAACGCCTTCTGCACGGCCGCGATCCACGCCGTGGCGTACGCCTTGATCTGCGCGGCCGACCGGCCCCGGTAGTTCCGGCCGTCGCTGTACTGCTCCAGATCGAGCCAGTGCGTGAAGCCCTTCCCCGCGTACGGCTTCACCGCGGCGATGTAGTTCGCCGCTTCCTTCGCGGCGTCCTGGTTCGGCCACGCGAAGTGGTAGGCGCCCGGGACCAAACCGGCCTTGATGATGCCCTTGATGTGGGTGGCGAACTTCGGGTCGTGGCTGCTCTGGCCTTCGGACGCCTTGGCGAAGGCGAAGGCGACGCCCTCGCGCTTGCGGGTCGTCCAGTCCTGCGTGCTCTGGTAGGCGGACACGTCGATGCCGTACGAGTAGGTGCTCATGGTGTGGTGCCTCCTGGGCATGAAAAACGCCCGGCGCGGTGGGCTGCGCCGGGCGTGCTGGTCGTGCGGAAGGGGTCAGCCGGGGATGCGGCCGGTGGCGGACTTGATCATGAGGAAGTCGAGGCGGAGAGACGTCACCGCCGACGCCTGGCCGGTGAGCTGCCACGTGCCGCTTGTAAGCAGGGCCACGCGGAACGGGGTAGAGGGGCCGGTGCCCGCGCCGGGCCAGTTCCTCTCATAGTCCGACGGTGCATAGGCGCTGTTGAACGCGAAGAACGGATACGTGGCCGTCGTGCCCCCCGAGCAGTTGATGATCCCTTTGAACTCGCGAACCACCTCGTCACGTACGAAGACGTCGCGGGCCATGGGTTGCGACGAGCCGTCGGCGGCGTTGCTCAGGTAGGAGCCGAGACTCGTGAGCGGCACCCACGGAGTGGCATCTTGAAGACGCCCAGCAGTGATCAGCATCCCGGGTTGCCACAACGTCACGGGAGTTCCTTTCTCAGAGGGCGACGACCGCCGGCTCTGCGAGATTGACGGGGGTCCCGGCGGCCTGCGCCTTGCGGACACTGTTGACGGAGCGGACGACGGTGAACGTCTGCGGCGAGGAGGCGCCTACGATCTTGGTCACGGTCATGCGTTCGCCGCCCACGACCACATCGAACGGGAACTCGCTCTCGTTCGCGGCAGTCGTGATCCACGGCATGCCGACGGACACCTTGACGCTGAGCGTTGCGTCTGTCGGCCCTGCGGCGGCCGCGAGTGTGCTGCCGTCCGTGTCCGCCCGCGCCGCCGTGCCCCTGACGAACATGAGGTCATCGATCCACGCGGCGTCCTCCCCGGCCGCGCCGCTGTTGTCCTTGACGTACCGGAAGGTGACTGTGAGGGCGCCGGTCACGGGGATGGTGGCCTGGCGCCATCCGGTCAGGCCCTGAGCGCGCAGTATCTGCACGCCGTCGACCAGGACCACGAACCGGTCGCCCTCGAATCCGGGGCCGCTCTCCTCGCTGCTGACGTAGTACCAGAACGTGAGCGATGTCGCCCCGGTCGGTACGGTCACCACGGCGTCACTGACCTGGTTGTTGCCGATCGCCCCGGACTTCAGCGACCAGGTGTCGGACTGGTAGTGGACCTGCGACCGCACCCACGGGGCGTTGCCCCCGCTGGTGATGGTGACCGAGTAGGTGCTCCGGCTGAAGTCCTCGACGAGCACGGATTCGGCCAACGTCCACGGTCCGGCTGCCGCACAGTTCAGCGTGAGGGACCAAGCCCGGGGGAGCAGCGTCTCGGCGAGGCTGTCGACCAGCAGATCGACCCGGCCTGATCCGGTGAACTGGCGGGGCAGGTTGATAATCCGGACAAGGTCGCCCTCGCGGAGGTCGAGCACGGCCGGAATCAGTTCGGGGCACTTGTGGAGCAGGAGAGTGACCGACGGGTACCGGGCCTCATCCCAGGTCGACAGGTGCAGGAGCCAGTTCGCCATCGGCTCTGTCTGCTCGTCGGTGGCGAGGTTGAGGGTGGTCGAGTCGGCGACCAGGCCGATACCGGCCGGCGGGGCCTGAGTGGACAGTGCGCCTGTGGTGAGTTCCGCCGTCCCGCTGCTGCCGCCCGCCCGCTCGACTTCCCACAGGTTCCGCACGCTGTCGTCCTCGACAGGCTCGAACGGCTCGGCGAGCTGGCCGCGGCTGTAGTCGAGGATCAGTGCCGGTTGCTGGTTGTAGAGGCTCGTACGGGTGCGATACAGCAACTCCCGCCGGTCGGGTGACTCGCACAGGAGACCGCCGTCGGCTTCCGCGCACTCCCGCAGCAGGTCCAACAGTTCAGCGGCTCCCTGCGGGCCGACCGGGGCGGTGTCGGCAGGCGCGCCGACCAGACGGAGCGGTACGCCCTCCTCGCCGGCCAAGCGCAGCATCCGAGTACCGGCCGGTTCCCCGGCCCACCCGGTGATCGCGTTCTCATAGCCGAAGTTGTCATCGACCGACCATGCGGTGATGTGGCCGAGAGCCATACCGGACAGGTCGGCGCTGTAACCGTCGGGCGGGGAGGCTACAGCCGTGGGGCGGCCCACGGTGCCGGTCAAGGTGCCGTTGATGGCGACCGCGGAGGCGCCCACCGTCACCCAACCGATATGCCAGTTGATCAGTGAGCCTTGCTGAACGGCACTGAACTCGGCTTTCATCCAACGCCCGTACGGACCACCGGTCAGCGCTCCCCAGGTGAAAGGGCTGTCGAGGATGGTGGTCTCATCGCTGTTCTTCGCGAGGATCTTGAATCCGGTGGCGCTGGCCTGGATGTACCACTCGGCGACTGTGCCGGTGGACAGAATCCGCATGAAGGTGCGGGTCGTCGTGTTCGGCTGGTCGAGACGGAACAGCCACTGCACTCCCCACTTCGTGAGGGTGCTCGACGGGGCGGGTATCCGTCCGAGCATCGTGCACGGGTTGCCGGTCGCCGGGTTGATGGTCGGCAGGGGCTTGGACGCGGCGAGGGATGAGTCACGCGCCCACGTGGTCGCGGTCATCTTCAGCGGTCGCACGCCCGTGGTCGGCGACGCCGCTTGGGTGGCGTTCGGACCGTCCTCCATCGGCCAATAGGCCAGCGGCTTGTAGGACGGGATGCGCCGCCGTAGGGGCGAGTCGAGGGTGCGCTGTCCCGCGCTCAACCGGCGCAGGATGCCCGCGGCGGTGATCGGCGTCCACGCGTCGCGCGCGCTTGTCGACCACTTCGCCGGCCACTCGGGAACCTCGCCCTCGAACCGGACGATGCGGTCGGTGATCGCTCCGGCGGCGACCGTCCACGCACGGCCCGCGCTGTCCGTGAACTGGGTGGTGCCGGCGGCCTGCGCGGTGAAGTCGGGCGCGGCGGCGAGCACGCCGTCGATGCCGTTGCGGACTTCGGCGCGGTACGTCTTCCCCTTCGCCGGCGGCCGGGCTGGGGTCGAGTCCGCTTGCGAGGGCGCGATCGTGAGTGGCGCGTTGCTGTTGTAGACCGAGATCGGTCCCAGCGCGGTGGTGGGGAAGGTGTACAGCAGGGTCCATGGGCCCTGGAGGGACGGCGCGCTGTAGACGTTGAGGGTGCAACCGCCCGCCCCGTTGTCGGCGTCGAGAGTTCCGCGCAGCGCGGCCCGGCGGGGCAGAGCGGGCAAGGTGCCCGCGACGCCCACGCCAGTGGTGCCGTTCGTGCTCACCTGGAAGTACACGGCCCCGTCTTGTAGCCGCAGGTGGTAGGACCGGTTCCCGGCGGCCGAGGACCACTTGCCGATGAGCATCTGCGCCCCGGACGCGTTCCAGTCGGCCTCTCCCTCCCACCGGACGTCGAGGTCGCCGGTGATGTCAAGGGCGGCCGCGTCCGGCGTGGTCGCCAGAGCGGCGGTTCCCGTCATGTCGAGGTACCGGCCGGTCCCGGGCAGGGTGATGCGGAAAGGGGTGTTCCTGCCGAGCTGGCCGTACCACGGGCCTTCCGCGTTCTTCGGCGTGTACCTCCCGTCCACGTTGCGGAGGGTCGCCGAGCAGACGGCCGGGTCCGCGGCGTTCGACTTGTACGGGCGCCCGCGCGTGTGGGTGATCGGGTCCCGCGTGTACAGGTCGCTGGTGATGTCCTGCCACGTGTCGCCGAGTTTCAGTTCGCCCCTGAGTCCCAAGGGCGTGGTCGGGAACGTCATGCGGCCTTCCCCATCAGTACGAATTGGACGTTGCCGCCGCGGCTCGCGACGACCTTGCGGAGTTCGCTGACCATGAGGTCGCCGAGGGCGGTGCCGTCGGAACCGATCCGGACGACGTCCGGCGCGGCGGCACTGGACGCGGTGCGGGAGGGGCCGGCGGCGGCCGCGCTGCGCGCCGTTGCCTGCCCTGCCGTCGGCACGGACACGAGGTTGCGCATCGCCCGATCGACTGCCGGCGCTTCGCCCTCGATGCCCGCGACGATGCCGCGCGGAATCCACCGGCCGATCTGGTCACGCATCACACGGCTCGGGCTGTGGATGCCCAACGCCTTCGCGACCGGCCCCGGGATGACGTCCTTGGCCCACCCGATGATCTTGGAGCGGAGCCAGCCGCCCATGCCGAGGATGCCGTTCCACAAGCCGCGAACGACGTCCTTGCCCTTGCCGACGAGCAGGCCACCCATGTTGACCAACGCGTTCTTGATCTTGTTGGGCAAGCCCGACACGTAGGACAGGAACGCAACCACCTTCGCGGCGGTGGCGACGGTGAAGGAACGCCAGGCGGATGACGCCTGCGCGGCGAGCTTGGCGCCCATGCTGGAGACCGCACTCGTCGCGCGGCCCGGCAGGCCCGTCAGCCACGCGACCAGCGCGAGCAGGTGAGCCAACGCCCAGTCCTTCGCCTGGCCGAACCACCGCGCCACGTCGCCCGGGATCGAGGCGAGACCACCGATCGCGAGCAGGGCCAGATCCTTGGCCCCCGTGATCTTCGCGACCACCCAGTCCCAGGCGGCGAGGGTGGCGCCCTTGATCTGATCCCAGTAGGCAATCACGAGGATGACCGCAGCGGCGATACCGACGATGACCCACGTGATCGGGTTGGCCAGAAGCGCCGAGTTCATCGCCCACACGGACACGGCAGCGATCCCGAACGCGATACCCAGGGCACCGACCCCGACCGCGAGGGCCTTCGCGACGTCTTTGTGTTCGGACAGGTAGCCGGTGGCCTTGCTGAGCACCGGTACGACCTTCGTGCCCAACGTCTCGATGAACGCCTGTGACGCCTTCCGCTTGAACTGCTCGACCTGCGCCGCCGCGTTGTCGCGGAGGCTGTCGCCGAGCTTCTGCGACGCCCCGGCCGCACCATCCATGCTCTTGGACGCCTTGCCGACGTCCAGAGCGAACAGAGCCGCGCCGAGGTCTTCGCCAGGGCCACCGAAGAGGGTAGAGACGATCTGCTTCGCCTCCTGCGAGTCCGGCCCGAGCGTCTTCAGCTTCCGAAGGACGCGGTCCATGCCCTCTTCACCGCGCTTGCCGCCGGCGGCGATGTCGTCGCCGGTCTTCTTCGCGTCCAGACCGAGCGCCTTGAACGCGTCCTTCACTCCGTCGCTGCCGTCGGTGGCACGGAGCTGAAGCTCCTTGAACGCGTCGGCGATCTTGTCGGTGTCCTGGACCCATCCGCCCTGCACGCCTTGCCGGATCAGGCCGAGCGCCGTCTGACCGGACAAGCCGGCCTGCTTGAACACGGGCGAGTACTCGCGGAACGTCTCAACCAAGTCCTCACCCGCGGGGCCAAGCCCCTGCATGCCCTTGGTGAGCAGGTCGAACGCCTCGGTCGAGTCCTTCGCAAGGCCGTTCTTGATCATGCCCGCAGCGGCCTGCGCCGACGTCGTCAGGTCGACGTCGAACGTACTCGCGAGATCCTGCGCCTTGGTGGCGATGGACTCGATCTGTGCGTTCGTCGCGCCAGCCGGGATGAGACCCGCGCCCATCACGGCGCGGATCGTCTCCGCAGCGCTCTCGAAGTCCTCCGTGACCGCGCTCGTGTACAGGCGGCCCGCGATCTTGCCGTACCGCTGCGCCTGCGGCCCGGTCGCCCCGAGCTGCGCGCCGAGCTTGGCCACGATCTGACCCTGTTCGAGCGCCGCCCCGAACCCCTCGACCAACGCAACGCCCGCGGCGGCCCCGACAGCGGCCATCGCGAGTTTCCCGGTGAACTCCTCCCGGAAGGATGAGCCCAGCTCGCCCATGCCGGACTGGCCACGCTCACGCATCCGAGCGAGAAACGACTCCCCACCCTGCTCGCCCGCATCGCCCGCAGCGTCGGCGGCCTCATCCCCGCCGCGACGGACGCCCTCAGCGAGGCTGTTGCCCGCCTGCCGGGCGCCCTGGTCCACGCCATCGGTGAACCGCTGCCCGGCCTGAACGCCGGCGCGGCGCGCTTCGGCTTCAGCCTCGGCGGCCGCGGCCGTGACGGCGTCAACCAGCTCGCCGCGCATGTTCCGCCACTCGCCGTCAGCGCCCCGCACAAGGCCCTCGCCGAGCTGCTGCCCGGCACCCTGCCCGGCCCGCTCGGCGGTGTCGCCAAGCTGCTGCCCGGACTGCCGCATCGCCTGCTCAACGCGGCGTAGCGCGGTCGTCACGGGCCGATCGTCAACGGTGATGGTCGCGGCCAGTTCGCCAACGGTGAGCGCCACGCCACGGACCTCCCTTCGGGTAGGTCGCGCGCGCGGCGCGGTGTTCAGTTGGTGCGGTCGGCCGCCCCCGGCGGCGGGCAGAGCTGCCGGTACAGGCGGGAGTCAGCGGAGAGCAGGCCGAAGATCCGCGTGCGCAGCCAGCGCCACGAACGGGACTGGAGTAGGCCCGGCTCCTCGACGTCGATGCCGTACTGGTCGTGAAGGTCGTTCTCCACGAGCGGCCACTCGGCGAGGATCTGCCGCCACGTCACCCGCGTCGCGGGCGCTTCTTTCCGCTGCCGCTCTTGCCCTGGCGGCGGGTCGTAGAACTCGTGGAGCCCCGAGACCGGGTCGAACTCTCCGTGCCCGATGAGGCCCGGCGCGTCGCTCGGTTCGGGGCCAGTTGAGAAGGGTCGCCGCCCGAGTTCCAGTAGCGTTCGGCGGCGTCCTCGTCCTGGATGATCCACGCGACGGCGGTCATGGCGCAGTGCTTGAGCGCCGGCCACTTCACCCCGTCGGCGATCATCTCGGCGTACGCGGTGCCGAGCACGTCGCGGTACAGGTCCAGTTCGGCGGCGTCGTCCAACACGGCATCGCTGACCTTGCCGCCGCCGGCCGCGGTCGCGGCGGCCTGCATGACGTTCTGCACCCGCAGGCCCGTCTTGGCGGACGGCGGCGGCACCGTGTACGTCTTGCCGCCGATCGGCAGGGGGAGCCCCGCATCGAGCAGGGCTCCCAGTTCCTTGAACGCCACGATCAGCCCCCCGCCGGCGCGAGCGGGTTGGTGATCGGGATGCGCTTGCCCTTGCCCTTGAGCGTGACCTTGACGGAATCGAGGTCGTCGGTCGCGGTGCCGTCCGGCTCCCACTGGACCAGGGCGTACCCCTCGAACGCCTCCGGGCGGCCCTCGCGGTCGTACCACCTCACGTGCACCTTCGAGCCGGTACCGAAGTTACTGGACGCCAGGCGCAGCGCCTCTTGCGCGGCGTTGAACTGCTTCGTTTCGGGGTGGCACCTGTGGAGCATCGTGATCTCCGCGCTCCACTTGTATTCGGTGGCGTCCTCGTCGCCCCATCCCTCGTCGTCGTAGGTCGTGGTGGGCTGGGTGGTCTGATCGACCTTCGGCGCGAACTCCTTGATCCCGGGGAGCCATGCCCACGTGGTGGTGCCGGTCCCGGTGTCGATGTCGACGCGGTACCGGCGGGCAAGCGCGGTCTCGGTCTCGGCCGGCGGGGCGGGGGTCGTCATGGTGGAGTCCTCCTATTCGAGGCGGTCGGATGCCGGGCGCTGCGCCCGGACGGTGTAGTTGCTGGTGCGCTCGAACCGGCCGGTGGCGTCGCGGCCCAGTGAGGCGGAGTTGTCGCGCTTCATGAACCGGAGCGCGGCCGTGCCGAACGTCTGATCCCGCAGGCCGTGCAGTGCGAGGAACACGGCCTCGTCGAGGTCGGCCACGTCGCGCGGGTCCGCGCCCGCGCGGGTACGCACCTGCATGGCGACCGTGCAGTCCGTCATGGCCGGGTCGTCGGTGGTGTCGTAGGCGGTGAGGACGATGGCGCGGTCCGGGCTGTCCGGCATCACCGTGTCCGTGAGCGCGGTCTCGCCCGGCTTGTAGACGCCGGTCGGCCGGTACGTGGCCGCGCCCGCATCCGCGATCGTCTGGGCGAGCCCGTCGACCAGGTCCCGCAGAAAGCCGCTCACCGGAGCGCCCTCCGTACCTGCGCGTCGATGATCCGGCCGACGGTGTCCGCCTCGCTCCGGGCGGCCTTCTCCAGCCACTTCGCTTCGCGGCCGGCGTCGTGCCGTAGCGACATGTCCTCGTGCTGCCGGACGGCATACGGGGTGTCGTACGAGACGGCGCCCGTCAGGGACCCCTCATCGACCGTGGCCACGCCCGAGCGTTCGAGCGTGCCTTCCTCGATCGGGACACGCTGGTTGGAGACTTCGAGCAGGTGCTCGGTGCCGAGCCGGACGCCGCGCGCGGCCGCGGCGCGGAGTGCGGTCTCGACGGCGGGCCCGTGCCACGTGATCCGTACAGGGCTCACTCGCAGTACACCTCCGTCGATTCCGGCACGGGCAGGCCCGGCGCGGTGTGGTGCGAGACGGTGAGGACCCGGGTCATCCGGCCGTCGGGGAGGATCACCCGCGAGCCGACCGGGCAGACGAGATCGGGACCCGCGTAGACCTGCGCGGTCGAGACGGTCACGGTGCCGGTGGCGTCGCGGATGTGCTTGACGGTCTCGGCAACCAGGGCCGCGGCTGCGGTCGGCTCCCCGAACACATCGCCGTACGCGCCTGCGCCCTCGTACGGCTCGATCGTGACCGTGTGCCGAAGCAGCCAGCCGGGCAGCTTCACCAGATCACCTCCCACCGGATCACGTCCGGCGGCAGGGTCCGCAGCAGGTCCCACGCTTCGGGGGCCAGCATCCGGGCGGGCGAGGCATCCGGGGACACGTCGGTAACGGACCGACCGAGGGTGACCGGGCCGAGGGTCACGGACCCCCATCCGGCGCCCGCTGCTCCGGTGCTGTCGCCGACCTCGTCCCACCATCCGACCTGGATGCACACGGCCTCGCGGAACGCGTCGCGCAGCTCGGGGGCCGTGGGCATGCCGTCGTCGTCGGTGGCGTACAGGCATGCCTTCAACACGCGCTCGTCGAGGAACCGGGACGCGCGGGAGAGCAGGCGGGCGGCGTCGGCCGGGGCCGGTTGCCCGGTGTACGCCGCGAGCTGGTCGGGGGTGGCGTACACGCGGGCCACCGGTCACCCCCCGTACGTGTCGATGAGCTGTTCCTTCGTCATCGCCTCGTGGTCGCCCGGGTCCTGCCGGTCGGCGTAGGCGACCCACTCGGCCTTGGACGCGGAACGGGCCGGACGCTCGGCGGCGTCCGGTCTGCCGTCCCCGCTCGGCGGGGCGTGCGGCGGCTCGTCCTCGACGCCGTAGCCATGGCGGCGGGCGTAGGCGATGACCGCCGGGTGGTCGGTCTCGGCGCGGCCGTCCTGGAAGACCAGGCCACCCACGCCGGGACCGGTGAAGCCCTTCACGGGCGCGGTGATCACAGCCACGGTCAGGCCACCTTGATGTTCCGGTAGACGGCCGCGGCCTTGGTCGCCTTGAGGGCGACGCCGACCGGCCCCATCTCGACCTCGCCGCGCTTGACGGCGCCGGCCTTGGTGAAATCCGGCAGGTAGGACGACACGATCTGACCGCCCGCGGTGGCCACGCCGTGGAAGCCGTCGAGGCCGGCGCGGTAGGCGTACAGGTCGGTGAGGCCGGTCGCTGCGGTGCCGCCCACGGTCCGGTTCTCGACGGGGATGATGGGGTCGTTGGTGCCCGCCTTGGCGCCGGGGTCGGCAAACGTGATGTTGCCGTACGCCTCGCGCTCGATCGGCCGGTTGTCCGGTCCGAGCAGGCCGTCCACGGGGTTCCGCGAGTACATGCCGGCGCGGCGGGCCGCGGCGCGGACGCGGGCCAGGGCCTTGGCGTTGCCGAGGATCAGGGTGGGCGCGCCGTCGAGCAGGGACAGGAACTCATCGATGGCGTCCAGCGCCTTGTGCTCGGCGCGGCTGCCCGAGTCGAAGTCCGACCAGTCGGTGACCTTGTCGGCGCGAAACTCGGTGTCCGAGCCGGTCAGGGCCTTGTCGAGCCCGTCGAAGCCGTTCGCGTCCTCGGTGACGTCGCCGTTGATCACGGCGTCCTGGAACTTCGTGGACGTGGCCTTGATCTTCTGCGCCATGTTCAGCGCGACGGCGCCGGACGCGGCCGGGCCGATCTGCGCGATGACGCGGTCCACAGAGAAGCTGCCGCCGAGGACCGCGAGGTCAACGGAGTACCGCTGTGTGGTGACGTTGCTGTCCGTGTACTCGCTGTTGAGCGCACGGAAGCTCGCGGTCGGCTGGGTGATCAGCCGGCGGTAGCCGTAGGTGAGGGTTGCCCCACCGCCGGCCGGGTTGACGGCCTGGTCGAACTGGAGCGAGTCCAGGACGACGGACGCCTTCCGGAACTCGTCGATGACCTGAAGGTCGAGGTCGTCGGTCGTGTTGTTCTTGGCCTCGGCCAGAGAGATAGCGGGCACGGGCGGTACTCCTGTCTACGGGGCCGCCCGTGGTCCGGGCGGCTGGGGGTCAGCTCGCCGCGAGTCGCGCGGCGATGGCGTCGGAGAGGTTGGCGGGCTTGCGCTCGCCGGGGGTGGTGTGGCCGAAGTCGGCGCCGCTGCGGGCGGGGCCGTACTGGGCGGCGAGGTGCGGGTGCGTCTTCAGAACCTCGACCAGCGCGTTCTTGACCGCGTTGGCGTCGGCCGGGTTGACGGCGGCGAGCGCGGTCATGGCGGCCTGCGAGTCGATGACGCGGGTGATGTCGACGCCGGCCGCGGGGGCGGCGGCGATGACTGCCGTCTGGACGGCGAGCCTCTGCGCCGGGTCCGGTCCCACAGGCGCGGGCGGGGCCGCGGGCTCACCCTGGGGCACCGGGGCGGGCGCGGGCTGCGGCGCGGTGCCCTGCGCCTTGGTGCGCCAGTCGGCGGCTTCGGCACGCGTGTCGCGGATGATCTTCTGCGCCCAGTCGGGCAGCGAAGCGACGTCCTGCGGTTCCCCCTGCGCGGGCGCGGGCGCGGGCGGGGCCGCGGGCGCCGGGGCAGGCGCGGGCGGGTTGGCCGGTGCCGGGGCGGGGGTCGGCGGGACGCTCGGCGCGGGCGGGGCCGGCGGCGCGGCGGGCGCAGGCGCGGGGGCTCCTTCACCGCTGCCGCCCGCGATGGCGAAGATGGGCCGGCCGTCGCGGCGGCGGCCGAGGATCGTACCGGCGGGGTGGCTGGCGAGGGGGTGTCGGAACGGGCTGGACATGACGGGGCCTCCTGGGCCGTGTCGGGGGCGGCGCGCGCCTGGCGGGCCGCGTGTCGGGGCAAACAGAAACGGCCCCCTGCGCCTGGCTGGGGGCCGTTCGGGTGGTGCTGTCAGTGGCGGGTGCTACGCGTCCTCACCCGGGTCGGGCAGGGGCGGCGCGGTTCGGGCGTAGCCCTTGATCCACGCCGTGCGGAGCAGTCCCTCGTGCGGGCAGACGGTTGGTGGGTCGCCGCGGCGCCCGGCCGCGGCTCCGTCCAGTACGGCGCGGGTGATCTCCTCGCGCGCGCCCATCCGCTCACCTCCGGTTCTGGTGGTCGGCCTCGTTCTTCTTCGCCCCGGCCGCCCATCGCTGTGCGCGGCCGGTCACGGACTCGATGAACTCGGCCTGCGTCATGCGGCCGTGCTCGGCCCACCACGCCTTCAGCTCGTCCGACGCGCGGGCGTGGGAGATCCGGGCAGGGCCTGAGAACAGGCTAAGCGGGGAGTGTCCGGCGGCGCGCGCCTTCGCGTTGAGCAACACGCCGTTGCACGCCTCGTCCGCGGCGAGCATCTGCCGATACACGTACTCCTCGTACATGCGCCGGGCCTCGGCCCGGGAGACCTGCGGTACCTCGCCCGCGGCCACGGCCTCATCGCGGGCGGACTGCCGGGCGATCTCCTCGGCCAGCTCGGCGGCGAACTGCTCATCGTCGGCGAGGGCGCCCCACCCGTCCGGGTCCGGCACCGGGTCCATCGCTTCGGCGAGGGCATCGCGGTCGGCGAGCATGTCGGCGACGGCGTCACCGGTCGCGGCCGGCGGCGGCAGCTCCACCGGATACCGGCTGTCGAACTCGGCGGCGATTTGCTCCAGCTCGGCCGGCTCGGCGTACGTCATGCACCACGCGAGTTCGTCGTCCCCCACGGCCGTGAGGTCGTCGGCGAGCTGCCCGCCGGGGAAGTGCTCGGCGAGCATGTCGCGGCGGTGCGCCTCGGCGGCCAACTCGCTCACGTCGTCGGTGCTGTGGGCGATGGCCTCGCGCACCCGCGCGGCGAGCTGGTCGTCGGAGAGCCGTACGAGATCGGCGCGGACGCCCGGCAGGCGCGCGGCCATGTCGCGGCGGTCCATCTCCCCAGCGATGCGCAGCGCGCCCGGGGTGTCGACGTGGGGCAGGACGCGGCCGAGTTCGTCGTCGCTGAACTCGGCGAGGTCGTCGGCGAGCTTCCCGCGCGGGTGGGCACGTTCGAGCAGGGCTGCGGTGTCGCGGCGGTCCGCTTCGGCCTCGATCCGCATGCGGGCGCGGTCGTCAAGCGGGGTGCGCAGCGCGGCCGACAGCTGGTCGTCGCTCATCTCGCGCACGGTGTGCTCGTCGCCGGACCACACGCGGGCGCGCTCGATCTGGTCGGGTGCGGCCGGCGTCTGCTTCGGCGGGAGGTTCGACGCGCCGGGCTGCTCGCGAGGGGGGAGGCGGCGTAGGTCGGGGTGCGCCCTGAGGTGGTCGCGCATGGCGGCCTGGTGCGCGCGGACCTTCGCGCGGGCGGCGCGCTGCTCCTCCGGGGTCGTCGCGGCGGCCTCGCGGTTCTTCCACTTCCGGATGTTCCGCTCGATCGCCCGCTGACGCTGTCCGGCCTCGTACCCGTCCGGGTCCGGGTCGGCGTCGCCCACCTTCGTGATGCCGGGCGTGTATGCGGCCACGCTGTGACGGCAGTTCGGGTGCTGCAAGCCGGCGGCGCGCGCCTCGTCCAGCGATCCGGCCACGTCTACGCGGATCATGCGGCCGTCCTCGGTGGCATGCTCCAGCTCGACTGTGCGCCGGCCGCCCGGCCCGCCGATGCTGAGCACGCGCCGTTCCCACGGGCGGCACAGCGGGCACTCGCGCGGCGAGTTGGACACGATGACCAGGTCAACGCCCGCGTCGGACAGGGTCCGCATGTGGGCCTCGGTCGCGGCCCGGCCCACGCTCGTGCGCACGGCCATCTCGGCGTAGCTGGTGAGCTGCCACCGTCGGCCGGACCGGTCCACGAACGAGGTGATGCCGCGATCGGCGAACGCCCGCATGGCGTCCTGGGTGGCCTGTCGGCGGGTGCCTGCGCCCAGTAGGGGCGTTGCGGTCACCTCGGAGACCACCTGTCGGTAGCCGTCCTCGACGCCGCGCAGAATGGCGCGGTGCCGGTCGGTCAGGAGGGAGGTGGTTTCCTCGGCGAGCCTGTCGACGGCCTGAGCGTTCGGGGTGACGTCGTCGACCAGGCGGCGCGCGTCGTCGGACAGGGCCCCCAGCTCGGCGACGGCGGCACGGTGCCCGGTGTTGTACGCGTCAGCAACCGCGTCGAACACGTCGAGCTGCACGGCCTTGCCCAGCTCATCGACCACGGCCTGAGCGGCCCGCCGTACCTTCTGGATCGCGGCAAGTTTGGCCGTGGCCCACCCGGGCGCTTCAAGGCCCTGTGCGAGCTGCCGTGCGACGATGCCCAACAACCTTGCCTCGGCGTCGGCGTACAGGTCGCGGGTGCGCGCGGCAAGATCCTCGACCATGCCCGGATGGATCGCCACGGCGCACCCCCTGTCACATCGGGAACGTGCCCACGGGGTCCGGGGCTTCGGCGGCGCCGGTCTCCTTCAAGATCGCGGCGGCCTCTGCCTTCACGGCCGTGTCGTCCCACTCCGGGTGCAGGATCTTCACCTTGGTGTTCGCGCTCACGGCCTGCGCGCGGTTGAGGAGTTCGAGCGTGGTCGCTGTGCTCTGCAAGCTCTCAGCGACGCCCGGCCCGAACTCGATCGACGGCCGCTCGGGTGTGATCGGGCGGCCGAACAGGACCTTGTCGAGCTGTAGTTGAACGTGCAGTTGCTCGGCCAGGCCGTGCTTGAAGTACCCGGCCTTCTTCCCGCGGGTGACCGTGCTGCGCCGGTCGCGGCTGTCGGACTCGGTGGCGGTGATCGGCTGCCCTTCGCCTTCGAGCCCGAAGGACTGTGCGGAGTAGCCGGCGGACTGGGCGGCCTGGCGCACGATGGCCTCGGTGGTGGACTGGTGCTCGGCGACCCGGATGCCGAACTGGGCGAGCGTGATCGACGCGCCTGCCTCGTTGGGCGGCATCTTCAGCGTCCGGTAGACCTCTTCGTCCTCGTCGAACTCAGCTCCCTTGCCGGGTCCGTTGTCCCGCAGGTAGCCGTCCGGGACGATGAGCCGGGCGCGGGCGAGCCGGATATCCCGCATCCAGCTCGTCCACACCTCGTCCAAGCTGTCGAACAGGTCGTGAAGCGGCGCGGCGTAGTCGCTGCGCCCGATCGGCGCGGTGCGGTGGAGCCGGTTCGGCAACATGTTCGGCACGTACGACGCCGTGAGCTGCTGGATACCGGTCTCGATGGACTGCCCGTCGCTGCCGAGGCTGTCGGTGAGGTCGGCGGTGTCGGGGTGCTCGGTGAGCGGCACCATGCGGCCAACGTTGGTCTTCGTGCCCTGGTAGAGGGTGTGCACGATGCGGCCCGGCTCGTGCCGCTCGATGTGCCGCCACACCTGCGCGTCGGTCGAGCCGTCCAGCTCGCGCCAGAAGTTCACGGCCCGCAGCATCCCGAACCGGAACTCCGGCAAGCTGGCGTCCGGCTGCATGACGGTGATCATCGGGTAGTCGGCGACGTCCCGCGCCCACGTCGTCCGCAGGAACACCCCGGACAGGGCGGCGGCCTGCTCGGCTGCGCCCAAGAGGGTCTGCTGAAGGCGCCCTTCGTCCATCAGGGTGTCGAGGCGCCTTTGCGTCGCCTCGTCGCTGACCTTGATAGCTGGCATGTCGGTGAACAGGAGGTCAGCCGAGGTCGAGGCGATGTCGCCGGGCAGGGGGACGTGTAGCCGGTGGTCACGGCGGCCGTGGTTCTGCCGGGAGCGGCGCCCCCACAGGCCGAGCAGGCCGCGCCTGGCGCGGTGCTCGTGGTGGCCGTAGACGCGGGCGAGGCGGTGCCGGTCCCCGGCGTACCAGGCGTCGTCTATCTCCATGCGCCGGTAGTGCTCTGCCCACTGCGGGGGCGGCCACGCGGACCCGTCAGCGGGGAGCGGCATCGGTGCTCACCTCCTCGTCGGTCACGCGGTCGTACGCGTCGGCGGCGGCGCGCAGTGCATCGGCGATCTGCGGCCCGACCTGCTCGCGGCCGTTGACCGTGATGGTGCCGACGTCGGCGGAGTGGCCGCCGATCGTGAGGCGGACGGGCAGGCGGAGTGTGGGGAACGGCGTCGCGGCCACGGCGGCGACCTCCTTACGCGGCGAGGGTGAGCAGGTGCCGCCACTCCTGGGCGGTCGAATGGACGACGTAGCGCAACGCATCGCAACTGTGGTCGTTGATCTTGACGGGCTTGTCGTCGCCCTTCTCCGCCGCTTTCTCGTCCCAGACGTAGCCGGGCAGCTCATCGAGCAGGCCCGTACAGGACCGGTGGATGCGGAGCACGCCGGCGGCGAGCAGCGAGGCCACGTCCCGGATTCCGTCGCTGACGTCGTTGGACGCCTTGGCCAGGTTGGGGAAACCGTCCTCGTACGCCTGCCGGATGAAGCTCGCGGCGGACGGGTCGACGAACGACCACTCCGGGGTGACGCCCTGCTCGGTCAGCCACGCGCGGATTGCAGCGCTGTACTGCGCATCGGTCATCTGCCGTTGCGCCTGCCGGGAGTCGTGACGCCATTCAGCGCACACGTACAGGCGGCCGTCGACGCCCTCGCCAAGCAGGATCACGGAGGTGGCGTTGACCGTGCCGTAGTCCATGCCGAGCCAGTGCCGGCGCATCTCGGGCAGCTCGTCCACCACGTGGACGGCCTCGTCGTACGCCTCATAGATGGCTCCCTCGGCCATCACCCACAGGCCCTGAACGTTCCGCTTGTAGAACAGGCCGCGGTAAGACGCCTTGGTCCTGGCCTTGTACCCGTCGCTGAGGCCCGGGTTGTCGTCCATCACGAAGTGCCACGACCGGAGCCGGGTCTCGCGGGGGCGGAGTAGGTACTCCTTGCGCGCCCAGTGGTTCGGGTTGTCCGGGTTGGTCGTGGCGTAGATTCTGCTGCCCTCGACCGAGCAGCGGGCGTTGAGCTGGTCGTAGAACGTCTTGGGGAGCGTGGTCAGCTCGTCCACGTACGCCCCGGCACAGGTCAAGCCGCGCACCTTCGGCTCGGCCTGGGCGTCATTGGCGCCCAACGTGTGCACGGTGCGCCCCAGCACGTTCGCCGTGGGCGCACCGCTCGTGTAGTGAATGTCCCGGGTCAGGTTGCCGAAGATCGTCGGGTCCATCAGCGGGCCGAACACGTTCCGCGCAAGCGAGTCGCGGGTGCGCCCGACCATGACCAGCTCGCCGCCCTCGGGCCGGTTGCACACGAAGTCCAACCAGCCGAGCAGGCTCGCGATCGTCTTCCCGGACCGAACCGACCCCTCCCAAACGTTCTGGAAGGCGCGCGCTTCGAGGATGCTGTCGACCTGCTTCGGGGACAGGGCGAGCGCGCTACGCATCGGCGTCGCCCTCGGCGGCCTGGTCGTCAGGCACGAACTCGGGCGGCGGCCCGCCGTGCCGTTCGGCGTAGTCGCGGGCAAGGCCGGCCATCAGGTCGCCGATCACGGACCGGCTCTCGGCGGCTCCGTCGTCCTTCGGCGGGACGAGCTTGAGCGACCGGTCGAGGGCGGTGGCGACGATGCCCATGATGGCGCGCCGGTCGGCCGCGGTCGGCTCGGGCTGCGTCTTCTCGGCGTACTTGTGGTCCTTGCCGCCCCACTCCCAATACAGGGTGGGCCGGCTCATCTTGTCGGCCTCGCGCTCGGCTATGTCCTGTAGCCGCTCGGCGAACGCGGTGCGGCGCGCGGCGAGGTCGGCCTTGCGGACGGCGGTCGCGGCGGCCACCTCGGGCGCCCGGTCGAACGACAGGCCCAGCTCGCTTGCGAGCTTCGAGACGGTCGAGGGGCTGCGCTTGATGGCGCGGGCGATCTCGTTGCGTGCCTTGCCCTGGCCGTGCAGCCGCTTGACGGCGGCGCGGTCCTTGGCGGTGATGGGGCGGGCAACCACGGCTCACCCCCTCGGCGCGGTCAGGCGTTCAGCTCGACGCAGTGGCGTACGGCCTCGGCCGCGAGCTTCCACGCGTTTTGCACGGGCGTGGTGAGGTCGCCCCACTCGGGCAGCTCCTCGCCGCGGACGTTCTTGTTGTCGGTGCTCTCGGCGTACGCCTCGTAGGCGTCCTGGGCGAGGCGGTCAATGGTCGGGCGGACCTTGAACAGCACGGGGGCTCCTTGGGCATGAGGAACGCCCCGCGGCTCGGCCGGCGGGGCGTTGGTCGGTGCGGTGTGGTGCTACGCGGGGCACTTCCGTCCCTGCTGCGCCTCGTACTCGGTCTTCCCGTCATCGAGACCCGTGGCCGCTGCGCCGACGGAGCCGACCGCCTTCTTCCCGTTGGCGAGCCGGTTGTCGACCTTGGCCGTGCCGCCCGTCGCGCAGTTGATCTCTACGAACCACCCGGCGTCGTCCTTCAGCCCGCCGGCCACGTCATCGAACACGGCGCGGAGATCCTTGGCCGAGGTGACCTCGACCTGTACGCGGCGCTGGTTCCCGCTGTCGTCCTGGTGGGTGATCTTGTACGGCGGCGCGGCGGGCTTGTCGTCGCTGCTGTCGCTGCTGCTGCACGCGGTGAGCGCGGCGGCGGCGAGCAGGACGGTAACGGCGGCGGTGGCGCGGTGCTTCACGTGGTCCCCCCACGGGTTGGTGACTGTCCCGAGTGGGACGCGTGGGGCGGGGCGATGGTTGCACGGGGCACACGAATGCCCCCGCAGTGCTTGATGCGGGGGCGTTCGTTTCCGGGCACGCCGGGGTCGCCCCCGACTCTAGGTCACGGAAAGGTCACGGCGCAACCTGCGCGCGGGCCGGCGCGCGACCGGACGGCCGGTGCTGCTCCGTGGGGAAGCGGCGCTCCAGTGCTGCGCTCCACCTGGCGCGCTCGCGGTCGGCGTAGGCGCGGACGATGCCGGCGAGTGGAGCGGGGAGCGCACCGGTACGCCGGTCGACCAACACGTTCAGGTCGCGGATCAGGTCCGGCGCCAGTTCCCTGATGAGGGCGGTGCGGGGCGGCGTGTGCCGGTCTCCGCTGGTCGGGGCGGGTGGTGCGGGAGTGGCGCGCTCCGTCTGCTGCGAGGGCTCCGGTGTGGAGGGCTCCACCTGCTCCACGGTGGTGTGCTCCGGTGCGGGGGCGGTGCGGATGATGCGGGCAACGGTGGTGTGGTGGAGGCCCGTCTCGCGTGCGATGGAGCGGGCGGAGGCTCCAGCGGCGGCGCGCTGGCGTATGTCGGCGTCGCGGGCGGCGCGCTCCGCGGCGAGGGTAGGGTGCGTGGTGGCCATTGGTCGGGGTGCTTCCGATCGTGGTTAGTCGGGCCCGTCCGGGGGTGTCGTCCCCGTGTGCGGGCCCGCGCTGCTGTCTGGGGCTACTGAGCGTCCGGGCAGTCCTCGCCCGACCAGTCCTTGAAAGGCAGGTCGCAGAGTCGGCAGCGCATGCCGGCGCTCGGCGTCTTTCGGTGCCAGTCATGCCCGCCGCTCGTCTTCCGGTCGCACCAAGCGGGCTCGTCCTGCTGCTGGGCGGCGCGCTGCTCGCGGAGCACTCGGTACACGTAGCGCTCGCTCACGCCGAGGTCGTCAGCGGTGTCTGCGACGCGTGCGCCTGCTTCGGCGTCGGCGAGAATGAGTCGGGGCGTGATGGCGGCGGCGGCCTCGGCGGCGAGGCGGAGCGCGCGTACCTCGCTGGTGTCGAGGCTGTCGGCGAGGTGGTCGAGCAGGGCGGCGCGGGCCTCCTCGTCATCGGCGCTGGCGGCCCAGCCGTCCGCGATGGCGCGTACGGTCTCGAACGGGTCGCGGTCCTCGTCGGGGTCGCCGCCGGCGGCGATGATCTCAAGGCGGCGCGCGTGCTCGTACTCCTCGAACGCGGCGAGCATGCTGAGCTGGAACCGGCCGATCGAGGTGTCCGCTTCGATGCTCTGGGCGAGTTTGCTGCGGTTGTAGGCGGCGAGCATGCCCTCGACGGCGCCCTGTTGGCCGGCCGGGTGCGTGGGGAACTTCGACGCGTCGGCCCGCTGGTACTCGGCGACGGTGGGCTCGTCGTCCGGCTGCTGGTCCTTGGGCATCTCTGCTGCTCCTGTTGGGAGGGGCGCCGCCCCGGGCTGGGGCGGGCCGAGGCGGGCTAGTTGGTGGCGAACAGTGCGCCTTGATCGGCCGGCCGATCGACGGGGAACAGGGCGTGGTCGTCGGCCTGCTCCCCGATCCAGTCGCCTCGCCACGTGCCTTGGGTGGCGTCGGCCTCGGTGACCAGCGCGGCGGCGTGCAGTGCTTCGGCGTGCTCGACGGCGGCCTCGACGTGCTCGGCGTGCTCAACGGCGGCGACGGCGCGGGCGCTGCGCTGGAACTGGGCGCCGGTCTGCTCGGCGATCTCGGGGAGGTCGACCGCGGCGGCGGCAAGGGCGCGGGAGTGGGCGCGCTTCTCGGCGGCCCGGATGCACGGGGTGCACAGGGACTCGTGCCGCTCGTCGAGGCCATCGGTGTACTCGCTGACCTGGCGTCCACACAAGGTGTCGTCGTTGTTCGAGTAGTGGACGCGGCGGCCCTTGCCGACCAGGGCGTAACGGACCTTGGCGCGCTCGGCGAGGGTGGGGGCGTTCTGGCGGTGCTCGTTCGCGGTGGCCTCGGCCTCGGCGCGGTCGCGGGCCTCGGCCTTGACGCACCGGGTGCACATCTTGGTGTGGGTGCTGGTGCGGGCGAGGGCGTGTCGACCGCAGTAGGTGAGGTGGCTGCCGGGCTGCTTGTAGTGGCCGGTGCGGCTGCGTCCGGTGGTGTAGGCGTCCACGGGGGTGCTCCCTTGGTCGTGCCGGGTGTCGTCCGGCATGGCCGACTGTACTAGGTTCATGAACTCAGTTCAATTGGACGCGTGAAAGAGGACGCGCCCAACTTGCGGGCGCGCCCTGGGGGTTACGCAGCGCTGCTCCGGGCGGCGTCGAGCGCGGCCCACAGCCCGACCAGTCCGGCACCGGACCACACGCGGCGGCCGTGGTCGAGGACGGCCGGTGCGCCGCACGCCTCGCCGGTCGAGCAGGTAATGACGGCGGCGGCCGGGTCGCCGCTGCGGGTGTGGGCGGTGAGGGTGCCGGCGCACCACGGGCAGGGGTCGGCGAGCGTGGTGGGCCTGCCGTCGCGGCCGAGGGCGCGCTCGACGCGGGCGCGGGCTCGGCGGGCTACCTGGGCGAGGTCGTCGAGGACGGGCAGGGGGAGCGGCTGGAACAGGTCGCCGACGTCCTCGCCGAGGGCGCGCCCTTCGAGCCAGACGGCGGCCCAGTGGAGACCATGTGCGCGGCTGCCGACGGTGGCAACGTCCACGGTGGTGGCGGCCTGGCGACGACGGGCAGGCACGCCGGGCACCTGGCGGATGCCCCACCTCTCGTGGGCCTCCGCGTCCTCGGCCGTGACGGGTCGAGGGACTGCAAGCACGTGGCCGGTGGCGCGCGGCAACAGCGCTTCCCGGTTGGTCGGCAGGTGCCAGCGGCGCGCGTCGTCGCGGTCGTCCGGGTCGAGGGCGGGGCCGAAGGTGAACGCCTGCCCCTGGGGTCCGGTGACGCATCGGGCGGTCACGCGGCGGACGGACCGCTGCACGCGGGCGGCGATGGTGTCGCACGCGGCGAACAGGGCCTGTTCGACGGACACGGCGGCGTCAAGGGCGTCGAGGTTGGCGGGCGCGGGGTGCTCGCGGAGCACGAGCGGGACTCGGCCGAGGGCTGGCGCGTCCTCGTCGGCCGGGGTGGCGAGCAGGGCGTTGATGTTGTCGAGCGGGGGCCAGACGGCGGCCGGCGGCTGGGCGATCGCGGTGAGCAGGTCGCCCCACTGCTCGCGGATGGCGCGGAGGTCGGCAACGGTGTCGCTGATGGTGCGCATGGTGGCGACGGCGGCGGCGTCGAGGGCGGGGGTGTGCATGGGTGTGCTGCTCCTGGGCGGGCGGGCGCCCCGCGCGGTGCGGGGCGCCGGGGCGGTCATCGGCGGCGGGTGTTGAGCTGGGCGAAGGAGATCCCGGAGGTGGCCCATCGGCGCAGGTTCTCGGCGGCCTCGGCTCCGGTGAGCTGCGCGCCCCGGGCCGGTCCCACGGCGATCAGCGGCACCTCGGCGGCCTCGGCCTCGTCCTTGGGCTGGGCCGGCTCTTGCTGAAGGAACGCGGTGAGGACGCGGCGGCCGGTCTCGCGCATGGCTCCGTCGGGGCTGGTGACGAACAGTTCCTCGGCGGTGGCGAGGGCGCGGTGCGCGGCCTGCACGATGGGGAGTTCGGCGGCCATGGCGGCGCGGTCGGCCTTGCGGTCGCGGCGGCAGGCGAGCCACGCGAGGCGGTACCGGCCGGCGCGTTGCTCGGCGGCGCGGACGTCGGCACCCATCGCCGTGATCGCCTGGGCTGCGCGGCCGACCGATTGGCCGAGCTGCTGCTCGGCGGCCTTGGCGCGCTGCTCTGCGGCGTCGAGGCGCTGCGCGGCCTTGATCGCGTACTTGCGTTCCCGGTTCGCCTCGGCCTCGGCTCGCTCGTCGGCCTTGCGCAGGGCGCGGGTGCGCTCGTGGATGGCGTCCCAGGGTGCGCCGTTGCCGAGTCCGAGGGCGTGAGACAGGGCACCGCGGTAGTCCTCGGCGCCCTGCTCGCTGCGGGTCGCGGCGGCCTCGGCGAACTTGCTGAACTCCTCGGCTCGCTCGGCGCGCTGCGTGGCCTTGCGGGCGCGGGCGCGGGCGGAATGCCACGCGGCCCGGTACGTGTCGGCGCGGTGCTCGGCGTCTTCCAGCTCGGCGGTGAGGCGGTCGCGCTCGGCCTCGGCCTTGTCGGCGCGCAGGGTCTCGCGGGTGTACAGCCGCTCGAACCGGGCGCGTTCCTGCTCGGCGAACTCCTTGGTGCCAGCGGTGGCCTGCTGACCGGTGATGGCGAACATGACGGGGCGGTCGTCGCCGTTGGCGGCGTTGCGTACGGCTTCGGCGGCGGTGGCGGTGCGGATGGTGGCGGGGAGGTGGCGCACCCAGTTGTCGGTCATGTCGCGGATGCGGGCGAGGCGCTGCTCGGCCTGCTCGTTGGCCTGTTCCCAGTTGGCGGCTTGGCGCTTCCAGCACTCGGCGCGCTCGTCGGCAACGGTGGCCTGCTGCTCCAGTTCGCGAATCGTTTCCTCGGCGGCGGTAACGCGCTGCCGGTGCTGCTCCATGGCGCGTTGCTGGCCTCGCTCGCTCTCGCGGGCGCGGTCGGCCTCGGTCAGCTCGGCCTCGACGTGCGCGGCCAGTAGGGCGGCCTCTGCCGGGCTGAGTGCGACGCTTCGCCGGACGCGCGAGAGGAGGATGCCGAGGGTGTCACGGCGGGCGGTGCGCAAGGCTTCGGTCTCGGCGCGGCGCTTGTCGCGCTTGCGCTTGGGGGCGCGGCGGGTGCTGCTCACAGGGTCGGCTCCTGGGTGGGGGCGATGCCGTCGAGGACGGTGGGGACGATGCGGCACTCGCCGGTGAGGCAGACCTGTTCGGCGTGGGCGGCGTAGTGGACGTGGTGGCCGTCGGCGAGCAGCTGCTCGGCGGCCTGGCGGGCGGCGTTGGTGCGGCCGGCGCGGCGGGGGGCGGTGATCACAGGCGTTCCTTGCGGGCGAGGATGCGGGCGCGGTGCCATCGGTTTGAGAACAGCACGCCCGTGAACAGCAGCGAGAGGGAGAGGACGAGACCGGTGCGGTGGGCGAGGTACCGCCACGTCAGGCGGCGGTACCTCGGCGGGGTGGTTCTCCGTTCGAGGGCGGCGGCGAGGACGGCGCCGAGCAGGCAGAGCAGGCTTGCGATGGCGCAGCACCCGGCGGCGATGATGAGCTGTCCGGGGGTGTCGGGGAGCGTCACGACTGCTGCGCCTTGGTGGCCGTGCGGCGCAGCATGGCGGCGAAGTCGTTGAAGCAGTCGTTGACGTGCTCCTCGGCCTCGCCGAGGGGGTTGGTCACGCGCTCCTGCTCGGCAAGGCGGGCGGCCTCGATCAGGCCGGCGGCGTAGGCGCTGCCGTCCTTCGGGGTGAGGGCCTTGGCGGTGTCGTTGGCGATGCGGTCGCGCTGCTTGGTCAGCTCGGCGACGTCGGCGCGTTCGGCGTTCACAATGCGCTCCAGCTCCACGCGCTTTTGCTCCAACTGCGCCACCGTGGCGACTGCCTCGGCCAGGCGCTCGCGGAGCATGGCGACCTCGGCGCGGTCGGCGGCGGCGAGCGAGTCGGCTGGGGCCGGCTGCTGCGCCTCGATCTCGTCGGCGTCGCTCATGGCGCGGATGAACGCGGGGACCGCTTCGTTTCCTGCCGCGCGCAGGGCGGCCGAGGGCGAGACGGGCTCGGCCTGGTCGTCGGCGTCGCTCATGGCGGTGAGCAAGGCTTTGACGGTGATCGAGTGGTAGCCGGGTCGCCCGGAGCACAGGCGCTCAACGGCGGCCAGGCGGCGGGCGAACCGGCGGGCGGCGTCGTAGGGCGATTCCGCAAGGTCCGTGGGCTGCTGCGCCTCGACGTCCGGGTGCGGGATCGGCTCGTCTCCCTCGGCGCGCGCGGCCGTGTCGAACTGGTCGGCGACGACGCGCAGGGTGTACGCGGCGGCGGCCTTCGACATGCGACGGGCGTCGGCCTCGACGGTGACCCTGTCCGGGTCGTCGTCGGCGGGGCGGATGACGACGAACGCGAGGGCGTCGCGGCCGTCGATCACGGCGAGACTGTCGGCCGGGGCCTGCTCGGCCGCGGGCCGGTAGGTGCGCTCGAACACGTCGAGCGGGCACGCGCTACCGCACTCGCCGGGCTTGTCGTCGCGCCACTCGTACGCCACGGCGGTGCGCCCGGCCTCGTCGGTCCACACGCTGGTGACGGTGACGATGCGGCCCACGTCGGGCTCGGTCCGCTTCACGTACCGGTCACCCGCGGCAGGGATCGACGGCTCGGGGTTGGGCTGGGTGCTCATCAGGGGGTGCTCCTGACTCAGGTTGGGTGAGGTGATCCCGCGCGCGGCCGGCGCGGCGTCCGGTCGCGGGCGGCAGGTCAGAACGGGGGCTGGTCGCTGTAGCCGCGCTGCTGCTGGCTGTTGGTGGCCCATGGGTCGTTTGCGGGCTGCTGGCCGTAGCCGCTCTGCTGGGCGCCGTAGCCGCCGCTGTTCTGCTGGCGCTGCTGGCCGTTGGCCTTGGTGATGACGGCGGTGGCGCGCTGGAGGCTGGCGGCGATGTCCTCGGCCTCGATCTCGTAGACCGTGCGCTTGACGCCGTTGCTGTCCTCGTAGCTGCGCTGCTTGAGGGCGCCGCGAACGATGACGCGGGCGCCGCGGTGCAGGCTCTCGGCGACGTTCTCGGCGAGCTTGCGCCACGCGTTGACGGTGAGGAACAGGCTCTCCCCGTCGCGCCACTCGTTCGTGCTCTTGTCGTATGTGCGGGGGGTGCTGGCGACGCGGAACTTGGCGACGGCGTGCCCGGACGGGGTGAACCTGAGTTCGGGGTCGTCGACCAGGTTGCCCTGGACGGTCATGACGGTCTCGCCTGCCATCAGGCGGCCTGCCTTTCGGGGTTGGGGGTGGTGCGGGTGCGGGTGCGTTCGCAGGTGCGGCAGCGTCGGCTGCCGTCGCTGCGGCGGCGGGTGTTGGCCGGGGTGAAGGGGTGGCCGGCGTGGCAGTGCGTCTTGCGGGCGTTGATCGCGGTGGGCGCGGTGCTCCGCAGGGTGTTGGTGCGGTGGTCGACGGCTTCGAGGTGGTCGACGTTGACGCAGTTGCGGCGGCGGCATCGGTGGTCGATCTCGGGGCGCGGCTCGTTGTCGTCCGGCTCGGGGATGGGGCCGTTGGCCTGCTCGTAGGCGTAGATGTGGGCGCGGACGGTGCGGCCGGCGGTGTGGAAGGCGCCGTAGTACTCGCCGAACTGGCCGGCGTCGTGGGGGCGTTTGCTGCGGGCGCCGCCGGTCCAGATGTGGCACCGACCCTGTACGCCGCGGACGAGGGAGAGGGGGCCGCGGGTGTTGATCTTGGCGGCGAACCGTTCGGCGTCGGTGGGGTGTGTGGCCACTGGCGCGTTCCCTTCGTGCTGGCTGCTCGGTGGCGGCCCCGGTTCGTGGTGGTGGATGCGTACGGCGGTGCCGTGGATCTCCACGCGTGAGTGATCGGCAATCACTCACGCGTGGAACGTAGCACGTGTGGGCGTGCAGCGGGGAGTTGCAGCGGGGGAGGGGCTACGCGGGCCGCTGGGCGGCGTTCCTGGGCGGGGTGGGGATGATCGTCCATCCGGCCTGTTCGAGGTCGCGAGTGACGCGCTGAGCGGTCCATCCGGGCCTGTTCAGCAACTCGCGGGTGGGGGCGTCTTCGAGGGTGGCGCGGATGACGGCAAGGACGGCGGCGGGGATCACGGGCGGCCTCCGGTGGTGTGGCGTGCGGTGACGCGGCCGGTGGCGTCCCGGGGGACGGGCGGGCGGGTCATCAGGCGGGCGAGGTGGTCGTGTTCGCGGGCGGCGCGGGCCGCGGCGGCGGCCTCCGGGTCGTCGTCTTCGCGGGCGACGCGACGAGCCCATGCCCGCTGGGACTCCTCGGCGGCGGCCTGCTGGGCGAGCAGCGCGGGCCCGTCCAGCTCGAACCAGGGCCGCCACAGGAAACCGCTGGCCTTCTCGGCGATGACGTAGGCGCCCTGGGCGGCCCACTCGCGGGCGATCCGACGGGCCTCGGCCTTGTCGGACGTCGAGCGCGAGGCGGGCCGGTCGGGGCGGTCAGCCCACTTCCCGGTGACGCGGACCTGGCTGCCGTTGCGGGTGCCGTCGTAGCCGCGGTTTTTGCGGGACCGCTGGCGGGCGCTCTTGGGGGTGGGGGTCATGCCGGCTGCTCCTGGGCGTAGTGGGCGGTGCGGGCGTTGTCGATGCGGGTGGGGTGAGGCTTCGGCCGGTGCCCGCCGCGGTGGTCGCGGCACGGCTGGTCGGCGGGCGCGCGACAGTGCTCGTACGGGCACGGCACGTTGAGCGGGTCGGGGGCGCCTGCGCGGGCGAGCTGTTCGCGGCGGTCGCGGTGGGGCCGGTAGTCGGCGAGGGTGGCAGCGACGCTCGGCGGCATGTAGGTGCCGAGTTCGGCAAGGCGGCGCTTGACCTGGGCGGCCATGGGGCCGGCGGTGATGGCGCGGTGGGTGTCCGGGGGACGCTGGCCGCTGGCGACGGCGCGACGTTCGGCGCGCAGGGCAGTCACGTAGGCGTCGCCGGTCTCGTCGTCGGGGTCGATCTCCGGGTGGGCGGTGGGCTCGAACGTGCCGACATGGCGGCCGAGGACGTCGGCCTTGTGGGCGTGCCAGGGGCGGGATATGTCGCTGGGCTGGATGCGGTAGGGGCTGCGGGCGATGTGGTCGCGGGCGGTGCGGGCGGCGTCCCAGCCGTGGACCTGGGCGGGAACGTCGGAGAGCAGGTCACACCACTGGGCCAGGCGGTCATCGGCGGCGTTGGGGTCATCGATGGCGAGGCGGGGATCGAGCTTCACCACGTAGGCGAGCAGGGCGGCGACTTCGCGGGGGATCACTGCTGGGCCTCCATGCGGGCGAGGGCCGCGGCGAGGTGGTCGGCCGACTGGGCGACGCGGCTTTTGCGGGGCACGCGGTCGAGGGGGATTACGTCGGCGCCGGGTCCGCTCGGGGCGGCGGGAACAGTGCCTGCGGTCGGGGCGGGCGGGAGCGACGTCCAGGCCCGGAGGAAGTAGCGGGCGCTGCTGACGCGCTGGCGGGCGGCGATGGTGACGGCGTGCTCGGCGAGCATGTCGGCACCGGAACGCTGGAGCATGGCGTCCAGGCGCAGCCACTCGCCGGCGGTGAGGTCCCATCCGACGTAGACCTTCGCGGCGGTGATCCGGTCAACCAAGGGGCGAGCGAACGGGGGGATCGGGTCCGTGAGCGACGTGGGCGCGGGCGCGCCTTCACTCACTCCTTCACTCTCTCTATCTATGGGTGGGTGATGTGGTCCGGATTCCGGACCACAAGCGGTCTGGATCTCAGACCACAAACCGTCTTGGGGGGCGTCGGCTACCGGTCCGGATTCCAGACCGGTAGCGGGGCCGGTTGTGGTCTGAAATCCGGACCGCAAACCGGTAGTGGTCTGGAATCCGGACCGGTCCGTAACGGCCGGTTGTGGTCTGGAATCCGGACCGCTACGGCGGACGTAGTTGACGGCTCCGGGGATGCGGTACAGGGCGGCGCGGCTGCCCTTGGCGGGCTCGGCGGTCTCCAGGTCGCCCGAGGCGAGCGCGTCGGCGATGGCCTTGACCGCGGTGCCCTTGCCGACTCCGCCGAGCCGGCGCATGGCCTCGGTGACGCCGAGCCGGGCGACGGCTTCGGAGCCGGTCGTCTTGTCCGCGACGGCGAGGACGACCAACCGAGCGTTGCCCCGGGCGCGGGCGTGCTGCCATGCCCAGTCGTACGCGTCGAGTGTCACGGGGTGGTGCTCCTTACGGGGGTGGTGCGCCCGGGGCGAGGGGCGCGGGGCACGTCCTTGCCCCGGGGCGGATCAGGGATGGGGCTCGAGGCGGAGGCTGCGCGGCCGGGCTGTCACGCGGCCAGCCTGAACAGATGGGACAGGCCGGCGCGGTCGAGCAGGAAGCGCAGCGCGGCGGCGGCCTGTTGCGGGACAACGCCGTTCCCGAGCGCTTTGAGCTGCTGGGTGCGGGTGAGGCCCGGGACGGCCGTGACGTGACCGGAGGGGAGGCCCATCATCCACTCGACGAACGCGGGACTCAGCCGGCCTCGATCGTCAGTTGCCCAGGGGACACGACGGCCGGTGACCGCCTCCCACCGCGCGACTGCCGGGGCGAACTTCCCCCACTCCACGACGGAGGCACTTCCGCCAGGCCCGCCAGTTCCCGCGGTGTCTCGCCGTTCGCCAACTCCACGGCCTGTTCCAGGCTCGGTGAGGAACTGGAGCCCGTGATCGCCGACCGGCCCGTCCGCCCGGCCGCCACCCTCGGTGTGGGCAGCAACTGCACCACCGCCGACGGCAGCGCCAAGTCGCCCTTGCTGCCCCGCTGGTTCGGACCGCCCTTCTCCCCGTCCGACGCCCGCGGCGTCGGGAGCAGAGATACGGCCGTCCGCAGATCCGGGCCTCCCTCCCCGTGCGCCCCCGCCCCGTTCGTGTCCGAGGTCCGCGGTGTCGGCAGCAACGCGACCGTCTCGGGCAGTCCGTCGCCGCTGCGAGTCCTCCCCTTGCCGTCCCGCGCCCGTGGCGTCGGCAGCTGTGGCGAGGATGAACAGGCGGCGCCGCTGGTGGGGAGCGCCGACCTCGTCCGCGCGTACAACGCACCACTCCGCATCGAACCCGAGGTCGGCAAGGTCGCAGAGGACAGTGTCGAAGCCGACTCGAAGGTGGTTCGCGACGTTCTCAAAGAACGCGACTCGGGGTCGAAGAACCCCAAGGGCACGGGCAATGTGCGGCCAGAGGTGTCGCTCATCGTCAGTTCCTTTCAACTGGCCGGCGAGGCTGAACGGCTGGCACGGGTAGCCGCCGATCAGGACATCGACGGGTTGCACGGCGGTCCAGTCGATGGCGGTCAGGTCGCCGAGGTTGGGGGTGTCGGGGTGGTGGTGGGCGAGGATGCGCGCCGGGCCGGGGTCGGGGTCGGCCACCCACGCGAGGGACCCGCCGAGCACCTGCTGTACGGCCATGTCCAGCCCGCCGTATCCGGTGCACAGGGACCCGATGCGGGGGCCGTCCTCGATGGCGAGCTGCCCGGGGATCGGTTCGGCGGGCGGCCGGTTGATGAGGGGCCACAGGTCGAGCGTTGCGGCGGTCACGCGGCGTCGGCTTTCTGGGTGTGGGTGAGGGCGTGGCAGGCGGCGCAGTAGGGGCGGCCGTCGCGGTCGTAGCGGCGGTGCTCGGCGGTGGCGTGGCCGCGGGTGCACTCGGCGAGCGGGGTCTCGTAGCCGTTGACAACGGCGAGGTGGCGCCGGCTACGGGTGCGGCCGGGCTCGTCCTCGACGCACGCGGGGGCGACGCATCCGGCGCGCTCGCACTCGGTGGTGACGGTGCCCTCGGGCTCACGGCCGGTGCGGATCGTGAACGCGACGCGGCGGGCGCTGTGCACGCGGCCGTGGTGGGTGAACTCCAGCACTGCGGACGGGCCGGGGCGGCGGCGGCCGGTCCACTCCATGTGTCCGTCCTCGACGGGCCGGACGAACTGCTGCCATTTCTCGGCGACGGTGAGCGGGGAGCGGAGGGAAGAGGGCTGCTTCGGGGCGGGGGCGATGCCGAGTCGGCGGCGCCACAGGCCAGCGGTGCTCTTGGCGATGTTGAGCTGGCGGGCGGCGGCGGCGTCGGTGGCGCCCGCGCGGAACAGAGTGGCGAGGCGGTTGACGGCGGCGGAGTCGAGTGGGCGCATTGCGGTGTCTCCGATTGGGCGGGCCCGCCCCGGGCGGCGGGGCGGGGCGCGCGCGGTCTATGCGGCGGGGGCGTCCTCGGCGGGAGGCGCGGGCTCGGCGGCCGGCGGCGGGGCGAGGGCGGGCAAGACGTGCGCGGCAAGGTGGCCCTCGCGCCACGCGGCGGCGATCAGGTCGCGGCCGGTGGCCGGGCTGGCCTTGCTGCCGCGGGCGTACGTGATCCGGTGCGAGGCGGCCCGGCTCGGGCGGATCTCGACGCCGGGCACATCGCGGATCTCGCCCGTGGCCGGGTCCGCGAACCGGGCGACGCCGGCGGCCGTGGCCTGGGCGAGCACCTGCGTGGCGAACGCGGGCTGCACGCCGACCTCAACGCGGGCGGGGATGATCCGGACGACGTGCTCGGTCGGATAGGTGTCACGCACCCACCCGGCGAACGCGTCCTCGTCCGTGACCTGCGCGGCCCGCTCGCCACCCTGCCGGGAGATCGACCCGACCTTGATGCCGTCGGGCAACAGGGCGTCCGTCTTGGTCGAGCCGGTCGCCTTGTGCTGCTGCTCCAGCAACTCGTGCGCGTCGGCGCGTGCGTCGTTGTACGCGGTCTTCACCTGGTCGAGCAGGGCGCCGAGGACGGCCTGTCGGGTGACGGCACTGCGGACGGCGGCCGGGTCCGGCGCGGCCGACTTCTCGGGGGTCGGCTCGGTCACTGCTGCGCCCCCTGCTGCATGGCGGCCTCGATCTGCTGCCGGAACGCGTGCAGGGTGATGGCGTCGGCCTGGGCGATCGGCTTGCCGTAGACGCGCATGAAGTCGGTGTCCAACGTCGGCAAGTTGGCGCGGGAGGCGGCGAGCCTGAGCGCGTTCTCGGCGTCGGCGCGGCCCCGGTCGACGGCGGCCATGACGGCGGCCTCCTGCTGCGCGGGCGTCTCGCGGTGCTCGCTCGGCGTCGGCGGCTTCGCGGCAGGCTTGGTGCTGCCGATCTGCGCGATCCGGGCGAGCTGCTGCGCATTCTCCCCGTTCGCCTCCAACGCGTTGTACAGCTTGCGCACGTCCTCGACGGTCGCGGCCTCGTGCGCCCGGCGGAGGTTGTCGAGCGCGGTGAGGTAGTGCTCGGGGGCACCGGACTCGCGGGCGGCGGCCATGATGGCGGCCCGGGTGTCGGCGTCCGTGGCGACGACGGCCTCGGCAAGGTAGTCGCGGTGCTCGGCCTGCGGGGACGGCGGCGTGTTCGGCGTCGTCTGCACCACGGTCGCCGTGGTCATCTGCGGAGCGTCGCTCCGCTCCACGATGACCGGCTGCCCTTCCTGGTCGACCACGGCCCCCAGCTCCTCGGGGGTGTAGATCGCTCCATGCAGCACCTCGGGGCACGCGATGCGCACGGCCTCGGCGATGGCGCGGGCCCGCAGCATGGCGCGCGGGTACTTCTCCCACGACGTGGGCTTGCCGTCTTTGTCGCGCGCCCACGGCCGATCGTTCTTGAGCTGGCACAGGCCGGCCGTCACGGCGTCGTCGAGCGTCCACTCGACCACCGACTCATCGTCGGGGTCGTCGGCCCGCTGGATGGCCACCACGCACCGGGTGCGCTCCGACTTGATGCGGACCCGGTGGCCGGCCGACCGGGCCCGGCCCAACATCAGGTCCGCGGACTGGGTGGGCTTGCCCTTGATCACGTGGATGGTGGTGATGGTGGTGACCACGTCGAGCCCGAGGGCGCGGCCGTACTCCATCGCCCACAGCACGGACGCGGGCTGCTTCCGGTACTGGTCCGGCAGCAACGGGGTGTTGGCCAGGGATTCGCAGAACTGCCACGCCTCGTAGGGGCTCATCTGCGAGAGGGACAGGGCGCCGCCGTACGGGGCGGGCGTCGGCGCGGTGCGCATGGTGGGCAGGGTGGTGACGGTCACTTGCGGGTGCTCCTCATGCGGATGTGGGCGGCGAACTTCGTGAGCCGGGTCGCGACGGTGACCGCCTCGTCCGGCGTCAGCAACGGGTCGAGCTGGGGCTCGGCGGGCAGCTCGCCGAGCAGGGCGTCACGGGTGCCGTCGGCCTCCGCGGCGCGCATCGCCCGCTCGTACTCGGTGGCGTCGTCGCTGACCTCGGCGTGGTCGTGGCACCGGACGGCGGACGCGTGTGCGATCAGGCGCAGCCCGGTTCCGTCCGGGTCCTCGGCGTACGCCACGGCGAGCGCGTCGAGCAGGGGCGCGGTGATCTGGTCGCGGACCGGCAGGCGAACGGCCGTGCCGTCGGCGGTGAGGGTCGGGCGGATCATCAGCGGGCCACCTCGGCGGTGTCGAGGCCGAGCGCCGCCGGCGCGGGCCGCGTGTGCACGGCGAGGACCCCGGCCCGGGCGTCGTACTCGCGCGGTCGGCTCCAGTCGGCGGCCGGGAACGCGCGGGACAGCAGGCCGAACGCGGCGCGGCACTGCTCGGCACTGCTGCTCGTCACCTGGCCGGCGGCGCCGATCAGCTCCACCCACGTGCGCGGGGTGTCCTCCACGACCAGCGGGGCGACGACCACCCGGACGGTGCCCGGCGCGATCTGGTCGAGCTGCGAGGCCATGACGCGCACGAACTCGGCGCGGTCGGTGGCGCGGCGGCGGCCGGCGATCGCCTCGGCGGCGCGGAGGGGGCGGGTACGCTGGGGGATGTTCACGGTTGGTCCCTTCGGGGGTTGGCCGGTGGGGCCGTCCGGGGGCATCCGGGCGGCCCTTCGTCGTGTCAGGCGGCGGCGCGAGGCTGGATGAGGCGGGCGGCGCGGTCGGCGGTGATGCGCTGTTCCAGCTCGGCGAGCGAGAGTCCGCCGGGCTCGTAGCAGGCGCGGGCCGCGTCCGGGATGCTCATGCGGTCCATGGCGTCGAGGCCGTGGCGCCAGATGCGTGCGGCGGCCTTGATGGCGGCGGCGCGGGCGCGGGCAACATCGAGGTCGGCCGGCGCGGTCATGCGCCGACCGGGAAGAGGTCGGCGGCGGTGACGCCGTAGGTGCGCTGGATGGCGGCCAGGTTGGGGCCGTCGGGGATGGTGCGGCCGCTCGTCCAGCGGATGACGGTGCCGTACGGCGCGTTCAGCTTGCGGGCGATCGCGGCGGTGGTGTTGTCGCCCACGGCCGCGGCGGCGACGCGCAGGGGCTTGGGGTCAAAACGCATGGGTACTACCTCGGCGTTCGATCACTCGTGAGCGCGTTTCACTCACGAGTGGAACGTAGCATGGTTCCACTCACGCGTGAAACATACGTGCGAAGGTTGTGCGCGAAGGTGCCCATGTGTCGTGACAGGTGGGCTACCGCTTGTGTTTGAATGGTGGAGAATCGTTCAAGTGAGCGATAGTGTGCGGCTCGGAGGCCATAGGCGACTGACGGGGGGACGTGTGAACGCGCCTAAAAGTTGTGCACGCTGCACCATGAATCGTTCGCGCGCGATACATTGCGCGTATGACACACGGCTCGCAACCGGAACTCCCCATCGACGCCCCATTCGTCGACTGGCTTCGCTGGCAACTCCTCAGGCACGGCTACGACCCCGCAGAGCGCGGCGTACAGCGCCGCTTCGCTGACGACGCGGGCATCCCCGTCGCCACCGTCTCAAGACTCCTACGAGACGTCAGCCAGCCCGACATCAACACCTGCTACGCCCTCGGACTGAAGTTCAACGTCCCAGTCCTGCCGATCCTCGTACGGGCCGGCCACCTCCCCCGCGAAGCGCTCGGCAACGAGCCCTCACCCGCGCGGCCCACCACAACCGAAGACCAGGCTTTCCAGGCGCTCGGCGTGACCGACGAAAGCGACCGCGCCGCCATCCGCGCCATGATCAACGCCCTCACCACCAAACACCGGAGGGAGGGCACCAGCTAGAAAGGCCGCTCTACGTGACCAGAACCGACGTGTACCTGTCCGCGACCATCGCTTTCGCCCTCTTCCTGATCGGACTCACCATCCAGATCACCGGGCTGATCGTCACGGACGAGGTCGGCCCTGTGATCGTCACCGGAACCGCCACCACGGCCACCGGAGCGATCGCGACCCTGGTCACCGGATACCGCGCCACCCGCCGCTACTTCGCCGACAGAGTCAACCGCGCCGCCGCCCTGCTCGTACGCGACGTCCTCGCCCACGACGTCCGGCTCGCCACCGAACCGCAGCCGCCGGACGCCGAGGTGATCCCGTTCGAGACGCAGGCGCGGCGCCCGTCTCGGGAGTCCACCACGTGACACGACTGCAACACCCGCCGAAGGGCTCACGCCTCGGACCGACGCGTGAGCCCTTCGTCGCATACATCCGCGTCTCGACTTACTACGAGGAGAAGATCAGCCCCGACATCCAGCGCGCCGCCATCAACGCGTGGGCCGACCGCAACAACGCCCGCATCGTCGAATGGGTCGAAGACCTCGACGTCTCCGGGCGCAAGATGAAGCGCAAGATCGCCGACGCCCTCAAGATGGTCGAGGACCGCACCGGACGCGGGATAGCCGTATGGAGGTACAGCCGCTTCGGCCGGTCCCGTCACGGCAACGCCGTCAATCTCGCCCGCCTCGAAGCCCTCGGTGGCCGACTCGCGAGCGCGACCGAAGCCGCCGACACACGCACCGCGTTCGGCAAGCTCCAGATGGGCATGGCGTTCAAGTTCGCCGAGTACGAGAGCGACCGCATCGGAGAACAGTGGGCCGAGACCCGCGAGCACCGCCGTGTGGCCGGCCTCCCCGCCACGGGCGGCCAGCGCTGGGGGTACATCTGGCACCGCCGCCACCTCGACGAAGACGAAGGCACCATCCACCGCGAGTGGTACGAGCCTGATGACACCGGCCGCGTAGTCACCACCCTGCACGAGCGCGTCGCCGAGGGGGAGTCGATGGGCTCCGTCACCCAGTGGCTCGGCCGCAACGGGCACATGGGCACCAAGGGCAAGCCCTGGCTCCAGTCCGGCCTCACCCGCTACATGGACTCCGGTTTCGCCGCCGGCTGGATTCGCTATCACCCCGATGACTGCGACTGCCCACCCAAGGACCCCGACAGCACAGCCAGCCGCGGTGAGAAGTGCCCCAACCGCCTGTGGGTCCCCGGCGCCCACGATCCGATCGTCCCGGAAGACGTCTGGTCGGCGTACAAGGAGAAGCGCGAGCAGGCCCGCAACACGCCGAGCGGGAACCGGCGGCCGGCCTACCGGCTCTCCGGAAACATGCGCTGCGGACGCTGCGGCGGTACCGCATCCGCCGCCGGCGGAGCCACCTACGGCGCCGGAAAACAGCTCATCGTGAAGCCCGGGTATCAGTTCCGCTGTAGCAGGATGAAGGACAACCGGACCTGCGACGGGGTGTACATCCTGCGCAGCGTCGCCGAGGCCGCCGTCAGGGAACGACTCGCCGAGTGGGACGCGATGATTGAGGCCGAGGCCGCCACGATCCCCCAGCAGCGCGCCGAACCCACCGCCACACCGCGCCAGCGGATCGCCGACACCCGGGCCCGGCTCCGCGCCAACCTCGCCGACCTACAGCAGCAACTCGACCGACAGACAGACCTACTCACCCGCGGGGTGATCCCCGAGGACTCCTACGCACGCGAGCGCGACCGCCTCACCGCCGACCAGGCGAAGGCGACAGCCGCCCTCGCCGAGGCCGACGCCCGCACCGACGAGGAAGAAGCGCAGCCGGCGGACTACCAGCCGATCATCCGCAGCCTGCTCGACCGGTGGGACACAACCCCGGTCGAGACGTGCCGGGCGATGCTGCGCGAGGTGTTGCGGGGAGTGTGGGCGTACCCGAAGGAGACCGCGCCGGATGGGACCGTGACGCCCGCGTACGCCGTGCCGGTGGCTGTGTGGGAGGCAGAGCCTACGCTCTTGGGACCCCGCGCGGACACGTAACCGCAGGTCAGGCAACGAGAGTCCTTACCTATCCCCGCTGAAGAGGTTGGCCAGGCTTTCGTTGCTCACGACATCTCCCTTTCCCAGGGTGTCCGTTGTGTCCCAGGCCACAGCTCATCAGACCGGGGGGTCCGATGACAAGGGTCGACGAGAAATTGGTTTAGACCTGTTGTGGAGTATTCGCACAGCTCGGGTGGCGTGCGAGAGCTTTACGGTGGCCGGAACTGTTCAATCCATCCCACGGATGGCGGATGGTCCGGGTTCAGCATGGCCCACCGGGGAGCGGAGTCGGCCACGCGCGCGGGGCGCGTGTCGCCCGGAGTGCGGGTCAGGCCGGGCTCGGCAGGTCCTCCGCCGCTTGCACGGGGGTGAAGACGGCTTCCCCGCCTCCCCGGCCTTCCCCGCCTTTCCCGTCTTTCGTGCCTTCCGTGTCCGAGAGCAGATACGCCTGCGCCTCCGCCACATGGAAGTACAGACCGTGCAGCTCCAGTACGCCTTCACGCAGCGCCCGGGCGACCGAGTCGTGCGCGCGCAGGTGTTCCAACTGCTGGACCACATTGGCGAGGCACAGCCGCTCGACCGCGTCGGCGGGCGGTCTCCCGTCCAGTACGGGTGCGCGGACGTCAGGGTCGGCCATCCGAACGAGACTGGGAAGCCCATGCCGCAGCCACCGCCCGAGCGAGGACTGACCATCGCTGGGGCTGGGGCTGGGGCTGGGGCTGGGGCTGGGGCTGGGGCTGGGGCTGGGGCTGGGTCCGGGGCCGGAGTCGAGCAGGGCCCGCATCGCTCCGCAACCCGAGTGGCCGCACACCGTGATGGAGCGCACCCCGAGCACGTCGACCGCGTACTCGATCCCGGCCGCCACCGAGTCGTCACCGCCTCCTGCGCCCGGCGGTGGCACCAGGTTGCCGACGTTGCGCACGACGAAGAGGTCGCCGGGGCCGCTGGCCGTGATCATCGACGTCACCACTCGGGAGTCTGCGCAGGCGAGGAAGAGCTGCGACGGCTTCTGGCCCTCCTGTGCCAGCCGGGCCAGTTCGTCCCGCACATGTGGCGCGGTGTTGCGCTGGAAGGTGCTGATGGCGCGCGCGAGTTGCTGTCTGCTCGGGTCCCGCCCGGTGCGGTGAGCGGAGTTGTGAGGAGACGCGGGGCTGTGCGGGGGCGCGGAGCCGGAGGCGGACGCTCTTTCGGGGCCCGGTTCGCGGAGCATGACCTCGGGGTGGGCGGTGTCCGGGTCCGTGACGTTCGCGCAGCGGTGGTTGCGCCATGGCGTCCATGGCCGGCAGTGGCACCCGGCGTCCGCCGTGGGAGCGGAGGCGGCGAAGGCGGTCGAGGGTGGGGGTGGGGGGGCGGCCGTGCTGACGGAGGCGCTGCCGGTGCGGATTCCGGCCCGGCGTCCGGTGAACTCGACGGAGCCGCCCTGCGCGGTGTGCGAGCGCTGCCAGTCCTGGAGGGACTCGTACGCGGCGTGGTCCATGAAGGAGCCGCCCAACTCGACCACTGCCCGGGTTCCTTGGGGCACCAGATGGAGGGCCCGACTGAGCCGCGGCACCGCGAGGAACGTCAGTTGCCCCCGGACGTGCACGTGATGGATCCCCTTGCGCTCGTCGTGGGTGATCCGGGTGTGGGCGAGGCGGTGCAGGGCGAGGACGACGGCCACGCCGACCCCGAGAGCCACGCCTTCCAGGACGCCGAGGACGACCACGCCGAGGGTGGTGACGGCGTACACCAGCACCTCTCGGTGGCGAGTCACCGTGCGGATGTGGTGCAGGGACACCATCTGAACGCCGACGGCCATCACCAGGGCGGCGAGCGAGGCGAGCGGGATCAGCTCCAGGAGCGGCACCAGCAACAGCGCGGCGATCACCACGAGAACGCCGTGCAGCATCGTGGAGCCGCGGCTCACGGCGCCCGCGCGGACGTTGGCCGAACTGCGCACCGCAACGCCTGCGACCGGCAGGCCGCCCAGGGCTCCGGAGACGATGTTGGCGGCGCCCTGGCCGAGCAGTTCCCGGTCCAGGTCCGAGCGGCCGGGGCGGGGGAGCGGTCCGGAGCGGCCGGCCACCAGCTTGTCCACGGCGACCGCGCCGAGCAGTGACTGCACGCTGCACACCAGGGTGGTGCTGAGCACGGCCGCGACGAGTCCGAGCACCGGCCCCTCGGGCAGGCCGGCCAGGGCGTGGCTGCGCCAGGACGGCAGGTCGACCTTGGTCAGCACCAGTCCGGTGGCGGAGGCGACCGCGGTGGCGCCGACCACGGCGACCAGGGGAGCCGGTGCTCTGCGCAGGAGGTGTCCGGCCCGGCCGGGAAGCCGTGGCCAGAGCAGCAGCAGGGCGAGGGTGAGCACGCTCACGGCGAGGGCGGCGGGGTCCAGGTCGGCCAACTGGGAGGGCAGCGCGCGGACGTTGGCGAGTACGGAACTCTGCGGGCTGCCGCCGAGGACGATGTGCAGTTGGGCGACGGCGATGGTCACGCCGATGCCGGCGAGCATGCCGTGCACCACCGCGGGACTGACGGCGAGTGCGGCCCGGGCCACGCGCAGACAGCCCAGGCCCAGCTGGGCGAAGCCGGCGAGGACGGTGATCGCGCAGGTCGTGCGCCATCCGTAGCGGCCGATCAGGTCGGCGGTGACGACGGTGAGTCCGGCGGCGGGGCCGCTGACCTGTAGCGGTGAGCCGCCGAACCGTCCGGCGACGATCCCGCCCACGGCGGCGGCCACCAGGCCGGCCTGGAGCGGGGCGCCGGTGGCCAGGGCGATGCCGAGGGACAGTGGCAGGGCGATCAGGAAGACCGCGACGGCGGCCGAGACGTCGGCGCCGGCGAGGCGGAAGCCGCGCCGCCACGGAGGCGGGCTGTGCGGCGGGTGCGAGTGCTGTGCGCGGGCGGAAGCGGTGGCGTGAGCGGGTGCGCAGGCCGACATGTCTCCGGCCTCCCTTCGGAAGCGAGCGATTCAAGGCTTGGCAAAGTAAAAGTAATGCCACGTAAAGTCCTTGCATAGATTTTCGTGGCAATTGAGGTGATGCATCACCTCAATGAGTGATGTGGGCTTTTTATCGGCTTGTCGTACTAATTCCTTCTCGCTCCCGTGCGACCTTGGCGGCGCTGTCGGCACGGCACCAGACGGCCGGCCCAGCACCAGCACACGCCGTCTCGGCGTTGGACGAGAGAAGGAAGAAGGTGGGCGGAACATGGCCGCCACCCAGAGGATCGCCGTGGGCGTCGTCGCCGCCGCGGCCTGTGCCTCGTCGCTCGCCGGTTGTGCGAGCGGCACCGACGCTCCCCAGCACGGCTTGCACGGCCCGCAGAAGGCCGTCGTTCAGCCGCCCGGCAGCGTCGTCCGCCTGATCGGGGACGGGTCCACCGCGTACACCGGCGCCCAGCCGTACCTGCCCAAGCCGGAGCGGCTGAAGGCGGGTGAGAAGCCCCCGCAGTTCGTCGTGTTCTCCTGGGACGGCGCGGGCGAGGACAGCCAGAAGCTGTTCTCGCACTTCCGTGAGGTCGCCAAGGAGAACAACGCCAAGATGACGTTCTTCCTCAGCGGCGTGTACATGCTGCCGAAGGACAAGCGCGACCTGTACCGGCCCCCGCAGCACGCTCCGGGCAGCTCGGAGATCGGCTTCAACGACGCCCAGGGCATCACCGACACGGCCCAGCAGGTGCGCCTGGCGTGGCTGGAGGGCAACGAGATCGGCACCCACTTCAACGGCCACTTCTGCGGCCCCGACGGCGGGGTCGGCCAGTGGTCGGTCGACGAGTGGAAGAGCGAGATCGACCAGGCCAAGCAGTTCGTGAAGACCTGGAAGACCAACAGCGGCCTCAAGAACCTGTCGCCGCTGCCCTTCGACTACGACAAGGAGCTGATCGGCGGCCGCACTCCCTGCCTGGAGGGGCAGAAGAACTTCATGAAGGCGGCGAGCCGGATGGGCTTCCGCTACGACAGCAGCGGTGTCAACAACCAGGTGTGGCCCAAGAAGAAGGAAGGGCTGTGGGACCTGTCCATGCAGCTCGTCCCCTTCCCCGGGCACACCTTCGAGCAGCTGACCATGGACTACAACTTCATGGTCAACCAGTCGGGCACCCTGACCCAGGGCGACCCCGACAAGTTCGGCTACTGGGGCGACCAGATGCGCGACGGCCTGCTCAAGGGCTTCTACCGGGCCTACGACGGCAACCGGGCGCCGCTGGTCATCGGCAACCACTTCGAGTCCTGGAACGGCGGCACCTACATGCGCGCCGTCGAGGACGTGGTGAAGGAGGTGTGCAACAAGCCCGACGTGCGCTGCGTCTCCTTCCACCAGCTCACCGACTGGCTGGACGCCCAGGACCCGCAGACCCTCGCCAAGCTGCGCGGGCTGGAGGTCGGCGAGGCCCCGAAGCAGGGGTGGGCGTCCTTCCTGTCGGGCCGGCCGGCTCCGGCGCCCAAGGGAGTTCCCGGGGCGCCCAAGCCGTAGGGCGGGCCGTCAAGCGGGGGTGGTGACGCCCTCGCGCAGGACGAATCCGGGGTCGATCTGCGCCGCCAGATCGGCCCCCGTCCGCTCGTTGCCCCAGGAGGCGGCGTTCTTCAGGTGGAAGTGGGCCATCTGCTGGGTGTACCGCTCCCAGTCGCGCAGCTCGTAGGTGGCGTCGGCGGCCACCTGAAGCAGGCGCAGGGCCCGGCGGTCGGCGTCGTCCAGGAACTCGAACCGGGGCGGCCGGCCCTTCTCCATGGCGCGTACCCAGTCCGAGTGCCCGACGGTCACGAGCAGGTCCTCGCCGACCTCGGCGCGCAGGAAGTCCAGGTCGTCCTGGCCCTGCACCTTGTTGCCGACGACCCTCAGCACGACGCCGAAGTCCCGGGCGTACTCCTTGTACTGGCGGTAGACGGAGACCCCCTTCCGGGTCGGCTCGGCGACGAGGAACGTGATGTCGAAGCGGGTGAACATCCCGGAGGCGAAGGAGTCGGAGCCGGCCGTCATGTCGACCACGACGTACTCGTCGCGGCTGTCCACCAGGTGGTTCAGGAACAGCTCCACCGCTCCGGTCTTGGAGTGGTAGCAGGCGACCCCCAGGTCGGCGTCCGTGAAGGGGCCGGTGACCATCAAACGCGCGGCGCCGCCGTCGAGTTCCACCTCCCGGGCGCAGGCGTCGTAGACCGGGTTGTCCTCGCTCACGCGCAGCAGCCGTGAGCCCTCACCGGGCGGAGTGGTCTTGATCATCGTCTCCGCGGAGGCGATACGGGGGTTGTCGCCGCGCAGATAGTCCTTGATCAGCGGCAGCCGGTCGCCCATCGCGGGCAGCGCCGTCGCCTCGGACTCCTCCAGGCCCAGCGCGCAGCCCAGGTGCTGGTTGATGTCCGCGTCCACGGCGACGACCGGTGCGCCGGCCGCCGCGAGGTGCCGGACGAAGAGGGAGGACAGAGTGGTCTTGCCGCTGCCGCCCTTCCCGACGAAAGCAATTTTCATGTTCACCAAGCGTAGTGGGGCGCATGCGCTGGGTGGTGCCTCGCGTGAAGAAGACCACTCCTTCGGGGAAGGGGCCGTACGGGTGCGTAGGGTCGGACTCATGAGTACGACAGGCGCGACCGCCGACCCGCTCGCGGCCCTGGGCTCCCTGCCCGGTGTGGCCGAGTCCGTGGAGTCCGTGCGCAAGGCAGTGGACCGGGTCTACGGGCACCGGATCATGCGGCGCCGGAGCAACGCGATCACCTCGGAGGCGGCGCTGCGCGGCGCACGCGGCTCCGCGGCGCTGTCCGGCGCGGACTGGGCCCTGGAGGAGGTGCGCCGGCGCACGGACTTCAGTGGCGACGCCGAGGCGCGGGTCCTGGGCGCGGCCCTGCGGCTGACGGCCGAGGCCGGCCAGCTGCTGTCGATCTGGCGGCAGTCGCCGCTCAGAGTCCTGGCCCGGCTGCACCTGGTGGCCGCCGCGGGACGCGAGGACGCCGCCGTCGGGCGGCCGCGCCAGGCGGGCGAGCCCGTCGACGAGCCGCTGGTCGAGCTGGCGCCGCCGGGCGCGGCCGAGGTCTCCGGGCGGCTGGAGGGGCTGTCGCAGCTGATCATCGCGGGCAGTTCGGCGCCCGCTCTGGTGACGGCCGCCGTCGTGCACGGCGAGCTGCTGGCGCTGCGTCCCTTCGTCTCCCACAACGGCCTGGTCGCACGGGCGGCCGAGCGCATCGTCCTGGTCGGCAGCGGCCTGGACCCGAAGTCGATCTGCCCGGCCGAGGTCGGCCACGCGGAGCTGGGCCGGGCCGCGTATGTGGCCGCTCTGGACGGCTATGTCTCCGGCACCCCCGACGGCATGGCGGCCTGGATCACCCACTGCGCCAGGGCGGTCGAGCTGGGCGCACGCGAGTCGACGGCGGTCTGCGAGGCGCTGCAGCGCGGAGCGGCGTAGGACGCGGGCGGCGCAGGGGAACGGCGCCGGGCGGGCGGCGGCGGACGGGCGTCGGCGCTGCGCCCGGAACGGCCGCGCACAGGGTTGCGGCGGTACGAATACTCGTACCGCCGCCGGCATGACCACCCGGTTACCAAGCGTCCTCGAAATGTCGCCCATCAGGCCGGGATCTTTGCCCGTCACCTGGTGCGGCTGGCCCGTAATCGACGGGTCGACGTCGCGTGGGTGCCCGGTGTTCATGCTTCGGTCCGTGGGGCCAAATGCGTTTTAAAGGTGATCCTTTCGGATGTCCTTCGGTCTCGCGGGCCGTTGAGTCCTTTGTACTGCAAGCGAGGGGCAAGCGGAACCCCTCGTCACACTTCTTTACTTTCAGGTTCAAACGTGAACTAAACGGGCGGGCCGGGCCCCGGGTGGAATTCCGTGTCCCTGTTAACGGGGCCGCGGGCGGTCAGGCGATCGCGCCCCGGCGCCGGCTCGCGTACCAGACCAGCCCGGCCGTCGCCGCCGCCGCTCCCACCGCGGCCATCGCGACGAGGGCCGGTCGGGGCGGCACCGAGAACCCGGGCAGCCGTTGCTTGAGCCGCACGGGCCGGTGGAAGTCGAGGATCGGCCATTCGCGCGCGACGGCCTCCCGGCGCAGCGCGCGGTCCGGGTTCACGGCGTGCGGGTTGCCCACCGACTCCAGCATCGGCACGTCGGTGACGGAGTCGCTGTAGGCGTAGCACCGGTCGAGGTCGTACCCCTCGGACCGGGCCAGCTCACGGACGGCCTCCGCCTTCGTCGGGCCGTAGGCGTAGTACTCCACCTCGCCGGTGAAGCAGCCGTCCTCGCCCACCACCATCCGGGTGGCCACCACCCGGTCGGCGCCCAGCAGTTCGCCGATGGGTTCGACCACCTCCGCGCCCGACGTGGAGACGATGACGACGTCGCGTCCGGCGCGGTGGTGCTCCTCGATGAGGGAGGCGGCCTCGTCGTAGATGATCGGGTCGATCAGGTCGTGCAGCGTCTCGGCGACGATCTCTTTGACCTGCCGCACGTTCCAGCCGCGGCACAGCGCGGACAGGTACTCGCGCATCCGCTCCATCTGGTCGTGGTCGGCGCCGCCGGCGAGGAAGACGAACTGGGCGTACGCGGTGCGCAGTACGGCCCTGCGGTTGATCAGTCCGCCCTGGTAGAACGACTTGCTGAAGGTGAGCGTGCTCGACTTCGCAATGACCGTCTTGTCCAGGTCAAAGAAGGCCGCTGTGCGGGGCAAGGAGTGGTTTTCCACAACCCTGAGCATAGGGGCAGCCCATTCGGCGTAAGGTGGGCGCGTGGGTTTGCCTGAGAGGGCTCTCGGGTACACCATGGAAGTCACGGATCGTTCGCGACCGTGCTAACCCGGTCCGACTCCTCCCCCCCCGAGTCGGCCGTGGAGACGACCCCCGCTCTCCCCCCCGGCGGGGGTCGTCGCATGTCCGGATGCGTTTCGCCCCTTCCCCGCGTGGCCGCGTGCCGCCGTCGCCGTGCCGTACAGCCGCTGTCGCCGCTTCCGTGATCCGTGACCGTGAGTAGTTGTAGCGCTGCTCTGTGGAAGTCGCACCCGAGTCGGTGGATGAGTCACCGGTACGGGTGACGGCCATTTTCACAACCATCGAGTTGTCCACAGATTTCGATCAAGATCCACATCATTTTCCGGAACGCTGCACCGTGATTCCTGCGCGCTCCGCCGACGGCCGAGTTCATGACCGGTTCCGTTTGCCGGGCGCGTATGGCCGGATTCTGTCGGCCGCCATATGGAGGCCGTTCGCCGGTTCTTCACATGTTCCCGATGCGCGGGACCGCAGGGGTCTCGCGCCGGACGCAGCCAAGGGGGACACACCCGTGACCGGAACCGTCACACACGACCCGCCGCCCAGCGCCGCGGGGCGGCAGGGCAGACCACTGATCGTCACCGAGGACGCGGAGTTGCTCGACGACCTGCTGCGCCTGTGCGCGGCAGCGGGCGCGACGCCGGAAGTCCATCCCACGGTGCCCGAGCGCGGCGGCGGTTGGGAGGCCGCGCCGCTGGTGCTGGTCGGCGACGACGCCGCCCGGCGGGTGCGCGGAGCCGCGCGCAGACGCGGAGTGGTGCTGGTCGGCCGGGATCAGGACGACCCTGGCGTCTGGCGGCGGGCCGTCGAGATCGGCGCCGACCACGTGCTGGTGCTGCCCGACGGCGAGCAATGGCTGGTCGACCGGATCGCCGACGTCGCCGAGGGCGTCGGCCGGCCCGCCCTGACCGTCGGTGTCATCGGCGGCCGCGGCGGGGCCGGGGCGTCGACGCTGGCCTGTGCGCTGGCCGTCACCGCCGCGCGGGAGGGCCTGCGCACGCTTCTGGTGGACGCCGACCCGCTGGGCGGCGGACTCGACGTACTGCTCGGCGGCGAGACGGCCGAGGGACTGCGCTGGCCGGCGTTCGCCGCCTCGCGCGGCCGGGTCGGCGGCGGCGCCCTGGAGGAGTCGCTGCCCGAGCTGCACTCCCTCCGGGTGCTCAGCTGGGACCGGGGCGACTGCGTCACCGTGCCGCCGCAGGCGGTCCGCGCGGTGCTTGCCGCGGCCCGCCGGCGCGGCGGTGCGGTGGTGGTCGACCTGCCCCGGCGCGTGGACGAAGCGGTCGCCGAGGTGCTCACGCAGCTCGACGTCGGGCTGCTCGTCGTCCCCGCCGAACTGCGCGCCGTGGCCGCCGCCGCACGGGTGGCCTCCGCCGTCGGGATGGTCCTGCGGGACCTGCGGGTGGCCGTCCGGGGCCCGTACGCGCCCGGTCTGGATGCTCGCGAGGTGGCCCGGCTGCTCGGTCTGCCACTGCTGGGCGAGGTGCCCGTGGAGTCCGGGCTGCGCCGCGTCGGCGAGGGCCGGACACCGCCCGGCGCGACCGCGCGCGGTCCGCTGGCCCGGTTCTGCACCGCCTTCTGGGAGCGGGCGCTGACCGAGGCGGGCACCGCATGAGGCCGGCGGCCGAGCAGCGGCGCCGCACCGATGCGCCGGGCGCGCGGACAGGCGCACGAAGCGCGCCCGGAGCGGCCGGCCCGCCCGGACCGGTCGGCGCGCCCGGCGCGGCCTCCGGGCCCGGGATGTCCGCCGACCTGTTGGACGGCGTACGGCAGTGGCTCGCGCGCAGCGGGGCCGAGCCGACACCCGCGCGCGTGGCGCAGGCGCTGCGCGAACAGGGCCGGGTGCTCGGGGACGCGGAGGTCCTCGGCGCGGCCGAGCGGCTGCGCTCGGAACTGATCGGCAGCGGCCCGCTGGAGCCCCTGCTCGCCGACCCGTCCGTGACCGACGTCCTCGTCTCGGGCCCGGACCAGGTCTGGGTGGACCGGGGCGGCGGACTGGAGCGGGTCCCCGTCGCCTTCCCCGACGCGGCGGCCGTACGGCGCCTGGCGCAGCGTCTGGCCGCGGTGGCCGGCCGGCGGCTGGACGACGCCCGGCCGTGGGTCGACGCCCGGCTGCCCGACGGCACCCGGTTGCACGCGGTGCTGCCCCCGGTCGCGGTCGGCTGCGCCTGTCTGTCCCTGCGGGTCGTCCGGCCACGCGCTTTCACGCTCGGCGAGCTGGTGGCGGCGGGCACGGTGCCACCGGGCGGGGACCGGGTGCTGCGGGCACTGATCGAGGCCCGCTTGTCCTTCCTCGTCAGCGGCGGGACCGGCACCGGCAAGACCACGCTGCTCAGCGCGCTGCTGGGGCTGGTCGGGCCGGGTGAGCGGATCGTGCTCGCGGAGGACTCCGCGGAGCTTCGGCCCGACCACCCGCACGTCGTCCGCCTGGAGACCAGACCCGCCAACCAGGAGGGCGCGGGCCTGGTCACCCTCGAGGACCTGGTGCGGCAGGCGCTGCGCATGCGGCCGGACCGGCTGGTCGTGGGCGAGGTGCGCGGCGGCGAGGTGGTCCATCTGCTGGCCGCGCTGAACACCGGCCACGAAGGCGGCTGCGGCACGGTGCACGCCAACGCGGCGGCGGACGTTCCCGCACGGCTGGAGGCGCTGGGCACCGCCGCCGGGCTGGACCGGGCCGCGTTGCACAGCCAACTGGCCGCCGCGCTGTCCGTGGTGGTGCATCTGGTGCGGGACCGCGCCGGACGGCGGCGGATCGCCGAGGTGCGCGTGCTGGAACGGGACGCCTCGGGGCTGGTGCGGACCGTGCCGGCGCTGCGCTGGGGCGCGGACGCGTTCGTGGCGCAACAGGGCTGGGAGCGGCTGCGGGGGCTGCTCCGCGCCGAGAGCGGGGAGGGAAACGGTGGGCGCAGTGGGTGAGTGGTCCATGGGGCCGACGACGGGGGCGGCGGTGCTGTGCGCCGGGGTGGCCGTATGGCTGGCCGGCGGGAGGCGTCGCACCGCTCGACGGGCGAGGTCGCTGTTCGCGGGCACCGGTGCGGACGCGGGTACGGGAGCGGTGGGTGTGGGGCCGCCCGGCTGGGACCGGGTGCGGGCCGAACTGGACCGGTTGCGCGGCAGGTCGGCGGTGGAGTGGTGGGCGCCGGTCGCCGGGCTGCTGCTGGCGGTGCTGGGCGCGTCCGTGCTGCCGGTGGTCGCGGGAGCGGCCGCGGTGCCGGTGCTGCGCCGTACCCGACTGGCCCGGACCGCGCGCCGGGCACGGGAGCGGCGGACGGACGCGGTGATCGCCCTGTGCGGGGCGCTCACCGGGGAGGTGCGGGCCGGACGGCAGCCCGGTGAGGCGCTGTTGTGCGCCGCGCGGGACTGTGGCGGTTTCGGCCAGGCCCGGGCGGCGGTGCTGGCGGCGGCGAGATTCGGCGGGGACGTGCCCGGCGCGTTGACCGTGGCCGCACGGCGGCCGGGTGCGGAGGGACTGCGCGGGCTCGCCGCCTGCTGGAGGGTGGCGGTGGACCAGGGCGCGGGCCTGGCGGCCGGACTCGACCGGCTCGAAGCGGCCCTGCGCGCGGAGCGCGACCAACGCAACGACCTGCGCGCACAGTTGGCGGGCGCTCGGGCCACCGCCGTGATGCTGGCCGGCCTGCCGGTCCTGGGGCTGCTGCTCGGCACGGCGATGGGCGCCGACCCGCTGCACGTGCTGCTGCACACCGGAGCCGGCCTGGGCTGCCTCGTCGTCGGCGGGGCGCTGGAGGGCGTCGGGCTGTGGTGGGTGTCGGGCATCGTGCGACGGGCGGAGGCGGCATGAGCGCGGACGTTGTCCACAGGCTGGGGACGATTGTGGGGGTCTCCGTACTCCTCTGGGCGGCGGTGCGCGGGCCGACGGCTCTGCGCCGGGAGCACAGAGCCAGGCGGCGACTGCTCTCGCTGCTGGACCCGGGGGCGGCCCGACGGGCGGAGCGCTCCGGGCTTCGGCTCCCCGTCCCGCGGGCGGCGCGGCGGTGGCTGCCGGTCGCGGGAGTCGTCGGCGCCGGGTGGGTGCTGATCGGCGGGCTCACCGGAACCGTCGTCGGGCTGGCCTGCGCGGCCGGGCTGTGGCGGTGGCGGCAGCGGGCCCTCGGCCGGCCCGAAGCGGAGTTCGACACGGCCGAGGCCGCCCGCCAGCTTCCCCTGGCCGCCGATCTGCTGGCCGCCTGCATCGCGGCCGGAGCCGGCCCCGTGATCGCCGCCCAGGCGGTCGGGGAGGCGCTGGGCGGAGCCGTGGGGGAAGCGCTGGCCCGGGGCGCGGCGGAGGTACGGCTCGGTGGCGCGCCGGCGGACGCCTGGCGTCGGCTCGCCTCGATACCGGGCGCCGCGGCGCTGGCACGGCTGCTGGAGCGGGCCGGTGAGTCCGGCCTGCCCGCCGCCGGACCGGTGGCGCGCCTCGCGGCCGACGTCCGCGCCGAGCGGTCGCGTTCGGCCACGGTCCGGGCCCGCAGAGCGGCCGTCCTGGTCACCGGTCCGGTGGGGCTGTGCTTCCTGCCCGCCTTCGTGGCGGTCGGCGTACTGCCCGTGGTGATCGGCCTGGCGGGCGGGGCGCTGAGAGGAGGTGGCGGCTGAGGCGGCGGTGGAGGCGCACGGCGCGCACGAGTGGATGCCGTACGCAGGCTCGCACGGCATGAGACGCACGGCATGGGACGTGCGGCATGGGACGTGCGGCATGGGACGTGCGGTGCGCGAGGCGTGCACCGCACGGAACGCGGGACACGACCGCCGCGAAGGGCGCGGCGCGTCGGGAACGACGGAACGAGACCTCACGGGGGTTCTGATGTACGAGATGGTGCGGGCACGGCTGCGTGCCCTGGTGGGCCGGATGCGCCGGGACACGGGGATGGTCACCTCGGAGTACGCGATGGGCATCATCGCGGCGGTGGCGTTCGCCGTGCTGCTGTACGAGGTGGTGACCAGCGGACAGGTCAAGACCGAGCTGCAGAACATCGTGAAGCGGGCGCTCAGTGCCCGGATGTGAGCGTCGCCGCGGACGAGGGGGCGACCGGGGGTTCGTGACGGCGGAGGCCGGCATGGTCCTGCCCGTGCTGGTGCTGGTGGTGACCGCGCTGGTGTGGGGGCTGCTGGTCGTGGTCGCCCGGGTCCAGTGCGTGGACGCCGCCCGGGTGGGTGCGCGGGCCGCGGCGCGGCAGGACCCGGAGGACGCGGTCGTCGCGGCCGTCCGGGGCGCCGCGCCGCACGGGGCGAAGGTCACCGTGACCAGGGACGAAGGGCACGTTCGGGTGGTCGTGGCGGCCGCCCCGCCGGGGCTGGGGGCGCTGCCCTTCGCGATCCGGGAGCAGGCCGTGGCGGACGCGGAGGAGACGGTGGGGGCGCGGCCGGGGGAGGCGGCCTCATGAGGGACCGCTTCGCGGCCCGCGACCGCGGCTCGGCCACTGTGTGGAGCCTGGGCGCGATCACCCTGCTGTGCGTGGTGTTCGGTGTCGGCCTCGCACTGGGGCAGGCCGTGGTCACCCGGCACCGCGCGGCCGGGGCCGCCGACCTCGCGGCGCTGGCCGCGGCGGACCACTGGTCCGAGGGCGGTACGGCCGCCTGCGCCAGGGCGGACCGGCTGGCACGGGCGCAGCACACCCGGCTCGTGCGGTGCGCGATCGTGGGCGACACCTCCGATGTGACGGCGGTGTCGGAACGCGGGCCGTTCACGGCGCGGGCCCGGGCGAGGGCGGGGCCGGCGGCTCCCGGCCTCACCGGGGCGGGTCAAGGAGCCGCCGGTGCCTCCTCCGGTGCCTCTTCCTCCGGTTCCTCCGGGGCTCCCTTCAGCAGCACCGTCAGCAGGCGGACGGCGCCTCTCTTGTGGAGCGGATCGTTACCGTTGCCGCACTTGGGGGACTGGATGCAGGACGGGCACCCGGCGTCGCACTCGCAGGAGGCGATGGCCTCGCGGGTGGCGGTGAGCCAGGAGCGGGCGGTGTGGAAGGCGCGTTCCGCGAAGCCCGCGCCGCCCGGGTGGCCGTCGTAGACGAAGACCGTGGGCAGCAGCGTGTCCGGGTGCAGCGGGATCGAGACACCGCCGATGTCCCAGCGGTCGCAGGTCGCGAACAGGGGCAGCATGCCGATCGACGCGTGCTCGGCGGCGTGCAGGGCGCCGCCGAGGATCTCCGGATTGATCCGGGCCTCGTCGAGCTGGTCCTCGGTGACCGTCCACCACACGGCGCGGGTGCGCAGCGTACGAGGAGGGAGGTCGAGTTTCGTCTCACCCAGCACTTCACCGGTGATGACCCGTCGGCGCAGGAAGGAGACCACCTGGTTGGTGACCTCGACGGAGCCGTAGCAGAGGCGGCCGTCGCCCCAGGGGACGGTGACGTCCGTCTCCAGGACGGAGATGGCCGTCGTGTCGCGGGCGACCGTCGTGTAGGGCGGGTTCGCCTCTTCGACCAGGGCGACCGAGTCGTCCAGGTCGAGGGAGCGCACCAGGTAGGTACGGCCCTGGTGCAGGTGGACCGCGCCCTCGTGCACCGCCGTGTGGGAGGCGGCCTCGTCGACCGTGCCGAGCAGCCGTCCGGTGCCGGATTCCACGATCTGCACCGGCCGGCCGCCCTCACCGCGGATGTCCGTCAGGTCCGCCGCCCGCTCCCGGCGCGTCCAGTGCCAGGCCCTGGTCCGGCGGCGCAGCAGCTTCGCGGCCTCCAGCTGGGGCAGCAGGTCCGCGCACGCCGGCCCGAACAGGTCCACGTCCTCCTCGGTGAGGGGCAGCTCGGCGGCGGCCGCGCACAGGTGCGGGGCGAGGACGTAGGGGTTGTCGGGGTCGAGGACGGTGGATTCGACCGGCCGGTCGAACAGCGCCTCCGGGTGGTGGACGAGGAAGGTGTCCAGCGGGTCGTCGCGGGCGACCAGCACCGCCAGGGCGCCCTGCCCGGAGCGGCCCGCCCGGCCCGCCTGCTGCCACAGGGAAGCGCGGGTGCCGGGGTACCCGGAGATCACCACGGCGTCCAGGCCGGAGACGTCGACGCCTAGTTCCAGGGCGGTGGTGGCGGCCAGGCCCAGCAGCTCGCCGGAGTGCAGGGCGCGTTCCAGGGCGCGGCGCTCCTCGGGGAGGTAGCCGCCCCGGTACGCCGCGACACGCCGGGCCAGCGGCCGGTCGATCTCCGCCAGCCGTTCCTGGGCGATCACCGAGATCAGCTCGGCGCCGCGCCGGGAGCGTACGAAGGCGACCGAGCGGACGCCTTGCAGGGTGAGGTCGGTCAGCAGGTCGGCGGTTTCGGCGGTGGCGGTGCGGCGGACCGGGGCGCCCCGTTCGCCGTGCAGTTCGGTGAGCGGGGGCTCCCAGAGGGCGAACACCAGTTCACCGCGGGGCGAGGCGTCGTCGGCCACCTCCACCACGGGCAGCCCGGTGAGGCGTCCGGCCGCCGCCGAGGGCTCGGCCGCGGTCGCCGAGGCCAGCAGGAAGACGGGGGAGGCGCCATAACGCGCGCACAGCCGGCGCAGGCGGCGCAGAACCTGGGCGACATGGGAGCCGAAGACGCCCCGGTAGGTGTGGCACTCGTCGATGACGACGTACTTCAGGGCCCGCAGGAAGGAGGACCAGCGCGGGTGCGAGGGCAGGATGCCGCGGTGCAGCATGTCCGGGTTGGTCAGCACGTAGTTGGCGTACTGACGGACCCATTCGCGTTCTTCCACCGGCGTGTCGCCGTCGTACACGGCGGGGCGCACGGCGGTGCCCAGGGGGCGGGCGAGTTCCCGCACGGCGCGCTGCTGGTCGGCCGCCAGGGCCTTGGTGGGCGCCAGGTAGAGGGTGGTGGCGCCGCGGCCGTTGGCGGCCTCGGAGCCGTCCAGGAGCGTGGACAGCACCGGCACCAGATACGCCAGGGACTTGCCGGACGCCGTGCCCGTGGCGACGACCACCGAGTCCCCGTCGAGGGCGTGCTCGGCGACGCGTGCCTGGTGGGCCCACGGGTGCTCGATCCCGCACGCCTGGACGGCCGCGATGACCTCCGGACGAATCCGGTCCGGCCAGACGGCATGCCGACCCGCCCGCGGGGGCAAGTGCTCCGTATGAGTGATGCGTGCAGCCCGGCTCGGCCCCGAGGCGAGCCGGTCCAGGACCGCGCCCGGCGTCGGGCGGGTCGCGGCGTCCGTCGGGGATCCTTCGGATCGGTGATTCTTGGCCATTGGCACCGAGTGTGTCACCGGTGTGACGGACAATGGAGCCAAGGCGTCGTGCACGCCTGCCGGTAAGTGATTGAATGCCATCGCGGCTGGCGAACCGTCCCGGGGGGCTTCAAGCCGAGGTGCCCGAGGGGCGACCGCTCGATAGCAAGGTGCTGGAGGATCCGTGGACCTGTCCCTGTCGACCCGTACCGTCGGCGATCGTACGGTCGTCGAGGTCGGTGGCGAAATCGACGTATATACCGCGCCAAAGCTGCGCGAACAGCTGGTCGAGCTGGTGAACGACGGGAATTTCCACCTCGTCGTCGACATGGAGGGCGTGGACTTCCTCGACTCCACCGGGCTCGGCGTGCTGGTCGGCGGTCTGAAGCGAGTGCGTGCCCATGAGGGCTCGCTGCGCCTGGTCTGCAACCAGGAGCGCATTCTGAAGATCTTCCGCATCACCGGTCTGACCAAGGTGTTCCCGATCCACACCTCGGTCGACGAAGCGGTGGCGGCCACCGACTGACCGTCGGCCCCGGGCCGTCGTCCGGGGCGGAAGAAGTACACGCGGGGGACCGGGCTCTTCGGCGGCCCGGCCCCTCGACAGCACGCCCGTAGCTCCTAGGGGGATGCATGGCCACCGTCGAACTCCGCTTCAGCGCGCAGCCCGAGCACGTCAGGACCGCCCGGCTGGTGGCGGCAGCGGTGGCGCGCAGGGCCGGAGTCGACGAGGCCGTCCTCGACGAGGTCCGCCTCGCCGTCGGCGAGGCCTGCTCCCGTGCGGTGGGGCTGCACCGGAACGGCGGCATCGCCGCGCCGGTGACGGTGACGCTGACCGAGGAGGAGAAGCAGTTCTCCATCGCGGTCGGCGACGAGGCTCCGCACGCGTCGCACCATCCCGGGGAGGCCCCGGGGGCCGTGGACGAGGCGGAAGCCGAGGAGGACGAGATGGGCCTCGCGGTCATCAGCGGCCTCGTCGACGACGTGCAGGTCACGAGCGGTGAGGGCGGGGGCCGGATCAAGATGACCTGGCCGACGACTCCACCGGCCGTGGTGCTCACCTGAGCCGATGGCTGTTCAGGTTTGTTCAGTCTTTCAGGTTTGTTCAGTCTTTCAGCCGACGGGCCCCGCTCTCCAGCGGGGCCCGTCGGCGTGTCGGGTCACTCGGGTGCCGGTCGGGGTCACTCGGGTGCCGTAACGCCGGCTGGCTGATTCGGCGCCGTCAGCTGATCGACGCGGCGCGGCGCCGCCGTCCGGTGGGGCCGCCTGAGAGAGCGCCGCCGCTCCTCGGCTGTTCGAGCGCCCCGGCTTCGGGCCGGGAATTCCACTCCGGGCAGCCGAGCGGCCCGCTCCGGGCCGAAAGCCCCACTCCGAGTGGGCCGCCGCCGCGTGCCCTCAGGCCCAGCGGGCGGCACCGTTCCGCCCGATACCCCGGCTGCCCCTGGCACCCGCCGTCCCGGCGGAGGGCGTCGCTGCCCTGACGAGGCGGGTGAGCCTCCCGGCAGGGCCCCGACCCGACAGAGCGCCGACCCGACAGAGCGCCGACCCGGCCGGACGCCGACCCGGCCGGGCGCGTCCGGCTGTGCTGGTGGGCGCGCTCCGCCTCGTCCGCCCCGCGCGCCGCCGTGAGGCATCCGTTCCGCCGAAGCGGTGAAAAATGCCAGGCCTACGGTAGTCCTGCCATCATTTAGTGAATTCATTCACGATCGATAGCCTGATAATGGATCAGCGGTCAATGGTTTTGAGGCGTTACCGCTTTCGGGCCACCCGAGCATCGGGCGATCATTTGCTGATGAGCGGGTGGAGGCCGGTTCCATTTACCGCACACTGTTTAGATCGGGTTCCGGTACCTACAATCCGTCCACATCTTGAGCTCAGCCCAAGCGTCAAGGAGGACGAATGGCGGGGCTTTCTACCCCTCATCAGTTTGGCCAGCCCACAACCCTCGCAGCCGCCGTGCTGACCCACGACAATCGGATCATCGTGGTGGCCATCGCGGCCGTCGCGCTGGCCGCGCTCGTGGTCGCCGGAATCCTGGTGCGCCAGGTGCTCGCGGCGGGCGAAGGCACCGACAGCATGAAGAAGATCGCGGAAGCGGTGCAGGAAGGCGCCAACGCCTACCTCGGCCGGCAACTGCGCACGCTCGGCGTTTTCGCGGTCGTCGTGTTCTTCCTGCTCGCGCTGCTGCCCGCGGACAACTGGAATCAGCGCATCGGACGATCGGTGTTCTTCCTGATCGGCGCCGTCTTCTCGGCGGCCACCGGTTATATCGGCATGTGGCTCGCCGTGCGCAGCAATGTGCGCGTCGCCGCCGCGGCCAGGGAAGCGACTCCCGCGGCGGGCGAGCCGGAAAAGGATCTCGTCACCGTCTCGCACAAAGCCATGAAGATCGCTTTTCGTACCGGCGGCGTCGTCGGCATGTTCACGGTGGGGCTCGGTCTGCTGGGCGCCTCCTGTGTGGTGCTGGTGTACGCGGCGGACGCGCCGAAGGTGCTGGAGGGCTTCGGCCTCGGCGCCGCGCTGATCGCGATGTTCATGCGGGTCGGCGGCGGCATCTTCACCAAGGCCGCCGACGTCGGCGCCGACCTGGTCGGCAAGGTCGAGCAGGGCATTCCGGAGGACGATCCGCGCAATGCCGCGACCATCGCCGACAACGTGGGCGACAACGTCGGCGACTGCGCGGGCATGGCGGCCGACCTCTTCGAGTCCTACGCCGTCACCCTGGTGGCCGCGCTCATCCTCGGCAAGGCGGCCTTCGGCAACGACGGCCTCGCCTTCCCGCTGCTGGTCCCCGCGATCGGCGTGCTCACCGCCATGATCGGCATCTTCGCCGTGGCGCCGCGCCGCTCGGACCGCAGCGGCATGAGCGCGATCAACCGCGGCTTCTTCATCTCCGCGGTGATCTCGCTGGCCTTCGTCGCGGCGGCCGTCTACACCTACCTGCCGTCGTCGTACTCGGCCCTGACCGGCGTCACCGACGCGGCGATCCGCGGCAAGGACGGCGACCCGCGTGTCCTCGCCCTGGTCGCGGTGGCCATCGGCATCCTGCTCGCCGCCGTGATCCAGCAGCTGACCGGCTACTTCACCGAGACCACCCGGCGCCCGGTCCGCGACATCGGCAAGACCTCCCTCACCGGCCCGGCCACCGTTGTCCTCGCCGGTATCTCGATCGGCCTGGAGTCGGCCGTCTACACCGCCCTGCTGATCGGCCTCGGCGTGTACGGGGCGTTCCTGCTCGGCGGTACGTCGATCATGCTGGCGCTGTTCGCGGTCGCGCTGGCCGGCACCGGCCTGCTGACCACGGTCGGTGTGATCGTCGCCATGGACACCTTCGGCCCGGTCTCCGACAACGCGCAGGGCATCGCCGAGATGTCCGGCGACGTCGAGGGCGCGGGCGCACAGGTGCTCACCAACCTGGACGCGGTCGGCAACACCACCAAGGCCATCACCAAGGGCATCGCCATCGCCACCGCGGTCCTGGCGGCGTCGGCGCTGTTCGGGTCGTACCGCGACGCGATCACCACCGGCGCGCAGGACGTCGGGGCGAAGCTCACCGGGGCCGACGCGCCGATGACGCTGATCATGGACATCTCGCAGCCCAACAACCTGGTCGGCCTCATCGCCGGCGCGGCGGTCGTCTTCCTGTTCTCCGGGCTGGCGATCAACGCGGTGTCGCGGTCGGCGGGCGCGGTGGTCTTCGAGGTGCGGCGGCAGTTCCGCGAGAAGCCCGGGATCATGGACTACAGCGAGACGCCGGAGTACGGCAAGGTCGTCGACATCTGTACCAAGGACGCCCTGCGCGAACTCGCCACGCCCGGACTGCTCGCCGTGATGGCGCCCATCTTCATCGGATTCACGCTCGGCGTCGGCGCGCTCGGCGCCTACCTCGCGGGCGCGATCGGCGCGGGCACGCTGATGGCGGTGTTCCTCGCCAACTCCGGCGGCGCCTGGGACAACGCCAAGAAGCTGGTCGAGGACGGCCACCACGGCGGCAAGGGCAGCGAGGCCCACGCCGCCACGGTCATCGGGGACACGGTCGGCGACCCCTTCAAGGACACGGCGGGCCCCGCGATCAACCCGCTGCTGAAGGTGATGAACCTGGTGGCGCTGCTCATCGCGCCGGCGGTCATCAAGTTCTCCTACGGCGACCACAAGAGCATCGGCGTACGGATCCTGATCGCGGCGCTCGCGCTGCTCGTGATCGTCGGCTCGGTCTACGTTTCCAAGCGGCGCGGGATCGCCGTGGGGGACGAGGACGAGGAGGACGCCGAGCGGGTGGCCAAGCCGGCCGACCCCGCGGTGGTCTCGTAGCGGCCACCGGCTACCAGCGGCACCTCCGCGGTACCGGGATACCGACTCCGCACGACGGGCGGGCGGCGCGTTCGACGCGTCGCCCGCCCGTCGCGTCTGCGGTCCGCTCCTCGCCGCCCGTCGCTTGTGCGCGGTCCGCCCCGCCGGCTTTCGTGCGCGGGCCGGTTCACCGGGTCCCGTGAGCCTTCTCTCGCTTGGTGCAAATGGCTGCAAGCCGGTACACAAGGGGTGCCCGGACCATGGTCGTCGTCCCCATGGCGTGTATGTTCCGGGGCCGAGAGCCATGGAAGGGACCAATCCGGTGAACAAGAAGCTCGCGGCCGCGCTGTCCGGCGGTGCGGTACTGGTACTGGCACTGACGGGATGCTCCGGCAGCAGCGGCGCCGACGACAAGAACGACGCGCTCGACACCTGGGCCAAGCAGGTGTGCGACGGGGTGCAGCCGCAGGCGAAGAAGATCGAGGCCGCCAACGCCGCGATCCAGAAGGAGACCTCGGACAACAGCAGCCCGGCCGACGTCCAGAAGACCGACGCCCAGGCCTTCCAGGACATGTCCGACGCCTACAAGGCGATCGGCGCCACCGTGAGCAAGGCCGGCGCGCCCGACGTGGACAACGGCCGGAAGAAGCAGCAGGACGCGGTCAAGGAGCTGAACGACCTCGGCGCCTCCTACGCCACGCTCAAGCAGCAGGTGGACAAGCTCAACACCAAGAACCAGGCCAAGTTCGCCGACGGCCTCAAGGACATCGCCACCCAGCTGGACAAGCTGAGCCGGAGCGGCAGCGACGCGCTGAAGAACCTGGAGGAGGGCGACGTCGGCCAGGCGATGGCCAAGCAGCCGAGCTGCAAGTCCGCCTCCGCCACGGCGTCGGCCCCCGCCTCCGGATCCGGCTCCGCCGCCGACTCGGCGTCCGGCTCCGACTCGGCTTCCGACTCGGCCGCGCCGGCGAACGGCTGACCCGCCCGAGCCGTACGACCCGCCCGACCCGCCCGACCCGCCCGACCCGCCCGACCCGCCCGACCCGTACGACCCGTACGACGACCGTCCACGCGCGCGTGCCCGACACCGGTGCGGCACGCGCGCGTGCGATGTCGGTGGGAGCCGACACAATGGGGTCGTGAGTGACTCCAGCCTGCCCGCCCTGCCCACCGCCGACCGTCCGGACGTCGCCGCCCGGCTCCGGGACGCCCTGCTCGCCGTCTCCTTCACCGCGGACGGACTGCTCGAACTGCTCGGCGCGCCCGCGTACGCGGCGCTGGCCCGCAGCGAGACCGTGCCCGCGCTCCGGGCCACCCGCGGCGACACCCCGCTGGAGCTGCTGGTCCGGCTGTTCCTGCTGCAACAGCCCGTGTCGCACGCGCGCGTGTCGGACGTCCTGCCCGTCGAGGACTGCCTGGCGGCCGGCTGGCTGGTGCGCGCCGGGCAGGACGGGCTCGCCGCGACGGTGGACGTGCGGCCGTACGGCGGACTCGACGGCGAGGACTGGTTCATCGTGTCCGACCTCGGGTGCGCGGTCGGCGGCGCCGGCGGGATCGGCAGCCGCGAGGAAGGCGTCGTCCTCGGCGTCGGCGGCGCCTCCACGACCCTGGCCGGGATCACGGTCCGTACGCCCGTCGGCTCCGCGCTCGACCTCGGCGCCGGTTCCGGCATCCAGGCGCTGCACGCCGGCCGGCACGCCACGCGGGTGACCGCCACGGACGTCAACCCGCGCGCGCTGCACATCACCGCGCTCACGCTCGCGCTGTCCGGCGCCCCGGCCGCCGATCTGCGCCAGGGCTCGCTGTTCGAACCGGTGCGCGAGGGCGAGACGTTCGACCTGATCGTGTCCAACCCGCCGTTCGTCATCTCGCCCGGCGCCCGGCTGACGTACCGGGACGGCGGCATGGGCGGGGACGATCTGTGCCGCACGATCGTTCAGCAGTCGGGGGAGCGGCTGAACGAGGGCGGGTTCGCGCAGTTCCTCGCCAACTGGCAGCACGTGGAGGGGGAGGACTGGCAGGACCGGCTCAGGTCGTGGGTGCCCCGCGGGTGCGACGCGTGGATCGTGCAGCGCGAGGTGCAGGACGTCACGCAGTACGCCGAGCTGTGGCTCCGGGACGCCGGTGACCACCGCGACGACCCGGCGGAGTACCAGGCCCGGTACGACGCCTGGCTCGACGAGTTCGAGGCGCGCAAGGTGAAGGCGGTCGGCTTCGGCTGGATCACCCTGCGCCGGACGGACTCCGCCGAGCCCGTGATCACCGTGGAGGAGTGGCCGCACCCCATCGAGCAGCCGCTCGGCGAGACCGTGCGCGCGCACTTCGACCGCATCGCCTATCTGCGCGACCACGACGACGCGGCGCTGCTTGACGGGTTCTTCCGGCTGGCCCGCGAGATCGTGCAGGAGCAGGTCGGGTTGCCCGGCGCCGAGGACCCGGAGCACGTGGTGCTGCGCCAGCACCGCGGGATGCGGCGCGCCACGACGGTGGACACGGTCGGCGCGGGCTTCGCCGGCGTCTGCGACGGCACGCTGAGCGCCGGCCGCATCCTGGACGCCATCGCCCAGCTGGTGGGCGAGGACCCGGTGCTGCTGCGCGACCGCACCCCCGCGCAGATCCGGCTCCTGGTCGAACAGGGCTTCCTCGAACCGGGGAACTGAGAACCGGCGGGTCGGCGAGGCCCGTCTTCCACCATTTTTCGGTCATGTGCGCACGTGCCCGAACGGTTCCGCCCGGTGACCGGACACGGCCCGCCGGGCGCCCGCGCGCGTCCGGCCGTCCGGCGTTCACCGGAGGTTGGCCGCGCCGTCGCCCATGGGTGCCAGCCTGCCCGACCGGGGGACCGGAACGGGGAGGGGACGTACATGGAGAGCGGTCCGGCGATCTTCACGGGGGCGGTGTTCGCCCTGTTCGGAGTGGCTTTGCTGGGGTGGGTGGCGTACCGGACGCGGCACCGCGAACCGGTCGCGCTCGGCGTCGGCCGGACGGCCTCGGCGGCCCTCGCGACACTGGCCGCGCTGGCGTCCCTGGCCGCCGGCGCGTGGTGTCTCACGACGCTGTGAGAACGGTCGCAGCGCGGCGGCCCCGGTAACCGGCGCTGTACGTTCCGCATCGGCCCGAACGGGCCGGTCAGCGGTCCGGGCGGCAGGAAGGGCGGTAGTCGGGTTACCGTTCGAGTGGCCGTTGCGGGCTTTTCCCGTTTGACACGGGGGCGGGATGTACCGTCACACTCCGCAGCGTCAGCACGACCCGACCCCGGGTGCCACCAAGGCCTGGGGAGACCCAGCGAGATCCAGGCGTCGACCGGAGAGAAGAGCGAAGTTGTCCCCGACCAGCGAGACCGCACAGGGCGGCCGCCGACTCGTCATCGTCGAGTCGCCTGCCAAGGCGAAGACGATCAAGGGCTATCTCGGCCCCGGCTACGTCGTCGAAGCGAGCGTCGGGCACATCCGCGACCTTCCGAACGGCGCCGCGGAGGTCCCCGAGAAGTACACCGGCGAGGTCCGCCGCCTCGGTGTGGACGTCGAACACGACTTCCAGCCGATCTATGTGGTCAACGCCGACAAGAAGGCCCAGGTCAAGAAGCTCAAGGACCTGCTGAAGGACTCCGACGAGCTCTTCCTCGCCACCGATGAGGACCGCGAGGGCGAGGCCATCGCCTGGCACCTCCAGGAAGTGCTGAAGCCGAAGATCCCGGTCAAGCGCATGGTCTTCCACGAGATCACCAAGGACGCGATCCGGGCGGCCGTGGCCAACCCGCGCCAGCTCAACCAGAAGCTGGTCGACGCCCAGGAGACCCGCCGGATCCTCGACCGCCTCTACGGCTACGAGGTCTCCCCGGTGCTGTGGAAGAAGGTCATGCCGCGGCTGTCGGCCGGCCGTGTGCAGTCCGTCGCGACCCGGCTCGTGGTCGAACGGGAGCGCGAGCGCATCGCCTTCCGCTCGGCCGAGTACTGGGACCTGACGGGCACCTTCTCGACCGGCCGGGCCGGCGACCCGTCGGACCCGTCGTCGCTGGTCGCCCGCCTCCAGTCGGTCGACGGCCGGCGCGTGGCGCAGGGCCGCGACTTCGACTCCCTGGGGCAGCTGAAGACCGCGAACACCCTCCACCTCGACGAGGCGAACGCCCGCGCGCTCGCCGCCGCCCTGGAGAACACCGCCTTCTCCGTCCGGTCCGTCGAGTCCAAGCCGTACCGCCGCTCGCCGTACGCCCCGTTCCGTACGACGACGCTCCAGCAGGAGGCCAGCCGCAAGCTCGGCTTCGGCGCGAAGGCCACCATGCAGGTCGCGCAGAAGCTGTACGAGAACGGCTACATCACGTACATGCGTACGGACTCCACCACCCTGAGCGAGACGGCGGTCGCCGCCGCCCGCGCCCAGGTCACGCAGCTGTACGGCGCCGACTACCTGCCGCCGCAGCCGCGCACGTACGCCGGGAAGGTCAAGAACGCGCAGGAGGCGCACGAGGCGATCCGCCCCTCCGGCGACCGCTTCCGCACGCCCGCCGAGACCGGTCTGACCGGCGACCAGTTCAAGCTGTACGAGCTGATCTGGAAGCGGACCGTCGCCTCCCAGATGAAGGACGCGACCGGCAACTCCGTCACGGTCAAGATCGGCGGCCGGGCCGCCGACGGCCGGGACGTCGAGTTCAGCGCCTCCGGCAAGACGATCACCTTCCACGGCTTCCTGAAGGCGTACGTCGAGGGCGCCGACGACCCGAACGCCGAGCTGGACGACCGCGAGCGGCGGCTGCCGCAGGTCGCCGAGGGCGACGCGCTCGGCGCCGAGGAGATCACGGTCGACGGGCACGCCACCAAGCCCCCGGCCCGCTACACCGAGGCCAGCCTGGTCAAGGAACTGGAGGAGCGCGAGATCGGCCGCCCGTCGACGTACGCGTCGATCATCGGCACGATCCTCGACCGCGGCTACGTGTTCAAGAAGGGCACGGCCCTGGTGCCGTCCTTCCTGTCCTTCGCCGTGGTGAACCTTCTGGAGAAGCACTTCGGCCGGCTCGTCGACTACGACTTCACCGCCCGGATGGAGGACGACCTCGACCGCATCGCGCGCGGCGAGGCCCGCGCCGTGCCGTGGCTGAAGCGCTTCTACTTCGGCGAAGGCACCGGTGAGGGCGGCGCCGCCGACGCCGGCAACGGCGACGGCGACCACCTCGGCGGCCTCAAGGAACTGGTCACCGACCTCGGCGCCATCGACGCCCGCGAGGTGTCCTCGTTCCCGGTCGGCAACGGCATCGTGCTGCGGGTGGGCCGCTACGGGCCGTACATCGAGCGCGGCGAGAAGGACACCGAGGAGCACCAGCGCGCCGACATCCCGGACGACCTGGCGCCGGACGAGCTGAGCGTGGAGCTGGCCGAGGAACTCCTCGCCAAGCCCAGCGGCGACTTCGAACTGGGCACCGACCCGCAGACCGGGCACGCCATCGTCGCCAAGGCCGGCCGCTACGGCCCGTACGTCACGGAGATCCTCCCCGAGGGCACCCCGAAGACGGGCAAGAACGCGGTCAAGCCGCGCACGGCGTCCCTCTTCAAGACGATGGCCCTGGACACGGTGACCCTGGAGGACGCGCTCCGGCTCATGTCGCTGCCGCGCGTGGTCGGCGCCGACGCCGAGGGCCAGGAGATCACCGCGCAGAACGGCCGCTACGGCCCGTATCTGAAGAAGGGCACCGACTCGCGGTCGCTGCAGTCCGAGGACCAGCTCTTCACGATCACGCTGGAAGAGGCGCTGGCGATCTACGCCCAGCCCAAGCAGCGGGGCCGGGCCGCGGCCAAGCCGCCGCTGAAGGAACTGGGCGAGGACCCGGTCAGCGCGAAGCCGGTCGTGGTCAAGGACGGCCGCTTCGGGCCGTACGTCACCGACGGCGAGACCAACGCGACCCTGCGCTCCGGCGACAGCGTCGAGACGATCACGCCCGAACGCGGATTCGAGCTGCTCGCGGAGAAGCGCGCCAAGGGACCGGCCAAGAAGACCGCGAAGAAGGCGCCCGCCAAGAAGACGGCGGCCAAGAAGACGACGGCCACGGCGGCGAAGAAGACGGCCGCCAAGAAGACCGCCGCCAGGAAGACGACCACCGCCACCGCCAAGAAGACGACCACCGCCACCGCCAAGAAGACCGCGGCCAAGGCGACGACCGCCAAGAAGACGGCGTCCTCGAAGGCCGCGGAGGACTGATCCGGGGCGCGCGACCGACCCGGGCGCGCCGCGTCGCGCGCCCGCGCGGGCCCTCCTCGTGCGGGCGCTCCCCGTACGTGCGGGCGCTCCCGGGCGAGTGCTCCCCGCGCAGGCGTTCTCCGCGCGCGGGCGTTCTCCGCGCGGGGACAGGCCGAGTGGAGCGGGCCGGCCCGGTTCTTCACGTCTCGTTCGCGGAACGAACGCCCCGGCATCACTTTGGTGTCGGGGCGTGCACACGTTCGGGCGGTCACCACGTGTTGTCGGTGCGTCCCGATAGGCTGAACGCATGACGCGAGCCGAGCAGCCAACGGCCCCCACCACCGCCTCCGCCCCCGACGACGCGCTGGTGGCGGACTCCCGCGAGCGCGCCGTCCGGGCGCTGTTGCGCCGGCCGCAGCTGAAGCGGCTGTGGAGCGCACAGCTCGTGGGCGGGATCGGCGACACCCTCGCCCTCCTGGTGCTGGTCCTCCTCACCCTCCAGACAGCGGTCGCCGAGGGCTCCTTCGGCGGCGGTTACCGGGGCGCGGCGTTCGCGGTGGCGACCGTTTTCGCGGCGCGCATCGTGGCGACGGTGCTCTTCGGAGCGGTCCTCCTCGGTCCGCTCACCGCCCTCACCGCCCCCGAGGGGCCGCTCGACCGCCGCTGGACCATGGTCGGCGCCGACGGCGTGCGCGCCCTGCTGCTGATCGCCGCCCCGCTGTGGATCGACTGGACCCCCGGCCACGCGCTGACCCTCCTGCTGGTCACCGTCCTGGTCACCGGACTCGCCGAGCGGCTGTGGACGGTGTGCCGGGAGAGCGCGGCCCCCGCGCTGCTGCCCGCCCCGCCGCCCGAGGGCGCCACCGTCCGCCCGCTGCCCGACCACCTGGACGCCCTGCGCCGGCTCTCGCTGCGCACGAACTTCCTGGCGATCCCGCTGGCCGCCGCCGCCCTGGTCGTCGCCTCCCTGCTCAACAACCTGCTGGGCACGGGGCTCGCCTGGTTCGACCAGCACCAGGCGGCGCTCGCCTCCTACGTCGCGGCCGGACTGTTCGCCGCCTCCCTCGCCGTGCTGACCTACCTGGAACTGCCCGGCGCGCACACCCCGCGCGCGCGGTCGCCGCTCGAAGGACTGCGCCGCCCGAAGACCGGCGCCGGCGTCGACAAGGGCCGCACCGGGGCCGTCCCGCTGCTCGTGCTCGCCTCCGCGGCCGTCGCCGGGGCGATCGCCGCCGCGGTCGCCGTGTGCGCGCTGCACACCGCCGACCTGCGCGGCGGCCCGGTCCTCTACGGACTCGCGGTGCTCGCCGTCACCGGCGGCGTCGCGGCCGGCATCCGTACGGCGCCCAAGGCGCTCGTCACGCTGTCGCGGCGCCGGCTGCTGGCGCTGGCGATCGCCCTCACCGGCGTCGCCCTGCTCGCCGCCGGACTGGTCCCGGACGTCACCACCGTCCTGCTGCTCCTGGCCCTGGCCGGCGTGAGCGCGGGCGTCGCCGCCAACACCGGGCACACCCTGCTCGACCTGGAGGCCGAGGACTACCGCCGGCCGCGCATGACCGAGCACCTGCACGCGGTGGTCCGGGTCTTCATCGCCCTCGGCGCCGTGCTCGCCCCGGTGGTCGCCGCCGGAATCGGCCCGCACCGGCTGGAGAACGGCAAGTTCGTGTTCGCGCACGGCGGCGCCGCCTTCACGCTGATGCTGGTCGGCGCGCTGCTGCTGCCGGTGGCCGCGCTGGTCCTCGCCAAGGTCGACGACCGCTCCGGCGTACCGCTCCGGCAGGACCTGGTCGACGCCCTGCGCGGCGACGACCCGGTGACGGCGCCCGCCGCCTCGGGCTTCTTCATCGCCCTGGAGGGCGGCGACGGCGCGGGCAAGTCCACGCAGGCCGAGGCACTCGCCGACTGGATCCGCGCCAAGGGCCACGAGGTCGTCCTCACCCGCGAGCCGGGCGCCACGCCCGTCGGCAAGCGGCTGCGGTCCATCCTGCTGGACGTGTCCTCGCAGGGCCTGTCGCACCGCGCGGAGGCGCTGCTGTACGCCGCCGACCGCGCCGAACACGTCGACACGGTCGTACGGCCCGCCCTGGAGCGCGGCGCCGTGGTGATCACCGACCGCTACATCGACTCCTCCGTCGCCTACCAGGGCGCGGGCCGCGACCTGTCACCGACCGAGATCGCGCGGATCTCGCGCTGGGCGACGAACGGCCTGGTGCCGCATCTGACGGTCCTGCTCGACGTCTCCCCGGAGACGGCCCGCGAGCGGTTCACCGAGGCGCCGGACCGGCTGGAGTCGGAGCCGGCCGAGTTCCACGCGCGCGTGCGCTCCGGCTTCCTCGCCCTGGCCGCCGCCGACCCCGGCCGCTACCTCGTGGTCGACGCGGGTCAGGAGCCCGAAGCGGTGACCACCGTCGTCCGGCACCGGCTCGACCAGGTGCTGCCGCTGTCCGAGGCCGAGATCGCGGCCCAGGAGGAGGCACGGAAGAAGGCCGAGGAAGAGGCCCGGCTGCGCGCCGAGGAGGAGGCGCGGAAGAAGGCCGAGGAGGAGCGCCTGGAGCGGGAGCGCCAGGAGCAGCTCGCCCGGCTGCGCGCCGAGGAGGAGGAGCGCAAGCGGCGCGAGCTGGAGGAGGCCCAGCGCCGCGAGGCCGAACGGCAGGCCGAGGAGGCCCGGCAGCGGGCCGAGGACGCGCGCCGGCGCGCCGAGGAGGAGCGCGCCCGGCTGCTCGCCGAGGAGCAGGCCCGGGCGGAGGCCGAGGCCCGGCGCAAGGCCGAGGAGGAACGGCGGCTGCGGCAGGCCGAGGAGGAGGCCCGGCTGCACGCCGAGGCCGAGGCGCGGCGCCTGGAAAAGCAGCGCAAGGCGGAGGAGGCGCTGCTGCGGGCGGAGGAGGCCCGGCGGGCCGCCGAGCAGGCCCCGGCCGCCGAGCAGGCTCCGGCCGAGGCCGCCCCGGCCCCGACCGAGACGGCCGCCCCGGCCGCCCAGACCCCGGCCGCGCCCGC